>NZEI01000032.1 GCA_002690405.1 Gammaproteobacteria bacterium
AAACAACCTATTACTTGCGTGCCCTGAGCGCTACCAGCACGGAGAAATCCACACTGGATCGCGGCACGTTAAATGCGGTTTCCTCGCAAACCGCAACACCCAGTGTCGCNGCCGAAGCAGCTGCNCCAGAACCTACACCACCGGNAGTTGANCCNGTAAGNGGTGCAGATCTGGAGCTNGGCGACGCAGCCCCAGTACCCATGGCTTGCTCTCTGGATGATCCAGATTGTGAAGCATGCCAGTAATATCGTTTAGGAGTTAAATCATGCTGAGTTGGGATGATTACGAAAACAATGCAGAAGAAGCNGCCGTNGTTAATGACGCNGCANTGCAAACNCTCAANAAGTCCGAGCAGCCGGCTACACCNCCTCAAGTAGCAGCGCCTGTTGCGCCGGAGGCACCCCAAGTTATGGAATCCGTGGAACCNGCCCCNGTGGTAACACCCACNGTAGTCGCNAGCGAGCCCGCTCCTGANGCGCCGGTAGCAGCATCTGCTGAGTTTGCAGGCAACGAAAGCCGTGAGCGTGTCACCGTTGATCAAAAAGCCATGATCAACTGCCGGGCGGACCTGAATCAGCTCGTGCCCTTTAAATACGAGTGGGCATGGCAAAAATACCTCGATGGTTGTGCCAATCACTGGATGCCCCAAGAAGTAAATATGACCGCAGACATTGCGCTGTGGAAATCTGAAGACGGACTCAGTGACGATGAACGAACGATCGTAAAACGCAGCCTCGGATTCTTTTCCACCGCTGATTCACTGGTTGCAAATAATCTAGTGCTGGCAATTTATCGCCTAATTACTAATCCAGAGTGCCGCCAGTATTTGCTACGCCAGGCATTTGAAGAAGCAATCCATACCCATGCGTATCAATACTGTATTGAGTCGTTGGGCATGGATGAAGGCGAAATCTTTAACATGTATCACGAGGTGCCTGCTGTCGCTAAGAAAGCGTCTTGGGCATTGAAATACACCCAAGAAATAAACGATCCAACCTTCAACACCGGAACGTTAGAAACAGACAAAGCGTTACTGAAGAACCTGATCGCCTACTACTGTGTATTAGAAGGCATCTTCTTCTACTGCGGATTTACCCAAATTCTGTCTATGGGTCGTCGCAACAAAATGACCGGTACCTCAGAACAGTTCCAGTACATACTGCGCGATGAATCCATGCACGTTAACTTCGGCATTGATGTAATCAACCAGATCAAACTGGAAAACCCCCAGCTGTGGCAAACAGATATGCAAGAATGGGCGCGCGCAATGGTGCTGGAAGGCACAGAGCTGGAAATTGCCTACGCACGAGACACCATGCCCAGAGGCGTCCTCGGCATGAACGCCAACATGATGGAAGAGTACTTGCAGTTCATTGCTAATCGCCGGTTAGCGCAAATTGGTCTATCAGAGCAGTTTCCCGGAGCAAAGAATCCATTCCCATGGATGTCCGAAATTATGGACCTGAAAAAGGAAAAGAACTTTTTCGAAACCCGCGTTACCGATTATCAAACCGGTGGTGCACTGACCTGGGACTAGCCTTAGCTTTTAAAGCTGCAAAAAAACCCCGCGATGCGGGGTTTTTTTTGCGCCAGCGTTTTTCATGGAATAATCACCGGTGGAGACAAGAACCGCAATTGAGGAGCACCACTATGCGAATAGCCGTTTTTATTAGCGCACTAGTGATCAGCGTATACACCCATGCTGCAACAGCCAAAATTGATCAGGACGCTCGGTATACCGTGGCGGGATTGACCAAACCTGCAGAAATTATCGTGGACCAATGGGGCGTGCCACACATCTATGCTAATGACCACTATGACGCTTTTTTTGTTCAGGGTTTTAACGCGGCTCGAGACCGGCTTTGGCAGATTGACACCTGGCGCCGACGCGGACTCGGTCGTCTGTCAGAGGTACTTGGATCTGCCTATGTTAATCAAGATCGGGCAGCTCGCCTATTCCTGTATCGGGGCGATATGTACAGCGAGTGGCTGGCTTATGGCAATGATGCAAAGAAAATCACTGAAGCCTTTACAGCTGGAATTAACGCCTATATCGATCTAACCGAAAAACATGCCAATCTGCTGCCCCCAGAGTTCACGCTGCTAGGATATGCGCCGGCAAAATGGGCTGCTGAAGATGTGGTACGCATACGCAGTAACGGCTTATGGCGCAACGTTGCCACCGAAGTCTGGCGTGCACGGCTCGCCTGCCAAGACAAATTAGACCTCGCCGCGAGCTGGAAAGTACTCGAGCCAAGCTGGGTAACTGAAATACCCGACGGGTTAGACCCCTGTGCTATTCCCGATGACGTATTAGATCTCTATTTCTTGGCAAAGAGCCCCGTGGACTTTGCTGCCGCCGTGGGCGGCCGCACTAATGAACGAGACGCCATTGCAACCACGGCATATCAAGACTACCGAGGTGACATGGGCAGCAACAATTGGGTGGTAAGTGGCGAGCGANCCGCCACGGGCCGACCCATACTGGCAGATGACCCNCATCGCGGCCATGCGGTGCCCTCACTACGCTATATCGCCCATCTGCATGCTCCAGGTATAAACGTTATTGGCGCAGGCGAACCGGCGCTACCGGGCATTTCAATTGGCCACAATGAAAGGATAGCGTTTGGTTTAACGATCTTTCCCATTGATCAGGAAGATCTGTATGTTTACGAGCGCAAGGGTTCCGGCTACGTCTATCAAGGGCGGCAAGAGCCGCTGCAGACGGTGCAGGAGACCATCAATATAAACGGCGAGCACGCTCGCACGGTGGACTTACAGTTCACCCGTCACGGCCCAGTAGTGGCCGCAACTGAAAAACATTTTTTTGCGGTCCGCGCGGCTTGGTTGGAGCCCGGCATGGCCCCATATTTCGGCAGCATTGAGTACATGCGTGCACAGAACTTCCGTACGTTCGTAGGTGCGCTGAATCGATGGGGTGCACCCTCCGAAAATCAGGTCTATGCCGACATTGACGGCAATATTGGCTACAAACCGGCCGGGCGTTTTCCTAAGCGCGACAATTGGGATGGTCTATTACCCGTGCCCGGCGACGGCAGTTATGAGTGGGACGGGTACTTCGATATGGATGTGCTGCCCGAGGAATATAATCCAAAACGCGGTTTTAGCGGCACAGCAAACGCAATGAGCCTGCCAGAAGACTATCCTATTGATAAATTTCGGGTCGGATTTGAATGGTCCGCGCCATGGCGCTACAAGCGACTGTGGGAAGTCTTAGAGCGCCAAGATCAACACAGCCTGCAAGACTCCACCGATTTGCAGCGCGACTATCACTCGATTTTTGCCAGAGAAATTTTGCTGCGCTTACCGGACCTTGGTACAGAAGTGCCCCAGGGCGGCGCCTTACTCGCAGGATGGAACGCTGTTTTAGACCGAGATTCAGCTGCTGCAGCGTTATGGAATGTCTGGTACCACCGTCACCTAGAGCCGGCATTAATGGGCTTAATCGATGATGGCATTGACACCCAAACGGCGCCGAGCCTCGATACCCTCACCGCGCTCAGTCTGTTAACTACCCCACAAGGCAAACAACAGGCCTACGCNACGCTACCGAAAGCTTGGGCAGAAACCCAACAACTGCTNGGCAATAATCCTAAGCAATGGCGCTGGGGTGACTTACACCGGACTGAATTTCATCACCCATTGCTNAACCTTGTATCAGACGATGTTCGCAGGACATTAACGATGACGGAGCACGGACGTGGTGGNAGCAGTAATACAACGAACAACACTGGCTTCCGTGCAAAAGATTTTCTAGTACGCAGCGGCGCCTCATTTCGCATGGTTGTCGATGTGGGAAATTGGGATGCGGCACGCATGACCAATGCACCAGGGCAGTCTGGCGATCCTAGATCTAAGTTCTACGATAATTTGTTGGAAAATTGGGCCAACGATAGCGATTTACCAATGCTGTTTTCGCGCAAACAAATCGAGGCACACGCCNCCTTACGTTTACAGCTAGTTCCGAAATCAAGGTAGAAAAATAAAAAGCCTCGGACCCGCAGTCCGAGGCTTTTGTTCAAATGTGGCGCTAGGAATCAGTCTAGGCAAATGAGTTTATAGAAGAAGCGGGGAGGTCGAACCTTCTGCGGCTNGCNCGCTTTGATGGACCCTTTATATCAAGTCGCTGCTTCGCCGTAACGTTGGGTGAGGGCCGGAATCCCCTAAGAGCAATCGCATTGGAGCCGGCGACTTCCCTCTGAATGAAAAAGGTANCGCATCTGCTGACCGAGAGGGCACGCGCTGGGCCGTGCTACATCNCCCCTCGATAAGCTTAACGCGAGAACTGGTTCCGCTTGCAGAACGCATGATGTACCCACCTATCCGACCGCTCTTAATGGTTACTTTGTCACCGCTCTTAAAGGGCAATGTCCTAGGAGTAGACTGCATCCAGATTTGGCCGTTGGCTAACCGAAATATCATGCGCTGCTTGGATCCGGATCGAATCGCCACGATCTCAGTCTCAACCTCTGGCTGGCTCTTCCAATCAAACAACCCCCCAAGGGATAATTTTTTTTTGGCTTCTTGCCTGGACTCGTCAGCAACAATCACGTTACTCACTGGGTCTGCAGCGCGCACCGCGGTGGCTTGCGATGCCTTTGCCGAGGGTTGCGGCTTTGTCGATGGCTCAATGTCATTGGGAAATTCGCGATCGAAACACTCCAGTCGCTCGGCTCTGTCAACGATTTNCGAGCATTGGGATGTTTGCTCCGCATAACTATTTGCGCTGACTNAAAGTGCCAACGAGACCAGAAAAGAATACAGCTTCATGGTTTTGCCTAGCCGGTTGTAGAAATTGCAGTTTAGGTGGGTTTCAACGCCTTGTGAAATAACTTACCCGAACTTCTTGATAGGTGACAAATCAAACGCTAGGCGAACCTAACTTGCATAGCGCCTAATTCAACCCAAAAAAAAGCCCCCTCGACTCGAGGGGGCTTTGTCGAAAATTTTCTTTAGAGCGAACCACCCACTCTCAAGAAAAATAGTCGTCCACGTCCATCATGCAACGTGGGATCGTATGCAGTTACATACGATACAACCGGTGCAACCTCATCAAAGATGTTTTGCAGACCCACCGTTACGTTGGAGTCGCTTAGGAAAGCAACTTCGCCGAAGGAGTAGTTGTACTGCAAATCAACGGTCAGCATGCTGTCGATCTTGCCATCGGCCATTTGATCGGCCGTAGACTGGTTACCAGCAATAGCTGTTACCGCCTTGAAGAACCCAGCCGTACCGGCAGGGATATCTTCATCGACTTCATCGATGTAGCGCGCCAACATGAAGACTCGGTGGTTGTCCATGCTCCAGGAGACGGTGCCATTGACCTTCCACTCAGGCAACGGACGAGCAACAGGTGTCGTGAAGTTGTATGAACCAACTGCATCAAATGTGGTTGAGCCCACCTTAACATCGTAGGTGCCGATCCACGCAGCCTGCACGCCTACGCGCCAGTTACCCCAGTTATTATCGAAGCTGTAGGAAGAGGTTACGTCTACGCCACTCACCTCAGCAGAATCTGCGTTGGAGAAGTTCGGCAGCAATCGCAACAAGATGCCAGATGAGTTCCGGATAACCTGATCATGATTACGCGCTGACGCTGCAGCCGCGTCCGCAAGGCTTACCCCATTTGCGTCAGCATATGCTTGAATGATTGCATTATCTGCCGCAAGCAGCCCCGCACTGTTTTCACGTGTCATGATGTCAACGTACTCGTACTGATAGTAGTCGACATCAACAGACAAGCCTTCTAGCAGACCTTCCTGAGGAATCCACGACAATCCGAAGTTAATGTTGTCAGCAGATTCTGGCTTAAGATTTGGATTACCCTTGGTAATCGATGGCTTAAACGTNGTACCACCAACAAGGTCAGCCTGGTTGGCTACCGTGGTCAGCGCACCAAAAGATTGCTGCAACGAAGGTGCACGGAAAGAACTACCGCCAGACGCGCGCAAGGTTAACGAATCAGTCGGGCGGAAGATTACCGAGATTTTTGAATCCACAGAGTCTTCGCCGATTTCGTCGAACTCTTCGTAGCGGGCGGCAATATTAACTTCGATCAAATCACCAACTGGGATTGCGGCCTCGGCAAACGCTGCNGTGGTTGTAAGGGTGCCCTTCCAATCGTCAGCACCAAAAACGAAGTCGAGGTTGTCTGAAGTTAGAGATGAGTCAAGAACGACCTGGCCAGTATCAATACGTCGCTGTACACCAACAGCCAAACCTACTGGGCCTGAAGCCGTATCGAATAAATCCCCTGCTGCGACGACATCAATTACGCGTTGACCAAAGTCACTGTCGCTACTCGCACGCCCGATCAGCCATTCATAGAGTTCTGGTGGGTTAGTCAACTCGCCATTTGAGAAGCCTTGGGTGCCATCACGCTCCCATGCACTGTTACCAAACGGGTTAAAGAAGTAACAAGACCCTGCTCCGAAATCGCCTCCGGAAGCCGCGTAAGAGGTGTTACCGTCCCCGGGAACGCCATTTACCAGATCACAGTTTGGTCCACCGTAACCGTTCAACGCCAGCTCCATNTGCGTCGAGAGAGTATCTTGGACCTGAGAGACCTGAGAGCTGTGATCACTAGCCGTGATATTCGCAGTTACCACCCATGGGTTACCAGCAACTTCGACATCCCATTCCAAACCAATAGCAAGACGTTGGTCACTACGATTAACGTCTGTGAAGGTTTTAATCGGACGAATCGCGGTGCCATTCTGTTCTGCAGTGTAGCCTTGCAGACGGGTTAGGTTAGCGTAGTTGACAGGCTCNATACCTCGTCGGTATGCATCTTCTACACTGCCTGGGTTAGGCGCAAACTGCACGTCACCATTGGCATCGATGTAGCTAGTGCCAGTAGGAATCGTCAATGCAGGCGCATTCGGGTTCAAAGAATTCAAGCGATTGAACTCAGAGCTATTCGANGCGAATTCGAAGGTAGCCGTAAGCGTATCCGTCACATCATAGTGACCCGCGACAAACATATTCTGCAGTTTCTCAGCAGCTTGAATAGAGAAGAACGAGCCGTAGTCGTAGACACAGCGATTTGCAAAGTTAGCAAGCGCACCACCGTTTCCTCGAGTAAACGCCGCTGCNTCCTCACAGTTAACGTCCGCCTGACCATAGCTAGAACCATCGGCTGCCCGTGGCAGATTGTTTAGCGATGTTTCACCATTCGCACCAACCTGTTGACCCGGATTAAGACCGTGGGCCGCCCACGTAATCGTCTGACCCGCGATAGGCAATAAACGCCCAGGTTGACCAGTTGAGGACAGAGTACTGCCGCCAAATCGCTCATAGTCATCCGCGACGTTGATTTCCGCACGATCCATAGTCGACGCAGCGGCGATAATTCCACCGCGATCGCCCTGAACACCCCAAATCATGCTCAGTGTACCCGTATCGCCTTCGCCGGTATTTTGATCCGAAGTGTACTGGTAGGTGAAGTCTAGACCTTCAAAATCACGCTTGGTGATGAAGTTAACAACACCCGCAACCGCATCAGAGCCATACAACGCTGAGGCACCATCCTTTACTACCTCNATTCGTTCAATCGCGATGGTTGGCACCAATGCGTTGATATTGGTCGACGCGTTACCACGACCATTGTACCAAGATGGAACCTGGCGTCGGCCGTTTACTAGCGGCAACGTCGCGCCATTACCTAGGTTGCGCAAGTTCATGCTCATACGGCCATCAGCGCCCTCGCCCTGGAAAGTCGCCGCACGAGTTTGCGAGCCTGAGTTCCAAGGCATCGATGCGATCACTTCCGCCGCGTCCGCAGCACCAATATCTTCAATGTCAGCTGAGGTCACTACCGAAAGCGGAGACGGCGAATCGGCCGCGCTACGCTTCAGATAAGAACCCGTGACAACCACTTCTTCGATTGCTGCGTCCTCTTCCGCAGCAATCACCTGCGAACCAGGCGCGATTGCGAGCAATGCGCTCGCTAACAGCATTTTGGATTTTCTCACTTTGTTCCCCTATTTCTTCCCGATTGGTCGCTGGAACGGTTTTGTCCCTGAACCCTCTCGTTTAGCCTCTTTCCAATGGACAGCGATTCCTCCACAAAACCGCTGATCCAACAGGTGATTAAATTACCGCAATCGGAAACTAACCCCTTCCACCACAACTTCTAACAATTGGTGTTCAGAGCGTCAACTGTTAGTTGACAAAATATCTTCGGGGACTGAAATNCGGTGTTTTTTGTGTTACCCAAATGCACAAAAGATACTTTTGGTGACAAATCTGCCGAAAAATACACAAAAGTCTTTCANCCCTAATAAGACAAAATTCTGACTTAAACCACCCGCCTTAGATGAATCATGACCGCCCAATTTAGAGCCAGACACGCTTATGCAGGCATCAAATGGCTACCGCCTTTGCTGCTACGGGGTAATCATTAACTACCCGTGGATCAGCGGCTTTTACAGTTTGTCGACGATCTTGTGTAACGAATCGATAAATGCCAAAGGCTGATCTAGAAACACATGATGCTGAGCTTGCGGAATTTCCACATAGGGAAAGTCCTGAGGAATCAACTCCTGCATATATTCCAGAGTGCGTCGTGAAAAAAGTTCACTGTCGGCGCCATAAATAACGCCTACAGGTACCGTAAGGTCGGTGTAATCCTCAGGCTGGCGCTCGACCTCAGTCAGTGTGGTGAGCAGGTCTTCATCAAATTTCCACGCCCATCCACCGTCCACTCGCATCAATGAATTGCGAGCAATGTACTGCAGTATGTATTCGTTTTCGCAGGGCTGCGGCGGTTGCAAACGGAATCGCATTAACGCGGTCTCGCGATCAGGGTAGACCTTGCCCTGCATGCCGCCNATCAACGGTCGGTCGGGAATTGGATCGTCCGGGTGACGAATGCCTGAATCAACTAGTACCAGCCCACGAAACCGCTCGCGATGTATATTCGCTGCCTTCACGGCCATGTACCCACCAAAGCTATGGGCAACAACTAGCGCGTCGTCAGCAAACCCAGCATCNTCCAATACCGCAACAATTTCGTCAGCATAGGTCGCCGCAGAATATTTATAGCGATAATCCGAGTCGCCCATGCCCGTGAGGTCCATCGCCGCAACAGCAAACTTATCGAGCAATTGGGGTGCGATAAAATCCCACCACCGCGAGTGGGCATTCATGCCGTGGATCAGTAAAAGGCCTGGCTTTCCCGGGGAGGGATAGAATCGGTANGCAACATCACATTCGTCAACCTCCACCATGCGGCTCTCGGCTTCGGTGTCNACCGCTTGCCAGAACCAATCCGGAATACTTGGTTGATTGCTTTCCCAACGTGCCATAGTCCCCTCCTGTGACCTATCAGCACAAAGGGTACTGCAAATTGCAGCCAGCGCAATGCGTGGATGCCAGCCCCCTCACGCGGCTAAACGCAAGGCGGCTGGAGTATGGCTATTAAAGAGCGCCGTATCTCTGTAGATGAAAATCTACGTTGCCAAATAAGGTATCAATGATCGTTAGACGCTTNAAATAATGGCCGATGTTGAGTTCTTCAGTCATGCCCATTCCTCCGTGCAACTGCACAGCGTTCTGACCGACAAACTTACCCGACTTACCCACCTGAACCTTGAATGCGCTCACAGCTTTTTGCGCCTCCGCGCCATAGCCCTCGGCCATCCGCATCGCGGCCATGAACATAAGCGACTTNGACTGCTCATGCTCCATGAACATATCGACCATGCGATGCTGTAAGACCTGAAACTTGCCAATTGGCTGGCCAAATTGCTCTCGCTGCTTACAGTATTCGACGGTGTCCTTATACAGAACCTCCATACATCCTACGGCTTCGGCACCAACTGCCAATACCCCATCGTCTATNGCTTGCTGCAATATCGNTAAACCCTTGCCAGCCTCACCCAGCAGGCTGTCAGCACCTAGTTTGACATTTTCGAAGGTAATCTCCGACGCGCGAAATGCGTCAACCGTGGGATAGTCTCGGCGTGATATACCCGCCGAAGCCGCATCCATTACGAATAAGGAAANGCCATCTTCGTCACGCTGGTCGCCTGAGGTTCGAGCGCTCACTACCAAGAAGTTAGCCTGGGGNCCGTTTAACACCACCGCCTTATAACCGTTGAGCACATAGCCATCGCCATCCGCTACGGCAGTGGTTGTAATGTCCGCGAGATTAAATCGCGCTTGGGGCTCTACAAAGGCCAATGCACCGTGGACGGAGCCGTCAATAATCCCAGGCAAATACTGAGTTTTTTGCGCTTCGCTACCACCGTGCTTGAGCGCACCGCCAGCCAACACCACGGTTGCCAGGAAAGGCTCAATCAACAATCCGCGCCCAAACTGCTCGGACATTAAGATAGTCTCGATGGCACCACCACCAAAACCACCGTCCGCCTCGCTAAATGGCACACCCAACCAACCCAGCTCGGCAAATGTTTGCCAGTTTGCTGTACTGAAGCCCTCTTCAGNTTGCGCATTTTGCTGGCGCGCATCGAAACCATAGTCGTTCTGCATAAAACGCGAGACGCTTTCTTGTAACAGGGTTTGTTCTTCTGTGAAGGAAAAGTCCATCAACTTACCTCTTTAACCTACAAATTAGTTTAATCGCTCAGTCGCAATGTCTAGTGATCTTGCGCCGGCAAACCAAGCGCGTCCTGAGCAAGTGNATCACGAGGATCCAAGCCCAGCTCCGTCGCTATGGTGGGAGACAACATACGGCGCATGACCATAGTCATGTCCATTTCCCCCAGTGGCCGAGTGTTATCGACCGGCCCTTCATTATCAGCTAGTGCGCCATCAACGAAGGGCAACGCATAATACCCGAAAGCGGCAATTTGTAACTCGCTTAATTTGCCCCATAGCGTCTGCGCACGCAGGCGCAATAGCGTCGGCGGCAGTTCAGAATCGACAATTGCGCGTTGCTCCATGCCCTGCAAAGCTAAAATCTCGATCGCCAACTCATCNCAATCGCGCAATAAGCCAAGCTCCATATTCGGTTCGCCACGCAATCGATTTGCAAGTCCTTGCGCTTGCTGCATTAACGCAGCGCCATCTACCGATATAGACAGATCGCCCGCAGTNATACCGGATAGACGCTTATGCAGTTCGCTTATAGGGATGTGCAATTCGCCCCATGGGGGGGCTAATGCNTCTGTTATGACAATTTCAGCCATGGGCTGACCGCTGGACAAGGCGGCTTGGGGGCTACGTGTAATCTGCGACTGCTGTAAGGGTAGCAGCACAACGGACCCTGNGGNTTGCTGCGCCTGGCTGTCTTCAGCACGNGCGATACACATCATCCAGTGGGCTTGCATCCCCTCTATGACCCGAGTTTTAGTACCGCGAATACTGAGCTGGCGTGGCGTTCTCGAGACGCGCGTGGCCACGCCCAAGTGATCTGATAGTGAGTCCTGTTCTGCCCAGCCCAGACACCAGGTCTCCTCNAACGCTGCGATTTGCGCCAACAAGGCACGCTGGGCGGTATCACCATACTCAATCAATAGCGGCCCAACGTGAGCTGTGGCAAACGTCAACACGGCCGGGGTCTGATGCTTTAAACAAGCGCTCAACCAAATATGCAATTGCTGGGGCGACCAATCACAACCCCCAAACTCTTCGGGCCAATGAGGTACCGACCATCCTGCTGCCACCACACTGTGATACCAACGCTTGCGCAGCGACTCAGTGTCACCGGTATTTAACCAAGCGCGCATGCGGCGCCTCGGCTCGGCGATGTTAAGCCAGTTTTGTGCAATAAATTGTTCTACTTGATCGGCAAAGGCTTGTTCTGATTCTGAAAGTTGGGACTGCATATTTCGCTCTTTACTCGGCTGCAAGAATCCATGGAGCTTTTCGGCCTTAGCATACGATCATAGAAAAATTCGGGCGACATAGGCACCATGGGAACGTTAGTTATGACCACATAAAAGGGGGAACTGTGAGCTACTCCACAATTTTGTATGAGATTGAAGACAATATTTTAACAATCACCTTGAACCGGCCTGAGGCGCTCAACGCGTTCAATACCCCCATGCTGGAGGAACTACTTGATGCCTGTGATCGAGCGGATGCCGATGACAACGTTAAAGCCATTATCGTTACTGGCGCTGGGCGCGCATTCTGCGCCGGCGCAGATCTATCAAGTGGCGGCAAAACATTTAATAGCGATGCCAGGGCTGACCGAAACAGCGGCATCAATCCGGATGGCGGCGGGCGCTTAACCTTGCGCTTATACGAACTCAATAAGCCGATCATTGCGGCGATAAACGGTCCAGCCGTGGGCGTAGGGGTCACGATGACTCTGGCGATGGACCTTCGGCTGGCGTCTACCCAAGCGAAATTCGGCTTTGTCTTTGCGCGGCGCGGTATCGTGCCAGAGGCATGCTCAAGCTACTTCCTGCCTCGGGTCGTGGGCATTAGTAAGGCCCTTGAATGGTGTTACTCAGGCAAAGTGTTTCCGGCCCAAGAAGCCATGGAAGGTGGCTTGTTAAGAAGCCTCCATGATCCTGAGGATTTACTCGCCGAGGCGCGCGCCATCGCCGCCGAGATTCGCGACAACACCGCGCCCGTATCCATTGCTATGGTGCGTCATATGATGTGGAAGATGTTAGGCGCGGACCATCCAATGGAAGCACACAAAATCGACTCACGCGGCGTCTACTATCGGGGACGCTCTGCGGATGCCAAGGAAGGCGTGGAATCGTTTCTAGAAAAACGCGACGCGAACTATCCATGCCAAGTGTCTGGCGATATGCCAGAGTTTTTCCCATGGTGGGAAGAGCGCAAATTTTCATAACGCCTACTAGAAGAATTAAGGAGCCGAGATGAGCACACCAGACATTCCGCAAAAAAACCCGCTGCCGGTTGATGTTGAGGAAGGCCGCAAATATTTTTGGTGCTCTTGCGGTAAAAGTGATCGCCAACCATTCTGTGATGGCTCTCATCAGGGCACTGAATTTCTACCGCTGACCTATGTAGCTGAAACCACGCGAACCCTATACTTCTGCGCCTGCAAACATACTCGCGGCGCGCCATTATGCGACGGCAGTCATAACTCTTTGGATTAGTTTTCGTGCTGAAAAAGCTTTTTAGTAATGACGCGCGGGTCAGCAAAAAGTACCAGCGCCAATTTTCCGCCGGCGATTCCGAGCAACGCTTGCAGGTGTTGCGTGACATCAGTGATGCGATAGCCGCGAGTAAGCTCTGTGATATCGGCCCCGAGCTTAAACAATTGTTTAGCAGCTCAGTGGCCACAGAGCCAAATGCACAGGTGAAAATTGCCCTAATCCCATGGATCGCCGATGAGGATATATTGGTCACCCTGCTGGACGACGAGGCGACAGCACAAGCTGCCGCGCACCGATTGGTGCAGCTGACGCCCGTTGATTCGCCACTAAACCAAAAGCCTCGGGTCATGGCTGAGCGCTTTGCTACTGCGTCTACGGACCAAGTGCGAGCACTGGTACAAATAGCGATCACTCCCGAGCACATGGCAACCTTGGCACTACGCGCGCATATTGAGGACTTGGAATTNATTCTTAGCCAACCGCTATTNAACTCAGAACAAGGTTTAGTTGCCCTAGAAAAGTNATCTCGCGGGCGTAATAAAACTTGTCACAAGCACGCGCGTGANCGCTTGGATGCTCTAAAAAAGGGGCGCAGATCACTTGAGGGCGCGCAACAACGCCTGCAGGAATTAGACGCGACCATTGGCAAAATGCTGTCGCAGCATGATCAGGAACGGCCTGATCTCGAAGGTCTAATNCGCAACAAAACCCACTTGCGATTACTTGCGGAGAAACGCCAGAACGCCGCCGACGAGTTAGTGCAAGCCATACAAAAATTGGCCCATGCAGAATCCGCAAATGACACATTTGTCGTGCCTGCTACACCTCTAGCGGGTTTTGATCTTTCTGTTCCCGACCCTAAGGACGATCAATACCAGATAGTGGTCGATGCCCTGAACCAGTTTTTTAGCGAAGCGGAAAAANATGGTGCGGACTTTGAGTATGCAAATCGTGTNCTACAACAAACCAATGAAAATTGGCGGGCAGGGCCTAGTGAGTACTCACCCAGCGTTACTCAGCAGCAAGCCTTTGATCGTCTATCCGCAAAATTNGATCGATATGCGGCGAAGTTACACCACCTGCAGCGCTTACCCCTTGACCTCGCTGAGCTTCCACATGCACTCACGACCGAAGAAATCACTGCAGCGACGGCCGAACTGGTCAAGCACAGGCAACAATGGCTAAAGGCCAGCACACAGGCTATGAAAAAACTTGGTTGGTCCGAAGACCTACCGCTGCCCGAGAGCGTGGGCGTCTTGCAGGCCGCCTTGGTTCGCGTAGGCGCGGAAGTTGCGCAATTAACCGAGCAACAAACNCGAACGCGCGCCCAGCTTAGAGAATTAGTTGGNAGCGTAAAGGCGCATCTNGCCGAGGGCCAGCTTAAACAGGCGACGCAATATCTGGCACAGGCACGTCAATTACAACGACTCGGATATAGCGACTGCGATGTCGAGATCAACGCCCTAAGCGGCGAATTGGGAGAAATGAGTGACTGGCAAAACTATGCCACTGAGCCTAAACGCGAGACTTTGCTCGAGAGCTTACAAGCTTTAGTAGAGCAGCCACTGCCCCCTCCAGATCAGGCCGAGCGACTCAAAGCGCTGCGCCAACAATGGAATGATTTAGGTCCACTACGCCGCACTGACCGAACGCTGCAAAAACGCTTTGACGCCATGGCTGAACAAGCCTTCGCACCCTGCAAAACATACTTCGCAGAACAGAGCGAACGTCGCAAAGCGAATCTGCAAAAGCGCCAAGCAGTCTGCGAGCAGCTGGCAGAACTGATCGAACAGAGGGATTGGCAGCAAATTCCACTGCAAGAAATTGAGACCATTTCCCGCCAAGCTCGAGCCGAGTGGCAAAGTCATCATCCATGCGAGCGACGCGGCCTAAAGCCGCTAGAAAAACGCTTTGAAGGACTGCAAACCCAGCTGCATGAACACATCCGCCAGTGCAAGCGCGACAACCTTGAACGCAAACAGAAAATCATCGAAGACGCAAAAGCGCTGATGGGCGTCGCATCCAACAAAGAGGCCACCCAGCAGGCCAAGCAGTTGCAGCAGCGCTGGCAGCAAATCGGGCCAGCACCAAGACAGGCCGAACGCAAAGCCTGGGAGGCATTCCGACAAGCGTGTGATGCGGTATTCCAGCGCAGCGCCGCCCAATACCAAGCTAATCAAGAAGCGTTAGCAGCACAGCACGAGGCATTAGAGGCCGCACTGAATGGGTTTGAACAAAACGTCGGCAGCGCGGATCTAGCTGAGCTACGCGCGCAGTATCAGGCNATTGCAGACCAAGCGGCTGCGCTGAAACCCGCAGTTGCCGTGCGNAAGCGCATTAACGCCGCAAACCAAANGCTAAAAGATCTNGCCCTTGCTGCAAAAAAGGCCGAAACCGGTCGGCGTTTGGCGCAATGGCAGGATTGGGATCTACAAGTCAGCNCAGCAGAACAGGCGGGCGATGTGATCGAACCACCGCACTCGGTGTTCGCGGCGCGCAGCCAAGGTAGGGCTCGATCAGAAGATTTGCACCGCCTCACCCTCGAGGCTGAAATAGCTGCGGACATAGCGAGCCCGGTGGAGGATCAACAAGCACGCATGGCATTGCAAGTAGAGCTAATAAACAAAGGCCTGAACAACCTGACACTGATCGATAATAAGCAACTTATTGAGCGTTGGTGTGCTAGCGGTCCAAAAGCGGCAAGCGCTAATGCACTACGAACGCGCTTCTTTAGTGCTTTGGCACAGCGGCTGTAACGGTCCTTGGATAGTTAACCCATAGACTCATGGTCGTCCGCTATAGCGCCAGGTAAGGTGATGCAAATGCGAGCACCGCCAGCTTCTCTATCGTCTATGACCAATTCGCCCTGATATAAGGCCACCAGCTCCGCAGCTACAGACAAGCCAATGCCCTGGCCAGGTGTTTGACTATCCGCACGCTGACCACGCTTTAATACCGCAGCTCTTTGGTCCACGGCTATGCCCGGACCATCGTCTTCAATAANCACTCTGACCATGANCCGCTCAAGGGTTATGGTTTCCGCAGAGACACCAACCCAGCTGCGACTGAATTTACATGCGTTCTCCAATACATTGCCGAAGATTTCCAGAAGATCACTGCTATCTCCACGCAGATANCCAGCAGCCTGCAGCCGTGTAGCAATCTCGGTCTGGGGATACGCGATGCGCAGCGCAGCTACTAGACGTTCCAGTGTTGCTTGGGCTGGAATCCGCGAACCCAATGCCAAGGGCGCTGCCAGAGTCGCTCTGTTGAGTTGGTTCGCCACAACATCCTGCATACGCTGAACTTGCTCCTGCAGCAATGGTGCCGACGGCTGCGACTCTGTAAGTGCATTGCTGATAACAGATAACGGTGTTTTAAGACTGTGTGCCAAGTTATCTAGCGCCTGACTATAGCGCCGGCGCTGGCTTTGCTCGTGAGTTACAAAACGCTGCAGATTCACTGCTAGGTTTTTTAGCTCTATCGGGTAACCATCGCTCAGCCGCTCGCGCTTACCGCGTTCCAGCTCTGCGACTTCTCTTTGCATACGCAAGAGCGGTGTCAGCCCCCAGCGCAGTGCTAACGCCTGAACCAAGATGAAAACCAACGCCACACTGCCCAGCCCGATTCCCAGACTCTGACGAAAATCTTCGATAGCACGTCGGTAGCTTGCTTGATCCGCAACCGCAGTAAAAATCACACGTTCATTCGCAAGGCCCTCCCACGTCACGGCATGGCTCAAACTGAAACGGGGGGGCTGGGACTGCTGCTGGAGTTCGCTAAAAACAAAGCCGCTGCTAACCGAACTTGCGCCCCCGTCGCTTGCCACCTCTGTTAAAAAAGCAGAGCGAGAGCGCCAGAGCACTTCGCCTTGGCCATCGCTGACGAATGCATACAGACCCGAGTCCGGTTGCGCCAATCGCGGCTCAGCCAAATTATCCGAGAACTGCAGCTGACGATCTTTCTCACTCGCAGAACCCATCAGCGCGTAGACAATCAACTGTAACTGCTGTTGCGCCCCCTTGATAACACTGCGACTGAATGTTTGATCCAACACCCAGCCAGTAACGCCCAAGAAAACGAGTAAAACCACGCTTGCGGTTACGAGTAACCGGCGCTGAATAGAATTAGGCATCCAGCGCATCACAGTGCGCTCCTGGATTAAGCTGATAGCCGCGACCGCGCACGGTCTGAATGAGCTTTAATGGTTCAAGCTTGCGCCGCAGTCGACCAACAAAAACCTCTATCACGTTGCTGTCGCGGTCAAAGTCCTGAGCGTAGAGGTGCTCGGTCAATTCATTCTTAGAAACAATACGATCTGCATTGAGCATTAAATGCTCGAGCACTCGGTACTCAAACGCAGTTAGGTCTATGGCCTTGTCGCTGATGGTCACCTGCTGACGCGATGTATCTAGCTGCAGCGGACCCACCACCAATACCGGCGACGCATAACCAGCCGCCCGCCGGATTAAAGCATTGAGTCGTGCTAGCAATTCGGGCATCTCGAACGGTTTTGCCAAGTAGTCGTCAGCCCCCGCCTCTAAGCCTTGAACTTTATCTTGCCAATGTCCTCGCGCCGTCAGAATGATAATAGGATAGGTCTTACTCTCCTTGCGCAGACGCTCGATAAGTTCGAGACCATCTATTTTCGGCAATCCAAGGTCGATCACGGCGGCGTCGAACGCAAATTCTGATCCCAAGTACAGCCCTTCGGACCCGTCAGCAGCCGCGTCAACGGCATAACCCGCAGCACTGAGTCCACTTTCGAGTTGCTGGCGCAGCGCGGGATCATCTTCAACTACTAAAAGTCGCATATTTACTCAGCGTCGACGGACTCTGCCTTTAGCGTCTACCACAACAGTAATCACCCGCTCGCCCTCAACCAGCAGACGAATTTGATAGATCTGCGCCCCTTGGCCACCGCTGTTAAATGATTTTGTAGACAGTACCCGACCACCGACCTCCTGCTGCGCGAGCTCTATCGCTCGCCGCATCGAAACCCTAGCGCGCTTGCTCGGTGTCTTAACCAGTGCGGCTGGCGCCACCAATTTCGGTGCTGCCACTGCCGCCCTGCGCTCTTGCGCAACCGCAGCACTGCCGGTGACCCACAGCAGAATTAAACCCGTCATAAAATACACTGATNTCATCAGCGCAATATACCCGACGCTTCTCTTGAAGGGCACAGGCGAGATCTAATTGATCGAACAATTAATCGAACAATCAATACGAGCTGGCATCGGTGGGATCCAAAAAAAGCAAGCAGACGCGCACCTGGGAGGGGGAGCAAGAAGAGAGGAGGTACGCATCTGCTTCAAAATCATTGAATCGAATTTGCGCTCTCGCCGAACCTAGTTTCCGACGAGTGGTGCAAATATCGGTCTGTACGGGCTCAAATCGGGCGAATTCTTACTTTAACCCTAAGCGTGTCACCAGGATGCTCGTCGAGTACCGCTTGATACGTTCTGCCAGCATAGGCATAAGTTACGTCATACCCAGTGAGCTGCTGCTCTTCCCTACGGTCGTAAAACACTTCGCAAACTTGCTCTTGCCGGTACCGAACTGCGCCTCCGTGGTGGCGCTTATGCCGGGCCACATCCTTACCAATCGAGTAACCCAAGAGACCACCCACCACAGCGCCAACTTTCTTATTCGGTTCTTTCGCGCCTAGTGCATTGCCCAAGGCCCCACCAATCAGCGCGCCCACAAGTTTAGGGGTACCGGAGCGCTGCTCACGGTCAGAGTAGGCGACCCGCTCGAGACGGCATTCCTCTCTGGGTTCACTGTAGGTGACTGTTTCATATAAGGGCGAAACGGCCACTACTTCGGCCTCTGCGTAGCTGCTGTCAGCCCATGCGCCCTGCGCTAGCGATACCCCAGCTAAGGCACCAAGCAACAAAAACCCGTGTTTTGCCGAGTAAAATACTGTGGTCATGGAAGATATTTTCATAAGAACCCCTTGTGCATAGTGTGTGCAATTTGTGAGCTGGCTGAGCCGATCAGCCAACTACATGCACAAGGTTAACTGGCTCTATCTGAACCTAGGCTGAACAATTAACTGGGACGTCCGAGCGCCCGCATCGCTGCAATCTGATGACCTGCGGTCAAATCGATACCCAGCCCTTCCCCGACTAACGGTTGCTGCCATTGCCAGCGAGTAAGGCGCTCATAATGCTGAATAAATCGTTGCAGGGCCGCCTCGCTCATTCGCTGGGCAGGTGCAAGATCCATTTCCTGTTGTCTTCGCCATTCAATCACCTGGGCAAAATCAGCCGGTTGCAACAACATCCACGCGTCAACAAAATCCCAAAGTCCTTGGTAGTGCTGGCGAATTTGCCGATTACACCATTGTCGCCAGGTGCGCTGAGGGTCTTCCAATCGTTCTAGCTCATTGACCGGCTGCTGCAGCAAATCTTCAGGTTGCGGCTGCACACCCAGGCACCAACCTTCGAATACCAATACCTCGGCCGCAACGTGGATATCTTGCACTCGATCATCCACACCTTTGTCGAACTGCGGCAACGATAAGTTGATCACGCCCTTGGTGCCGGCGAATTGTTCGAGCACATCACCCAGGCGGCGACAGTCGTGAGTGCCTGGCACACCACGAGTCGTCAACAATGGATGCACATCGCGGCCTAGTTGCATACGACTCTGTTTTGACAGGTAAAAATCATCTAACGATACACAAGCCGCCTGTACCCCAAGCTCATTCAGCTGTTGCACAAGAATGCGCGCAAACGTCGACTTTCCTGAACCCTGACTACCCGTGATCGAGACGATGCGGTGCTCACCTGCAAGCAGCGTCGGTGCTAAAGCGCGTGCCACTAGAGACCACTGCCAAAACGGTTGCCGGACATCTACAGCCGCTGCATTAATAACCTGAGCCTGGTCTGTCCATGCAAGCCGGCTTAGTAGTGTGATGAGTTGTTGCGGTTCCATTAGAGCCACCAATTTAGCACGCCTAAGTTTAGCCTATCGGTTTGGCGGAGTTTCGATTTCCAAGAATTTGCCAAGGCCCAGCATTGTTGCAGCGACCTTCCCCCACGACCAACAGTCGACAAATGCTTACCGTCGATCCGCAATACATTTCAATCACACGGTGATTGTTTAAACTGCACCACCGATACTGTTTTCCCTCAGCAGCCCTCTGGGCAAAAGGAACACTAATGATTTCAAACACGCTGACTCTACTGCGCCCGATGATTGGGGCAGCGCTGCTCCTCGCCGGCCTTAGCGGCTGTCAAACTACCACTCCAGAAGCGAGCGCAACTGCTGACGAAAACGCTGTTGCCGAGCGCCTTGGCTTGCGCAAGAGTCCCAACGATGCTCGCGAGTATCGTTATCTGGTACTGGCAAATAAGCTACGCGTGCTACTGGTGTCGGACCCGGATACAGATAACGCCGCCGCTGCTTTATCCGTTTACCGTGGCAGCTTCCACGAACCAGAAACTCGTCCTGGCCTCGCGCACTTTNTGGAACATATGCTGTTTATCGGCACCGAGAAATACCCTGAGGTAGATAGTTTTCAGCAATACATAACTGCCAATGGCGGTTCGTCTAACGCCTATACCGCACCAGATCANACCAACTATTTCTTCGATATTCAAAACTCCGCCTTCAATGAAGGCTTGGACCGATTCGGTCANTTTTTCATCGACCCACTGCTCTCCGTCGAGTATGTCGAACGCGAGAAGAACGCCGTGCATTCAGAGTACCAGATGCAGATTAAAGACGACGGTTGGCGCGGCTACATGGTGAGCAAGCTAGCGCTCAACCCAGACCATCCCGGCTCACGTTTCACTATAGGGTCCCTGGACACTCTAAAGGGTGATGTGCGCTCAGACTTAATGAAATTTTTCGCCGACCACTACTCTGCCGACCAAATGGGGCTGGTGGTTTTAGCAGACCAGAGCCTCGATGAGTTAGAAGCCCTAGTTACACCACTGTTTAATCAAATACGTAACGCAGATATAGGTCCCAGTTATCCCACCGAACCCGCGTTCTCGGATCAACAATTACCTGCGGTGCTGACCTCTAAAACTCTAAAAGATAATTACGGACTTGCTTATAACTTCCCAATCCCAAGNACTTTACAGGTATACCGAAACAAGCCTGAGCANTACCTGAGCAACCTCATTGGTCATGAGGGTGANGGCAGTTTGCACCATTTGCTAAACGCTAAGGGCTGGATTGAGGGCCTTGGTGCTGGCAGTCAAGACCTTGATCGCAACACTAGCTTGCTGACGGTAAGCATCGAGCTAACCGAGGCCGGGCGCGCCCACGTTGAGGAAATTACCGACCTGTTGTTCCAATACTTAGACATGCTACGGACTCAACCACCCCAAGACTGGCTCTATCAAGAACAAGCTAAGGTGGCTGAATTGGGTTTTCGTTTCCAAGAAAAAGGATCGACCGTGGGCTTTGTGTACCAGATGGCACCCAGCCTAGATCTTTACCCCGCCGAAGATTTACTGGTTGCACCCTATTTAATGGAAGCGTTTGACCCAGCTCTGATTAAACAGTTTCTGAGCTACCTGCGCCCAGACAATGTATTACTAGAGGTTACTGCCCCTGACTCGGCCACCGACCAAATTGAACCCTGGTTCGAAGTACCGTTTGCACTGCAACGGGCACCCTTGGCCAGACAGGCTGTTGCAGATGCAACATTACACTTACCCGAGGTTAATCCTTATCTGCCGGAAAAACTCGATTTGGTGCCGGCAGACGACCAGGTTATGCAGCGGGTTGTTGACGAGCCGCAACTGACACTGTGGCTGGATACCGATGTGGAATTTGGCACACCTAGAGCAAATATGACTCTTGGATTTTTGACGCCAGAGGGCGCNCTAAGTGCCGAAGACCGAGCTCAAGCCCGGCTCTATCAACGCTTAGTAAACGACGCGTTGAGTGCGACGATCTACCCTGCCTATCTGGCAGGNCTCGGTTACTCCATCAACGTTGCCGACAGCGGCTTTGCAGTCTCTGTTAACGGCTATCAGGACAAGCAAATGACTTTACTTGATACCGTTACCCAACAATTGCTCTATGCCGAAATCAGCGCCGAACGGTTTGCCACCATCAAAGCCAGCTTAATCAAGGATTGGCGCAACAGCCGCAAAAATAAGCCCTATGAACAGGCGCTCGGCGCACTCGGCGATGCTCTTTTATCCGCGAGTTGGCCCGCCGAGGTATTAGCCGATGCCCTAGAACCCATCACTCTAGAGGCCTTACTACAGTGGCGNACCCAACAGTTCGCGAACGTAGGGGTGATCGCTGCATTACACGGCAATGTAACCAACGCCGACGCAGAGCAGCTGCGCAAGTTTGTTAACGANAAGCTAAAACCAAAGGCTATTGTGCGCCAACGCACCCAGGTAGCCGAACTGGCAGAGACTCTGCGCNTGGACTTAGCCGTTGATCATAACGACTCTACCCTGCTGATGTATGTGCAAGACCCCGATGACAGCTTTGCTAGTCGTGCGAAGAGTGGTCTGGCTGGACAATTACTGCGTTCGGCTTATTTTTCGAGCCTGCGCACCGACCAGCAACTAGGTTACGTGGTCAGCGCTGGCGCTCGACGCATGGATAAACGCGGCGGCAACCTGTTCCTCGTACAGTCCCCTGTCGCTAGCGCCAAGGCCGTAGAGGAAGCAACAATGACTTTCATACAGGAATATATTGANGCTTGGCCAAACCTAAGTGACGCAGAATTTAACCAACAGAAAAGTGGACTGATAAATCGCCTGACCGAATCGGATAAGAATCTGGGTGAGCGCAGCCAACGCTATTGGCGCGATATATTTGACGANCACTATACCTTGGATAGCCTGCAGCAGATCGCCACCGAAGTGAGCAAGCTCAGCAAAGAAGATATGTTGGCGTTTTTTCAAGACCTACAAAAGCGCCTTAAAGAGCAGAGCATTTTGATTTATAGCAGTGGTAAGTTTGNCGAGGTTCCGACCAACGGACGGTTACTCGAGTCAGCTGCCGCNAACTGATCGCTTCAGCCGAGNGGCGCAATATCTAATCGAAANGGCGGCAACGAGTCGATTAGAGCACGGCCATAACGCTGGGTAACAATACGCTTATCCAGCATGGTCACTGTTCCATAATCGCGCTCGTTGCGGATCAGACGACCGCAGGCCTGTACCAGCTTCAATGCCGCATCTGGCACCGAGATTTCATAAAACGGATTGCGGCCTTGGGCCTCGGCCCACTCCGCGATGGCCTGATCCACAGGATCGTCCGGGACTGCAAAAGGTAATTTAACAATCACCACATGACGGCAGTAATCACCGGGTAAGTCTAAGCCCTCGGAAAAACTTGCAAGACCCACTAGGTGCGATCGCTCCCCTTCGTCAATACGTCTGCGATGCTCCAGAATTAACGCCTGCTTACTGCCATCGCCTTGCACGAGTAGNCCGNCTGCCACGTGCTCGGGGAGCGCCTTGGTCACTGCATTCAGCTGGCGCCATGACGTAAACAGCACCAGGGCCGATCGCTCGCGATTTAGGAGNTCCGGCAAGAGGCGCGTAACCTCCTCGCTATGNGCGTCGAAATCTCTCGGATCTGACTGCATCGATGGCACATGAAACGTCGCAATTTCCGGATAATTAAAGGGGCTGACAATGCTGGTTGTCGGGGTTTCAGGCGGTAATCCCGCGCGCTCAAGAAACCGTTCAAAGCGCCCCAGGGCGGTAAGGGTCGCGGACGTACATACCGCACCGTAACAACGCTGCCAGAGCACCTCGCGTAATATGTGGCCAGGTTCGATAGGGGCACTGACCATATCCATATCGTATTGATTACGGCTCACCCAACGCGCGCAGCGATGAGCTTGCTCCGCACCAAGTGCGTAATCTTGCAACAGTGCTCGAGTCGCAATGGCCCGATTTTGTAACTGCCCTACGGGCAGCAGCCAGTCTTCTGCCTCAAACGCTTTATCCCAGTCTTGATTACCGGCTACGGCATCACTGAGCAAGTCGTGAAAACGTTCGATGTTGTCACAAAGCCGGTCCATGCCGGGTAAGGCGGTTACGCATAAGTCAGCAATAGTCGAGGGCACTTCGCCCAGCGGAAAACGATAAATTTCCCGATCTTCGTCCCGCGGCTCCATCGGTAAAATTGCTAGCGCCTGCGATAACCCGGTAAAAATATCTCCAAGGGCTGCCGTTTCGCTCGCCACATTTGTGCTCAAGGCAACAAGATTCTGCGGCCGAGCAAAGCGTTGGGTGGCGGTGCCCAAAACATTATTAACGTTATCGAACCATTGGAGGGTGCCCTGAATTCTGGCCGAACTGGCGAAGTGGTTCTGAGTCTTCTCCGCTAGGTGATGGGCTTCGTCCAGTATGTATATGCAATCCTCCGGGGCTGGTAATACCGCACCACCACCGAGTGCCAAATCCGCCAAGACTAGATCATGGTTGGCGACAATGACGTCTGCACCTTCAAGACTATTGCGCGCGCGGAAAAACGCGCACTGCTTGAAATACGAGCATCGATTATTACTGCAGCCCCTATGATCTGTCGTCACGCCGGCCCATGCACCATCGGGCAGCGGCTCGACCCAACTGTCCAGTTCACCATCCCAACCACCCTGAGAGTAGCGATTAAGCATTTCCTGATACAACACCGAGAAATCTTCACCGCTCACATCAAATATTGGGATCTCCTGCTGGTTTTGGTATTTCAGGTGATCATCAAGGCGTTTCAAGCACATGTAGCGGCCGCGCCCTTTCGCCAGACTAACGCTAAAGGTTAAACCTGCACGCTGCTTTAGATCAGGCAAATCCTGCAGCACGACCTGCTCTTGCAACGCCACTGTAGCGGTACTGAGCACTACCGTTTTGCCAATGTTCTTTGCCAACGGGATGCTGGCAAGACAATAGGCAGCGGTTTTGCCAGTACCCGTACCCGCCTCAATGGCGCATATACGGGGTTCACTCTGACTTAATGTGCGCGCGATCTGCGCAATCATCTCGCGTTGACCACGGCGCGGCTTGAACTCTCGGGCACCCAGCCAGGTGCGATAGGCGCCCTGAATGGCGTCCTTGATCTGCTCTGTTAGTACCCCTTGGCTCATGGATGCAACTGTGCGGCAAAGTGACCAGCAAGCCAAGCGAAAGCAGCATGCATAGGCCTTGGATTGTTATTCGACAGCCCCCCAAGTATGCATATCAGCGTTGAGGAGGACTTATCTTTCTGCGACAGTGACAGCATGAAATCACTTGCTCAATTGCTGGCGTCACTGATGCTATTGGCGTTGACTGGGACTGGGAACGCCGACGCCCGGCTGTCTCTAGCGCCCGGTTTTAGTATCGAAACTCTGCCCTTCGCTGTGCCCAATGCTCGACAAATGGCCCTTACCGACGCGGGTGCCCTAATCGTTGGCACTCGCAAAAAGGGCAGGGTCTACGCGGTAGTTAACCCGTTCACGGACAACCCTCGGGTCATTACTTTGATCAAAGGACTGAAGATGCCCAGTGGCGTAGCAGTGGTTGGCAGTGATCTATATGTCGCAGCGACGTCTACCGTATACAAAGTTGCCAATATTGATCAGCAACTGCAGCCCAATCCGACGACAACAATTATTACTGATGCTCTGCCCAACAAACGGCATCATGGCTGGAAATATCTGAAAGCGGGCCCTGATGGCCAGTTATATCTGCCGGTTGGAGCGCCCTGCAATGTCTGCCTTTCTGACGATCCGCGTTTTGCCACCATGCTGCGCATGGACCCCGAAACCGGTGCTACAGAAATCATCGGCCATGGCATTCGCAATTCCGTGGGGTTCGACTGGCAGCCTAGCAGCGGCGATCTATGGGTCAGCGATAATGGCCGCGACATGATGGGTGACGACATCCCCAGTGATGAGATCAATGTGATTCCAGCGGCATCCGAGAAAGCGCCTCACTACGGCTATCCGTTCATCCACTCGGCACCCGACGGCAGCCGCATTAAGGATCCTAAGTTCGGTGATCATCCCGCCGCCCAGAGCCTGACATTTGTCGATCCAGCAATCCGTGTGCAAGCCCACGCGGCTGTTCTNGGTATGAGNTTTTATCGCGGCGAACGGTTCCCAGCGCCTTTCCAANATGCCCTATTCGTTGCCGAGCACGGCTCCTGGAATCGCAGTAANAAGGTGGGTTATCAGGTCAGCGTCGCGACCTTCGACACCAACGGCCANCCCAACTACCAGCCGTTCATTACCGGTTGGCTGAAAGGCGAGAACGCTTGGGGCCGGCCCAACGATGTACTACCAACGCCGGATGGAGCGCTGCTNATTTCAGATGATAAAGCGGGAGTGATTTACCGTGTCACGGCGAATCCGACGGCACTGGCATTAGCACCTTAGCGCAGTGATGCCCCCAGCAGCTCACGGGCGATCACATGGCGCTGAACTTCACTAGGACCCTCGCCGATTCTGCGAATACGCATTTCTCGATACCAGCGCTCAAACGGTAGGTCCTTAGCCACGCCCAACCCACCGAACATTTGCATACAACGGTCCACCACACGACCACCGGCTTCGGTGGCGACTAATTTAGCCATGGCCGCTTCTTTGCGAAACGATTCGCCCTGCTGGGCTTTGCTTGCAGCCTCCAAGGTAATCCAAAGCGCTTGCCGAATGTCGATGTCGTTGTCCACCAGCATCCACTGAATAGATTGGCGAGTCGATAACGGCGCGCCAAAAGTTTCCCGCTGGGGCACATATTCTAAAGCCATCTCCTGAGCTTTAATGGCTACCCCAATGCAGCCCGCCGCATAGGGGATACGTTGCCGAGTTAAACGATCGTTAGCGATCGCGAACCCTTTGTTGAGCTGACCGAGAATGTTGTCATTAGACACTCGAAGATCTTCAAATTGCAGCTCGGTGGCGTAATGCGCTGAACGCAGTGTGTGCACGATACGGCGAACATGAAAACCAGGCTGATCGGTATCAACAATAAAACACGTCACGCCGTTACGACCTTGATCAGTATCCGTGCGCGCAAAAACCAAACCAAAGTCGGCCTTGTCGGCTCCACTGATCCACAATTTACCGCCGTTAATCACCCAGTCGTCGCCATCACGGACCGCCTTAGTTTGGATCGCACGGGCGGGGTCAGAGCCACCGGACGGTTCCGACAATCCAAAGAAACCACGTTTTTCGCCGCGCAGTGTGGGATATAGGTATTGCTCTTTTTGCTGCTCCGTAGCTTCAAACAACTGCGCCAAACCAGCACCACCGAAGGTGCCATAACAGGGTGCATACAGGCCCGCTCGATGTTGCGACATTTCTACCGCAAGTAACGTACGCGTCACTAGATCAATGTCCGGCCCACCATATTCCGGTGGAATATCTAAACCGTAGAGGCCCATCTCCCTAGTTTTAGCAATCAGCCGTTGCCGGTCGTCGTCTTCTAACTCATCTGCGTCGGGATCCAGATATTGCTCTAAGGGCAATATTTCCTCACGTACAAAACGTCGCACCATGCCGATAATCAAGTCTTGCTCTGGTGTTAAGTTAAGATCCATTAGCGCCTCCTGCAGGGCTAAGCCTACCCAACCTGACCTTGGGATCGTGGGTCGGCAATACGCCATGTTCAGCCTGATGCAACATCAGCANCTCTTTGTAGCGGCTCAAGTAGCTGGTGGTTATCTCATANCGTACNTGGCAAGCATGAGCCTGCTCCGCCAAACTGCGAGTTATTTCACCGCGCAACCCGCCCAGACTGCGTCCACCGGCATAGCTCATAAAAATCACTTCACCATCTGCGTCAGCCAATTGGTAGACGCCCATCTGCCCACGCACCTTGGCTAGGGCTTGCTCGCTCGACAACCACGGCTTGGTAAGGCGTAAGCCCACCCTTAACTCTTGATGTCCACTTCTGACTTGCGTTTCGGCATGACCGAAATTTCCATGGGCGCAAAATGCTCCATATCGATATCGATCAAATACGGACCCTGTGCCGCCATTGCCGTGTCCATCGCCGCGGAAAATTCANCAACACTGGCAACGCGCTGTCCTGGCACGCCCATACTCTGAGCCATCTGAGCAAAAGCCACCTTGCCCAGATCGGTTTCGTTAATGCGCCCAAACTGATTCTGTTGCAGCCAACGCAATACGCCGTATCCCGAGTCATTGAAAACACAAATAATCAGCGGCACCTGATATTGCGCACAGGTCGCCAGCTCGGTGGCATGGAACATAAAGCCGCCATCACCGTGAATGACCAGTGTCTTACGCTGACTGGCGATAGCCGCCCCTACGCTCATGGGAAATCCAGGGCCGATTGCACCAGAGGTAGGATTGATCGACGTACGTGGTTCAAGAATCGGAAATTGTTGATTACCCCAGTTGTATGCAGAGATGGTTTGATCACGCACAAAGACACTATCGGCGGGTAACTTGTCGCGAATACAGTCCATGACCTGGGGCCAATCATCCCCCAGGCGTGCGCGCATGGCGGCTCGAACACCATCTCGGGCCTGCCAAACGCCGTCATTAAACTGACTGTCGTTTGGCGAAGGCTCTTGCAACTGTGCAGCTATACCCTGCAATGCCGATTTTGCATCGGCGATTAAACCGAGCTGAGCGGTATGGGTGCGGCCAATCATATTGCCATCGATATCGATATGGATCAGATCACCCGGCGGCGTCTGGGCCGCAAACTGGCCGCCAACACCGACCGCAAATTTGGTGCCGATCGCCAGGGTGACATCCGCATCCAACAAGGCGTTATACATGCCGGCGGAATTGTAATAATTGCCAATACACAGCGGATGGGTTTCAGGAATAACCCCGCGCCCATCTACAGTCGTCAGCACCGGTATATCCAACTGCTCTGCTAGCGCTTGGAGTTCGTTATGGGCGCCCGCGGCAATAACCCCACCACCCGCGATAATAATGCGCTTGCGCGCGTTGGCTAACTTTTCGACTACTTTTGTGAGTCCATCCGCATCCGGCTGAAACCCTTCAGCCTTGGGCAATACAACTTGGATGGGCGCGGTCGCGGCATATTGAATATCTATTGGTATTTCCAGTGCACCCGGCGCTCCGCGCCCGGTAAACATGTCATTTACCACCGCATTAAAAGCATTGCCCAACTGCTCTATGTGGCGCGGACTCTCAACTCGGCGACATACGCTGGCGAGCATCGGCACCTGATTTTCGGCTTCATGTACGTAGCTGAGGCCCTTGCCATAGAACGCGGTTTCCGCCTGACCGGTGATGACGAGCACCCTCGAAGATCCATACTGAGCCTCGTATAGACCAGTGACCGTATTAGATGTCCCGGGACCAGTTGAAGCGATCATGACACCCAATTTGCCGCTGGCACGAGCATAGCCGTCCGCTGCATGAGTACCCGCCTGTTCATGGCGCACGTCAATAATCTTGGTTTTACCCAATCGATTAATGGCGTCGAGGATGGGCATGTTATGAATGCTGACAATGGCAAAGACATGCTCAACGCCCAATTGCGCCAACGCGTCCGCAATAAGATCCGCTCCGCTAAATTCGCTGCTCATACCGCCCCCAACTTCGGTGATTGTGTATCTTAACGGTCGCTGCTACGCGACCTCTGGCGTAATGGCGCCTCTATGTACCCAATACGTCATACCAATGCTAAGCCTGCACATCGTTAACAACAGGATTTGTTAACGTACCAATGGGCTTAACTTCTACCTCGATTACATCCCCAGTATCCATAAACACTGGCGGCTTACGCGCAGCGCCAACGCCACCTGGCGTGCCGGTGACAATGACATCCCCAGGTTCCAGTTCGATAAAGGTCGAGCAAAACTCAATCAACTCAGCAAAACCATGCACCAATAAATCGGCTGTGGCGTTTTGCATCACCTCACCATTCAAACGTGTGGTTATCTCCATTTCCGACAAATCACCGATTTCGTCCTTAGTCATCATCCAAGGACCAAAGCCTCCGGTATTAGCAAAGTTCTTACCGGGGGTGAATTGGCTAGTCTGCCGCTGATACTCGCGCACGCTGCCGTCGTTATAAATGCCGAAGCCCGCGACATGGTTCATAGCGTTTTGACGCGTAATACGTCGGCCGCCGCGGCCAATGATCATTGCGATCTCACCTTCGAAATCCAAACTCGCTGATTCCCGCGGCCGCACCATGGCTTCACCATGGCCCATCTGGGCTGCCGCAAAACGCACAAATACTGTGGGCACACCCTCGCCACCACGACCGGTCTCCTCCTGGTGCGCCTTATAATTAAGCCCTACACAAAGAATTTTTTTTGGGTCCGTTATCGTCGGTGCGAAATGCAAACCCTGCATAGGCAGGTCTGCCTGTTCGCCACACTGCTCGACCAACTGCTCCAGAGCATCCGCAGCAATGGCTTCGCGCAGTGTGCTGAACTCACTCCGCGCACCCACATCTACAACGCCCTCTTGGCCTGCACCTGCAGCCTCTGCAGGAACCACGTAGCCAAAGGTCGCCTGGGTATACCTAGATCCCTGCCCATGATCNGGTGCAGAGCGGTAAAACGATAACCAGCGCATAACCTCCCCCTCGCAAACTAATGTCTAGTCGAACATGATCACGCTACGCGCGATTTCTCCGGTATTTAAAGCCGCCATGCCCTCATTGATGTCTTCCAGCGCAATACGTCTGGAAATCAAATCGTCCAGATGCAACCGGCCCTGCAAATAGAAATCCACGAATCGCGGCATATCGACCCGAAACCGGTTGGAGCCCATCATAGAGCCTTGGATTTTCTTCTCGGCCAGAAAGTCGACACCGTGTAAGGCGACCATTTGCCCAGGCGGAATCATGCCAATAACCGTTGCCGTGCCGCCCCGGCGCAGCATTTGGAAAGCCTGCTCAGCCGTTGCTTTNAGACCNATTGCTTCAAAGGAATAATGCACACCGCCGCCGGTCATCTCGATTACCTTGGCAACCGCGTCACCGTCACTGGCATCAACCACGTCCGTGGCACCAAACTTNCGCGCCAGNTCTAGTTTGGACGCTACCATATCTACCGCGATGATCCGCGATGCGCCGGCGATTGCTGCCCCGTTGATGGCCGACAAGCCAATGCCACCACAACCGATGACCGCTACCGTGGCACCCGTTTCGACGTTCGCGGTGTGGATAACAGAGCCGACCCCCGTGGTGACACCACAGCCGATCAATGCAGCCTGAGCCATCGGCATGTCTTCGCGAATTTTCACCAAGGCGTGTTCATGCACCAACATCATTTCCGCAAAGGATCCCAACTGCGCGAACTGCGATAACGCTTCATCGTTCTGACTCAAGCGCGGCTGTTCGTCAGAACTACGATTGGTTTCAGGCTCTTGGCAGAGGGACAGATGGCCTGTTACACATTGCTCGCAGTGGCCACAAAATACCGACAAACAGGTAATAACGTGGTCGCCNGGCTTAACATAGTGCACATCNCTACCGACCTGCTCGACAATACCGGCACTCTCNTGGCCCAACACCATTGGCACCTTGCCTGGGTAACTGCCATTCCAAAAGTGCATNTCACTGTGACAGATTCCCGCCGCCATGGTGCGAATCAGCACCTCTCTGGGACCCGGTTTGGCAACCGCGATCTCTTCAATTTCCATCGGCACGTTTACTTCGCGAAATACTGCTGCTTTCATCACACTCTCCCNATGATTTNGCGCTNATNTGCTCTNTAGCTTCGAGCTTGAGTGTGCCACAGACCTATGCGTGCGCATAGATAACAACAGAGCGTTTGCTGCGATGCTGCTATTTGCGGAAANATCGGCAGCGGCCACTAAAACCGCGCCACACGACTAGGTTAAACGGCCATCCACAATGGCCTCGGCGGCCTCTACGGCGGCTAATAAACCGGTTGGGTCCGCAGCACCTGTGCCCGCGATGTCAAATGCTGTGCCATGGTCCACAGAGGTACGAACAAAGGGAATTCCCAGTGTTGCGGTAGTGGATTGATGGAAATTATGGACCTTGATCGCAATATGNCCTTGGTCATGATAGAGGGCCAAAACCACATCAAACTCGCCATTAATCGCCCGATTAAATACCGAATCTGCCGGTACCGGACCGGTGACATCAATACCCAGAGTTTGTGCCTGTGCCACTGCAGGTGCTAGCTCCGCAACTTCTTCTTGGCCAAGCAAACCNCCTTCGCCACCATGGGGATTAAGTGCCGCCAGTGCGATGCGCGGTTGCTGCATACCCCAACGTGTCAGGGTGTCATGCATCAACTGCAGCTTATCCAGTACCGTGTCGAAGCGCACATATTCCACAGCCTGGGCCAGCGACTTATGAGTCGATAAATGCACAACCTTTAGCCCAGGGGTCATCAACATCGTAGCGGTGCGGTTGACACCTGCCAGACGCGCGAGGATCTCTTGATGACCGATGTCATTCACATATCCCGCCGCGTGAATGGCCTCTTTGTTGATCGGTGCGGTAACCATCGCCGCTACTTCACTATTCAGACAGCCGGTAGCAGCAAGCTCGATAGAGCGTACCGCCACATCACCACAAGCGGCTTGAACCTGACCAAAACAAAAATCTGCCGGAGCCGCTGAATCTGCCGGCTCAAGAATACTGACCGCGGCCGATGCCTCATTAAATGACTTTATGGTATCGACGGCAGGCAGTGCTATGCCGAGCGCCTCTGCACTGCGCTGCAAACTCCAGCGCGCCCCGACCAAGACCCATGGATGTCGTGGCTGCGGGTTTTTAAGCAGAGTCTTCAGTACTACCTCTGGACCAATACCGGCTGGGTCACCCACGGTAATTGCTATAGGTTTCGACACGATCCCCTCCTGGCAGTTATTGCCGACAATGCTGGCGCTGCTTTGTCTAAACTGTCAACTTATAGTGTACATTTATACAGTAGTTTTGTATGTTCTGGAGCCGCGCTGACGCGCCAAGCATCTGCAGTACCGATGCATAGCCTGAACGATTTACTAGAGTCCTTCCATCTTTATGCGGAATGCGAACGCTGCCAGCGCAGTGTGCAGTTGAGCATTGAAAAACTAATCCAACGCCTCGGCAACGACTTTCCTGTCACTGAGCTAAGAGCCAAACTGCGCTGCACCAGTTGCAATATTCGCGGCCAAGATCTGCGTATCGTTTTTGTGGGCCCGCCAGGAAAGCGGGTGGTATTCCAGTACCGGCGCTAACCGCGCCGGGTTCTATAGAATCTCGGTCGATAACAGCGTCAGCCCAAAGCCCTCAACACCGACATAGTCCACTTCGCGGCCAGCGATTAAGCGAATCTTACTGACCCCTAAGTCACGGAGAATTTGCGCCCCTACTCCGACTTCAAGCCATTCGCTACGGCGCTCTTCTTCTTTGCTCTGGGACGCCAGATTTTCGTGGGGCACACCGACAAAGCCGGTGCGCAGGTAAATTAGAACGCCACCACCCAATTTCTGAATTCTATTTTGTGCAGCCTGTAGGACATTTGTGTCGTGATCCCCTTGGGTGCCAAAAATATCCTCGACTAACTTCTCACGATGAATCCGCACCGGTACTGATTCCATTGCCGCAATATCGCCGAATACCACAGCAACATGCTCTGCATCTTCAAACTGGGTGCGATAAGCGAATGCCTTAGCGTCGCCAATAGAGGTCTTAACAGCGAATTCGTAACTGCGCTCGACGAGTTTTTCGCGTTGTTGCCGATACGCAATCAAATCCGCAATGGTAATGATTTTGAGCTTATGGGTTGCCGCGAACTCCACCAACTCTGGCAGGCGCTGCACCGTACCATTGTCATTAACCAGTTCTGCCAATAAACCCACTGGCGGTAGCCCCGCTAGGGCAGCCAGATCGGTGCCGGCTTCAGTATGCCCGGAACGCACCAATACCCCGCCCTGACGCGCGACTAAGGGGAAAATATGCCCGGGGCGAACGAAATCATCCGCAGCAACATTGCTCGATGTCAGCGCGACTACCGTTGCCGCACGCTCCTCTGCGGAAATGCCCGTGGTAAGGCCTTGCTTATAATCAATGGATACCGTGAACGCGGTACTCATAGGTGCGTCGTTGCGGCCAACCATCGGGTCGAGGTGCAACGCTGTGGCCTGCTCTTGCAGAATCGGCGTACACAAAATACCACTGGTATGCCGAATCATGAACGCAACCGCTTCTGGCGTTGCCTTACTGGCAGCCATAATCAAGTCGCCTTCATTTTCTCGATCATCATCGTCCACCACCACGACCATTTCGCCGTTGCGGATCGCAGTTAGAGCTTCTTCGATGGTGTTAAATTCAGTGGTCACGCTATTTGTTCCAACAAAATGGGGGCCGAAGGTTAGCACATGCCGCCGGCTGCAGCTTGCTAAAGAACTAAATCGCCCCTGCTGCTCTGAGTTTGTCTACCTCCGGGGCAGAAAACTCTGCCAGCACCCCCGCACTGTGCGCAACTAACCCGGTCACCGACTGAGGCGGCGGTGGTTCGCTGTCTTTAAAACCCAGCGGCGTAGAAAAGAGCACGGTATTGCCCAATGATTCTTATTCATGCCAGCACAACGCCATCATCTCGGCATTTCAAATGCGAAAGAAATCGAAGCCAGAAAACCCGTCACCCAACACCGCTTGGCTGGAACTGCCCAGCCAGCCATCAATGAGACTGGCATAAACTCGGCGAAAATCTACGCCATGTAAGGGATTGTCCTCTGGCCCCAGGGCACTGAGATCCATCGGCTTTCCATAGTGTCCGCCACGGATAGGCTTACCAGCCAACATCATCACATTCGCAGTCCCATGGTCAGTGCCCTGATTGGCATTTTCAGCAGGACGGCGGCCGAACTCGGAATACAGCAGCACCACAACCTCATCAGCACGGCCTTTGGCATCCAGGTCTCTGACGAACGCCGTTACCGCATCGGATACATAGCTCAACAGCCGTCGATGCAGGGCCGGCTGCTGCACGTGGGTATCAAAAGCATTGTTCCTGACAGATACATGATAGAGCTGAGTCGGCAGTCCAGCATCAATACACGCCGCCACTTTAGGCAGGTCGAAGGGCGCAACACCATAATCTGCATCTGCAGCATAAGCCTGCCATGCCGAACGTATGAGGCTGGACGAGGCCTGGGCACTGTCATGGATGGCATGCAAATAAGCGCGATTGGAGCGCGCATCAAACCCACGCCCTGAAGCGTTGTTTGCTGAGGATTCAGGCACCGACATCCATCGATCGCGCTGGAATTTGTTCGGGTCATCAAATACCACCGGCGTATGAATCTTGCTGTTAACAGCCAAAGACTGATGAGCGCCAATGTTCACCAGCATATTGTCACGACGCTGGTGCGCCAGATTATCCGCAACCCGGCCAAGCCAACCAAATTCATTACCCCGATTCGGCGCACCGGTATGCCAGTACGCCATGGAAGTGAAATGGGAATAGGACGGCTGGGGATAACCGCAACCGTGAACAATAGCCAGCTGCTCGTCGCGCCACAAAGACTGCAGCCCTACAAGACCCGGATTGAAACCAAATTCTGCGTCCAAGGGCAAAAGGTCTTTGGCGGGAATGCCAAGTGTTGGCCGCAGCCGGTAGTAGTCATCGTTGCGAAAAGGCACCACCGTATTCAAGCCATCATTGCCGCCGGACAGTTCCAGCGCCACTAAAATNGGCTTACGCCCACCCGGATTTTCGCGGACCGACGGTGAGGTAAAGGCCAGCGCGTTAGGCGCCAGGGCAAGGCTCAGCACGCCGGACAATCCTTTGAGTACGGTTCTACGTTTCACGCAACAGTCTCTATCAACGTACTTCTCCCCAACCTAACCCAACTGATAATCCGGCAGGCTCAACATTTTATGCAGCAACCGACGCAGCGGCGACTCAAGATAGCTGCGGGCTGCTGGTATGTCCTCACCTGCTAAGTCCGCAGCCAGAGAGCGCGCTAAATCTTGCAACACCTCAGGCGCCAGTTCGACACTGAAATATTTGTTATGCAAATACGCCACCACCTCCTCTGGCGTCTTTAGCCCTGCAGCCAGCACCTCGTCACTTAGCCGAACGCGTGCCGGCGCGCGTAAGATCGGTTTAACCCGCTCTATGGCCATCTGCCAACCACGCATGCTGCCAATTCGGGTATTAAAGTCTTCATCGCGATCTGCCAGAGCATTGGATTGAGCCATCACGCCACCTTGCTGTACCGCGGTAGGACGCGTAGCGGCACTGATGCTCATACCCTGGCGCAAGCGCTCCTGCACTTTCGCCACCTCAGGGGTGTACACCGGAAACCGGTCAGGCGGCACGAAATTCATATCCGGGAACAGTACGTCCAGCACAAAATTGCCGCGCTCATAAAGCAATGAGGGCGTAATCCAACTTCTACCATGAGACCACCCAGCAACCGTGGGCGGATGCAGTAACCTTTGACCGATGCCCTGTGTGGCTTGGTTAAAGTCTGGCACGCCAGGAATACGCTCAAGACCCAGTTGTTTATAGGTCGATACCACCAGTTCCACGGGGCCCTTTATGCGCCCACCCCGGTGTCGGTAAAACTCTTCCGAGAGCAGTAGCACCTGTAAAAAGTCGCCAATGTGATAATTTTTTTGCCGCAACAACTGCCCCAACTGCGTGGCACCAGCGTCAGACAGTTCGGTATGCACAAAAAACCGATAAATTTTGGCGGCTATAAATTCGCTGGCAACAGGTTGCTGCAAAATAAGGTCGATGATGTCCACACCATCGAAGGCGCCCACTGAGCCTAGGAACTGTTTACTTGCATCGTCATGCAACTGNGGATCGACAAAGAAAGCTAAGTCGTCGACCGACCAGCCGGTAAAGGCCCGCGCCGCCTCNCGNACATCCGTCTCGCTGTAGTTGCCCACACCCATAGTGAACAACTCCATCACCTCCCGCGCGAAATTCTCATTCGGTGAATCCTTGGTGTTCACCCCNGCATCGAGAAACACCAGCATGGCCGGATCCTGAGCNACCCCAATGAGCAGTTCACGAAACGACCCCAAACCGGCACGCTGAAACAATTCCAACTGCTTGAGCATCTTGCGGTAATCGCGCACCTTGTCTTCGTTAGNAGCGAAGTGGCCGTGCCAGAACAGCGCCATCTTCTCCGTCAGCGGATAAGGCTGGCGCAACATTCTATTCGCCCACCAATAAGCGACCCGATCTGTCTCCAGACGGCTAGCGCGCAGCCAATAAAAGAATTTGTCCACCACCGGCTGGAGCGGACGGTTGCCGCCGGGTTTTACCGTTATACCCAGAGCCGAACCCGTTTGTTTAGCAAGCCGAGTGGTGGCCGGACGACTGGCAGGAAATGGATCCAAACCTGCATCAAAGATCCCCGAGTGNTCAAATTGTGCAAGTTCCTCAGGAGGGCGCGATNTTAGAAAGGCATTTACCGCGGCTTTAGGCCCAAGTCTTACCAGNGCAGCTAATTCCTCTGCACTCGCACCAAACCCGGCTCGAGAAGCCAGATGCCGCGCTTTGTCTACATCCCACTGGGCAGACTGAATCGGCGACAGATTAAGAGGCTCAGCCACAGCCCCAGTGCCTTGAACCAGCCAGAGCAAAGCCACAACCACCCCTNGTCTCACCTACTACCCCCTATTTCTGCGCTTCCATTAGTACCCAATAGCACCGGGCCAATAACATTAACCAAAGATTGCAGGATATTCGGCAAGCTGAAAAGAGCTACGGAATACCGAAAAGAATTGGCTGGGGAGCAGAGGTGTTGAAGCGCGAGCAAAATCGCGTGCCGGTTGGCTGTATTTCAAAAACTCTCACACTCGGCCCGCGCCCAAAAAGCGGCGAGCAAAAGGCTAATAGATTCGTTCTTTACTAGTTGTTTGGGCTTGTCTTGCGCACCAATCGCCCTGGCAGAGAGTCAGTCGCTTCGCCATCTATGTACGTCGGCTGTCCATTCACCATGGTCATTAGATAACCGTCAGCGCGCTGCTGGAGTCGCGCGCCGCCTGCTGGCAAATCGTTAATCATTTCTGGCAAGCGTACATTCAAGTTATCGAAGTCGATAATGTTCAAATCAGCACGCATGCCCGGCTCAAGGGTACCTCGGTCGATCAGATCCACAGCCCGTGCAGTATCTCTGGCCTGACACTTGATAAGCGTCGGCAGATCAATACCCTCGCCTCGGCTACGATCTCGACCCCAATGCGTAAGCAATGATGTGATAAAGCTCGCATCGCAGATGGTGCCGACATGGGCGCCACCATCACCCAAGCCCATCACAGTATCTTTATGCAGGATCATGTCGCGACAACAGTCGAGGTTATTCTCGGCGTAGTTGGCAAATGGCGTATAAAGCAAAGCCTTTCCACCATTCTGCAGCAGCGTGTCATATATGTAGGACCAGGGATCTATTCCGCGAGCCGTAGCTTGAGCGTGCAATGAATCCTCGGGGTCTGGCTCGTAGTTAGGTGGATCAGTCATCAGCCAAATCTTTCGGCCCTCATCCATCAGTCGGAACAAACGCTGGAATCCGTGCCCCGTCGGTTCGGCCAAGATGCGTGCCTTGCGCCCGGGGTCGCGCAATGAGGCGATACGCTCCGCAAGTCCCAAGCCCGCAACCTCGGTAAAAGAAGGGCGCGTGGTGAACGGCGATAAGGTTGTGGTCAAACCCAGTAAGATCCCTATTGGACGAGGAGCCACCTGCCCGCGCATTTCGTAACCTGCATCGCTGGCGCCTTCGATTTTTTTCAACACCTTGCGCCAGCCATGATCACTGATGCCCTGCGCCAGCGAAATCGACATAGGTCTATCGGCAGCTTTTACCATCGATTTCAGTAAATCAAACTCCGTGTCCAAATCATCGAAGTCCGAAATCATCTCCATCACGCCATAACCCGCACGTTGTAGGGCCGTGGCCATGCCAACCAATTCATCATATTCCGCCTGCAAGGTTGGCGTTGGCGCGCCCCTAGAGCTGCGATGATTTAGTGTTCGAGAACTGGTAAAACCCATCGCACCAGCGCGCATCGCTTGCTCAGTCAAGCGGCGCATTTCAGCAACGTCCTCAGCCGTTGCCGGCTCGCGATCCGCACCCCGCTGCCCCATAACATAGACTCGCAGCGCGGCGTGGGGTAGCTGGGCACAGATGTCCATATCAAAATGCCGCTTGGACAAGTAGTCGAGGTAATCAGGAAACGATTCCCACTCCCAGCTGAGACCCTCGCTAAGGGCGACACCAGGAATATCCTCAACCCCCTCCATCAGTTCAATAAGGAGATCGTGGTCGGTAGCTCGTACCGGCGCGAAACCCACCCCGCAGTTACCCATGACCACTGAAGTCACGCCGTGGTGACTGGAGGGCGACATACGATTTGACCAGGTTGCTTGTCCGTCGTAGTGGGTATGGATGTCAACAAACCCGGGAGTCACTAGGGCACCGTCTGCACTCACTTCTTGGGCACCACGACCGGTGAGCTTGCCCACCTCAACAATGATTCCGTCTTTTACGGCGACATCAGCCGTCATGGCTGGTCGACCAGTGCCGTCGATAACAGAACCCGATCGAATCACCAAATCATATTGCGACATGCCCCAGCTCCCCTATTGTCCTGTGGTCATCCTGACAACCAAATTTCGGTCAGTAACTCATGATGCGAATGTTCTATCACAGATAGCCGTTCCAAAAAATGCCTTGCAGAGCATGGCGCTGTCTTGAACTTCTTAGCAGAAACTTCTGAACCGGGGGTAACTAAAAGTATTAGCTTTATTTGGACTAGCTATGAGGAATGGCGCACCCGGCAGGACTCGAACCTGCAACCCCTTGGTTCGAAGCCAAGTATTCTATCCAGTTGAACTACGGGTGCGTGGTGCGCATGTTGCCCTAGGGCACTTTGCCGCGCAAGCGTCAGCTGCGTAATAAACGCCCTGGTACCGCTCCCGTATGCTCATTGTTGGTCAACACTACCTCGCCGGCAACGATTGAATGCTTCAATCCGTCCGCTGTTTGCTTAAGCCGTCGAGCGCCCGCGGGCAGGTCGTAGACCACTTCGGGCAATCGCGCGCCTATGGTTTCCGGATCAAAGACCAGNAAATCNGCGGTCATACCCTGACGCACCAGTCCGCGGTCGTGTAGCCCCCACAANGTGGCGGTGTCGTAGGTGATTTGCCGCACCGCNGCTTCCAGACTCAGCGCCTGTTTTTCGCGCACCCAGTAGCTGAGCAAGTGGGTTTGTAACGACGAATCCATAATCTGTGCCACGTGGGCTCCAGAATCTGAGAACGTCACCACGGACCGTGGATGCTTCATCATTTCCAACACATGATCCTGATTTTCATTCGCCAGCGGCTGGCGGAAGAACATCTTAAAGTCACGCTCNAGCGCCATATCGATCATCAGTTCAACCGGGTTGACGCCCTGCTGGCGTGCCAGTTCGCCCATGGACGGGATATCAAACGCCATGTCGGACATGGGATATACATGATCCCAGTGGGGTGGTCTGGCTTCGGCTCCGACNACTCGCGGTCCGGTGTACTCACGACTGGCGATCTCCACCAACTTGGCTTTTATCGCCGGGTCGCGCAGTTTTGCAGCCTGCTCTGCCANNGGCAGNTGTCTGATCTCTGACCAANATTCCCAGTTATCGAACGGTGTGTAGCTTTCAAAGGACAACAAGCTCGACAACGCGCGGCTATGCACCTGCGCAAACATGCGCCCACCGGCCGCTGCGGTCTCATCCAAAAGATCAAAATACGGCCGCCACAGATCNGGCGCNGCACGCACGCTNAACATGCCCCAGNTCTGAATNACNCCAGACTCCACGGCCAAATCCCGCAAGCGGTCGCAATATTCTCTAATGCGTTCTGGGTCGCGCCCCGGTGCCTCACCGGCAATTTCAAATATGCCTTTACCGGTTTCGCCNACGGCATTAACGATGGCGCGCACTTCGTCCCATTCGGCCAACCGGCTGGCNACAGGCCGGTCGTCTGCGGTNATGTGGTTAAAGGTACGGGACGTTGAAAAACCAATNGCGCCTGCCTGCATGGCCTCTTTCACCACCGCCTGCATGCGCCGGGTATCGTCCTCTGATGCCGCTTCGGCAAAGGCCCGCTCACCCATAACATAGGTGCGTAACGCCGAATGGCCAATATAACCGGCATAATTGATGCCCTTGGGTAATGCGTCTACGGCATCCAAAAACTGCGGGAAGGTCTCCCAGGTCCAATCAATACCTTCCAGCATGGCATCNCGGGACAGATCTTCTGCNCGCTCAAGGTTACGGAATACCAAGTCCGCGTCNTCTTGTTTGCAGGGNGCNAATGTAAATCCGCAGTTGCCCATTACCACGCTGGTAACACCGTGGTAACAGGAGCATGAACCTAGGGGATCCCAGAACACCTGAGCGTCCATGTGGGTATGGCCGTCGACAAATCCCGGACTGACCACATGCCCTTCGGCATCAATCGTTTGCCGAGCTTTGCTGTTGAGGCGCCCNATTGCGGCTATTTTGCCGTCTTGCACCGCGACGTCCGCGCGGTAGCCCGCAGATCCGGAACCATCTACAACAGTACCGTCCTTAATCAATAGATCGTACATAGTTTGTCTCCTTCAGCACCGTGCCGATTCTTGCGGCCGTGCTACCATCCCCTTTTTTTGCGCAACCTACGGTAAGCCTATGAGCCGTCCCGGCAGCAACGAAGCAAATCTGACCCCTATTCCTCGATTGAGCTATACCGTNCACCCGGGTCAAGGCCCCTACCTGCTGTTAGTGCACGGCTTTTTATCCTCAAGTGCCCAATGGATACTCAATTTAGCCGCGTTAAGCAAGGTGTGCCAACCCGTCACTGTCGATCTTTGGGGNCATGGCCAGTCCCCCGCNCCTACAGATCTCGATCTCTATCGACCCACAAGCTATGCCGATCAGTTCGAATTTATCCGCNCCACAGTGGGCGCAGAACGTTGGTTTGTTTGCGGTTATTCCATCGGCGCCAGTCTCACACTGAACTACGCCCANACCCACGCGANCCGCGTTATTGGGCATATTTTCACCAANTCCACCTCNGCCTTTACCGACTCCACCAAAATCGAAGGGTGGCAGGACAACATCCAACGCGGCGCAGATAAAATTCGCGCTGGCGGNGCCGCTGCTATAGCAAAAATTCCTGTGCACCCTAAGCNCGCCTACACGTTGCCCAAACCTGTCTACGAGGCGTTGCTGGCCGATGCGGCACTGCTGTCACCTACCGGCGTTGCCAACACCTACCTTGGCACCATGCCCTATACCGATATACTCGACGTTGCCGGCAGCAACTCTCGTCCGGCACTTATGTGCTGGGGCGAAAAGGAACGACGCTTTGCACCGCTGGCACAATGGGCGATCGAGCACATGGCGAACCTTGAGGTGGTCAAATTGCAGGCCGGCCATGGTGTTAATATGGAAGCCAGCGCCGGCTTCAATGATGCTGTTACTGAGTTTATCCGCGCGCAGCAAACTTCTTAGGCTGATTACTATGTTGCAACGACCAACACCACGACCCCAGCCACTACGCCCACGGCGCTGCCAACTTTCTGTGCCCGGCAGTTCGGAAAAAATGCTCGCCAAAGCGGCGGATTTGGCTGTGGACGGCATTGTTCTGGATTTGGAGGACGCGGTCGCGCCCAATGCCAAGGCGCAGGCCCGCGAGTTCGTTATAGATGCCTTAAACAACCTGCAGTGGCAGGCAAAAGTGATATCTGTGCGCATCAATGGCACCAATACACCGTGGTGTCACGATGATGTAATCCATCTGCTGACCCAAGCGGGCAATAAAATCAGCACTCTAGTATTGGCGAAAACCAATCAGGTCGCCGACGTGCATTTTCTGCATCTGCTACTGGACCAATTGGAACAAAAACTCGGACTCGCTAACCGCGTTGGCATAGAAGGTTTAATTGAGGATGTCTCTGGGCTGATCAATGTCGAAGACATTGCGGCCGCATCTGATCGCCTAGAGTCATTGATTTTCGGTATGGGCGACTACTCAGCCAGCCAACATATGCGCTTGGACGCGATCGGTAGCAGTGGCGACTATCCGCCAGATATTTGGCATTACCCCCGCNACAAACTTATTACCGCCTGTCATGCCCACGGCCTGGATCCAATAGATGGGCCGTACGCTATTTTTAACGATTTAGAGACCTTGCAAACCGAAGCNACTNATGGCGCGACCCTCGGCATGTTCGGCAAATGGGCGATTCANCCAAGCCAAACTGAAATTCTCCAAACCACCTTTGCACCCAGCAGCGNGGCTGTGCTGGCCGCNCGACAACAGAAAAGCGCGTTTGAGANCGCTGTTGCCGAAGGCCAGGGTGCGATATCCGTTGACGGTGTCATGGTAGACGCAGCGAGTATTCGACTGGTGCAAAATTTGCTGGACCGCGCCGAACTCTACGGGCTTTAACGCGACCTCTATTATGGCGACCACAGCCCACGCTGCATTCACGCGTCTGCAGTCAGAAATCCGCGCATGTACTCTCTGTGCCAAGCATTTACCCCTNGGGCCGCGTCCGGTTTTACAGGCCCATCCANCGGCNAAAATACTNATTGTCGGCCAAGCACCAGGCACTGCNGTACATCGTACCGGNATACCCTTTAACGACCCTAGCGGCGATCGCTTAAGAGCCTGGTTGGGAGTCGATAGAGACGTTTTTTATAACGCACAAGAAATCGCGCTGGTACCTATGGGCTTTTGTTATCCCGGCAAGGGGCGGGGCGGCGATCTTCCGCCACGGCCGGAATGCGCAACGCGCTGGCGCAGCCAATTGCTCGGCCACTTACAGCAACTGCAAATGACGATCCTGGTCGGGCGCTACGCCATCGACTGGCATCTACAGCCGCCGAAAACCGCCACGCTGGCNAACGTCGTCAAACAGTGGCGGCAANATGTGCCAGAGATNCTACCTCTACCCCATCCAAGCCCGCGTAATACTCAATGGTTAAAGCGCAACCCAGTGGTGGAACAGGATATTGTTCCCTACCTACAAAAACGCGTGGCAAGCGTATTGTCTAAACAGCCATGAGATAGGTGGCTGATGAGATAGGTGGCTGATCGTTAACGAAGCTGCTCTAGGCCTCCACAGCAATGCCATTAGCACTATCAGTCGAGACGAGGTACGGATTGAGCTGCTGCCAGCACTGCACGTTGCGCAGACACTTGCGAGCCAGNGCCCTCTCGCCTACCCCCGCCAGACAACTTGCTGCATTAGCCCAATGTTCGGCGAGTTCGGCTTGGGCCACCCAATCCGCCTCGGACGCCCAGGGTACTGAAAAATAGCGACGGGTGGACTCTATGGCCGTGGCTAACGCACGCAACGCGGTTTGCATACGCAAAGACTCGCTGGGCAAATTTTCGTCTACNGACGATTCGCTTTCGGGAATAACTTGAGCTGACAAAGCTGGCACAACACACCTACATAGAGCGCCGAGGCGTCTATTTTTTTGATTTAGATTGAGGCGAGTCTGCCTACGCCTAAACCAATACGCATTGGTGTTGTGACCAACGGTAGNATTCGAGCGACAAGCTCGTGCTTGTCTGCCAAATACCTATAAATTCAATAGGAGCGGGGCAAATCCAACACGTGCTCGCTGACAAAATTCTGGATCATTTCCTGGGAAATTGGCGCAATCTTCATTAGTCGCGCCTCGCGCCAATAGCGCTCCACATGGTATTCCCGGGCATAGCCAAAACCACCGTGNGTTTGTACCGCCTGATCCGCCGCCAAAAATCCAGCATCTGCTGCCAACCACTTCGCCATATTCGCCTCTGCGCCACAGGGCATGTCATTGTCGAGCATCCATGACGCCTTGCGAATCATCAGCTCNGCCGCATCCAAGCGCATCTTGGCTTCCGCCAGAGGAAAGGCGACACCCTGGTTTTTGCCAATTGGCCGACCAAATACAACCCGTTCGTTGGCGTAGTTTACGGCCCTACGCAGCGCCGCCTTGCCAATGCCCAATGCCTCCGCGGCAATGAGAATGCGCTCAGCATTGAGTCCAGAAATCAGATAGCTGAAGCCCTTACCCTCTTCGCCCACTCGATCGGTGACCTTAACCGGCAGGTTGTCATAGACCACCTCACAGGTCGCCACTGCATTACGACCCACCTTGTCGATGGGCGAAATACTCACCTCATCCCGCTGCAGTTCCGCCAGCAATAGGGTCATACCATCGGTGCGGCGGGCCACTTTGTCCTTGGGCGTGGTTCGTACGAGGAGTAATACCCGCTCGGATTGCAGCGCCTTGGTGGTCCAAACTTTGCGTCCCTTNACGATGTACTCGTCACCCTCGCGCCGTGCTGCGGTCGTAATGGAGGTGGTATCGGTACCCGCATCTGGCTCAGTGACCCCGAAAGCCACGTGCAGTTCGCCTGCAGCAACGCGGGGTAAATAGGTTTGTTTCATTTCCTCCGAGCCGTACTTCACTACTGGCTCCATGCCAAACATAGAAAGGTGCAATGGGGTTGCGCCATTCATAGCTGCACCGCTGGCCGCAACCTCTTCCAGCACTATACTGGCCTCAGTAATTCCCATACCACTGCCGCCATAGGCCTCGGGAATGGCTGTACCAATCCAACCCGCATTCGCCATAGCGTGATAAAAATCCCACGGAAAATCGTGGTTCTGATCTTTTTCTGCCCAGTATTCGTCAGGGTAATCCGCACATACCTTGGCTACGGCGCTACGAATCAACTCCTGATCATCTGTTAAAGCAAAATCCATACTCCCCCCTTTTTACTGCCGACTATTAGCTCTGCAGCTCCATTATGGATAGGCGCGTTAGAACCAACCTTTTCCAGTGCTTTGGCATCGCCCGTGCGAAGAAAAAGCATATTTTTCACCTGAGTATAAGGCGGCGGGCCGCGAAACCAAATATCATCAACCTGCCACTGCCCGCTTGGGCCTGTACCGACGGAGAACATATCCATGATTCTACAATTGGCTACCGAACGCATGCTTGCACATGTGGACGAACATGGGATTGGCTGGATGACGTTTAATAATCCGGCTCGCCATAACGCGCTGTCGCTGGAGATGTGGCAGGCCATAGGCGACATCCTTGAGCATTTTCAAAACGACGAGGCTGTGCGGGCTGTAGTAATGCGCGGCGCGGGCGGCAAAGCCTTTGTATCTGGCGCTGACATTTCTGAATTCGGCGAAAAACGCGCAAACGCCGAGCAACGCCGCAGCTACGGGGAAATTGCCGGCCGCGCAACCCATTGGCTGGGCAAACTCGACAAGCCTCTAATCGCGCTTATCGAGGGCTATTGCATTGGCGGCGGTCTGGCCACCGCGTTGTCAGCAGATATCCGCTTTGCGACTCCGGATTCCAGTTTTGGGATTCCCGCAGCGAAACTGGGCCTAGGCTATGAGTACGAAGGGTTGGCGAAGCTCGCGCGCTTGGTGGGTCCAAGCCGAGCCAAAGACATCATGTTTTCCGCACGCTTCATGCCCGCTGAAGAAGCCAAAGAGATGGGCATTATTAACTTTATTGCAGANCGCGACGCCATTGAGGCGCAATGCATTGAATACACCCAACGCGTGGCGGGCAATGCGCCAATGACAGTGCGAGCAGCTAAGGCCGCCGTNAATACTTGGGAGCGCGGTAGCCGCATCGACGAGGTTGATGAAGTACGCAAGATGGTCGACGCCTGCTTCGACAGCGACGACTATAAAGAGGGTCGACGGGCATTTGCCGCGAAAGAAAAACCCCAATTCAAAAACAAATAATCAAGAGACAANCTATGACTGACGCCGTAACCGCCTGCATCTTAATCATCGGNAACGAAATACTTTCAGGGCGCACCCAAGACGTCAATGTCAGCCATCTGGCGAAAACCCTAGGTGGCTGGGGGATTCAGGTTAAGCATTGCCGTGTCATACCCGACGTTGAAGATATTATTATCGACACAGTTAACGAGGTGCGCCCAGCCTACGACTATATATTCACCACCGGTGGTATTGGCCCAACCCACGACGATATTACTGCCGAATGCATCGCCAAAGCCTTCGGTGTGGAACTTATTGAGGACCCTGACATCGCNGCGCGCATTAGCAGTCGGCCNGCACCAGACGATGTAATGGCTTCGCGCTTGCGTATGGCTCGGGTGCCTGAGGGTGCTGTACTCATCGACAACCCTACCGGCGGTCCCCAGGGTTTTGCCATGGACAACGTTTATGTCATGGCAGGTATTCCAATGATTATGCAGGCCATGTTGTCGAGCCTCGATGGCCAGTTGCGCAGCGGCCCTGTCGTACACAGCCATTCCGTACGCGCCTATACCGGCGAGAGTCAGATTGCAGATGCGCTNAGTGCTTTGCAGGACGAGTTTGCTGAAGTCGATATCGGCAGTTACCCATTTTTCCGTGATGANCGCTACGGCACCATATTGGTCATTCGCGGTACCGACACCGCCCAGTTGGCNGACGTGGCAGGCCGCATCATGNCTGCNGTAGAGGCACTGGGTGAAACGCCCGAAGATATGGGTCTGACAGAATGATATTCCACACTATGCGATTGCTGGCACTACTGGCTTTCGCCCTGCCCGCCACTGCCGCGCAACATTCCAGCGAAGCGCAACTGAGCAGCGCCCCGACTGAGATTTTTCGCAGCAGCAATCAACCCAACCGTGTGGTCGCCGCTATCGCTGCCAAGCAACAGTGCGAGCAGGCAAAGGGCCGCCGCACCGGCTATTGTGAAATCGTCAGCATGGATGGCGANCNGATCGGCCGCGCGGTTGACCTTAAACCGGAGTCCAATCGCCATCCTCTGTTCCTATGGCACTTCACTCGGGGCGATGCCAACGTCTATCTGGCAGGCACCGTGCACGTGCTCAAAGAGGGGTTTTTCCCATTGCCGCGCCAATATGAGGAGGCCTTTGCTGCCNCTGACACTCTGGTTGTTGANGCCGCAGTAGAACAANTTGAGCCGGCACAACTGCAGCANATGATGCTGAGCTACGCACTGCTGCCTCAGGGCAGTTTGCGCGCACTGCTGTTACCACAGACCTACGCAAAGCTCGCTAAGCAAGCGCAAACTTACGGCCTGCCTTTAGAACAAATGCAGGGTTTTAAGCCCGCCCTGATCTCACAACAGCTGGCGGTGGCAGCAATCAGCGCCATGGGCTATGACCCTGCCCTAGGTATTGAGTCACACTTTAGCGCCCGCATCGAGCCGCAGAAAATCTTGGAACTTGAGAGCGTTGAAGGGCAATTGAAGCTGTTATTGAACCAGCCACTGGACATGCAAACAGCTCTGTTACGTGAGACTTTAGAGGACTTTGACAGCATCGCAGAGCAAACCGATGCNATGCTGAGCGCCTGGGCTCACGGCGACGATGGCGAAGTGGCGACACTCATCCGCGAGCAAACGGGTGATTCCGCGGCCGCCAAAGATTTTCTTTACCAGCTACTAGACCAGCGTAATACCCGCATGGCACAGCGTATCGCCAACATGCTGCGCGGCTCGGGCAGCTACTTTGTGCTGGTGGGCTCTGCCCACTTGGCGGGCAGCCAAAGCGTCATNACTGAACTGAATAAACTCGGGTTTAGCGGGCGCCGTATTTTTTCAACCGACTCTATAAGCAACTGAGACCTGAGCATTCCATGATCTTCGACTCACCGTTCTCACCACCGCTGGGCCTTGCAAACCCGCATTTACAAACCATTTTTTCCAGCGTCGCGCGCAAGATCGTAGTGCCAAAACCCATCAAGGCCTTCTTAACGACCACCACTGAAGAAATCATTGAAGTCGCGGGGGTACGTCTGGTCGTGCATCGCAACGCCCAACCCCAGAATCCCCAAGCACCACTGATTCTGATTATTCCCGGTTGGCTGGGAAACTCGCGATCATCTTATGTGCTGTCAGCCGCGCACCAGCTATGGCAACAGGGTTTCAANATCGNGCGTATCAACCTTCGCGATCACGGCGACACCACACATTTGAACAGTGGATTGTTCCATTCGGCGNTGATTGACGAGGTCATCGAATTGGCCCGGCACCTAATGAAAGAAGGGGGGGCGCGGCCCTGCGGTCTGATTGGCTATTCACTGGGCGGTAATTTTGCACTGCGCTTGGCCCGGGCAATTCCTGAGTTAACCACTCTGGCTATTTGCCCCGCGATCAATCCCTACGAAACCATGCGCCAGATCGAATCCAGCGTCATTTATCGAAATTACTTTGTTACTAAGTGGCGTAAATTATTTCGCGAGAAACAGCGGCATTTCCCGGCCCTGTACGACTTTAGCCCAGCAATGAGTCTGTCCAGCGTTGCCGCGCTTACCGACTATTTTATTAAGTATCATTCTGAATTTGACGATACAGAAAGCTATTGCGCCGCCTACGATCTGAGTGGCTCAGCTTTAGCCGGTGTGAGCGCACATATTGTTGCAGCTGCGGACGATCCGATTATCCCCGCGCATTTCTATAAGCAGCTGCCCGCCAGCGTCACTGTGGATCTCATTGATCAAGGCGGCCATGGTGCTTTCATAGAGAACTGGCAACTGGACAGTTGGATAGACCGTTACAGTTGCCAGTTTTTTTCGCAGCGACTGAGCAGCTAACCGGCAGATTTGCGGCGCAGCAGCCACGCTGCAATCAGTACGCCCACGGCAATGGCGAGGTAGTACTCGATCATAAAGGTAAATACGGGCGACATACTGGCGAGACCTTCATCCATAGCCTCACCGCCCAAGAGCCCGGCCAACACGCCGCCGATAGCCGAAGCCAGNAACCATAGGCCGAACATCTGTCCCACATAGCGTTTCGGTGCATAACGGGAAAACGCNGATAAGCCGATGGGCGATAAGGTCAGTTCGCCCCAAGTCTGCAATAGATACGTGAGCAGCAACCAGCGCATACCAATAGGCGCGGTTTCCATTGCCAGCGCAACCGCCGCCAACATGATCATGAAGCTGATGGCCATAAAGATAAGGCCAATGGCGAACTTGACGGGCAATGAAGGATCAAGATTGCGCCGAGCCAAGTGCGCCCAAACGGCGGCGAACATCGGAGCAAAAATAACCACAAATATNGGATTAACAAATTGAATCCACGACACTGGAACTTCGAAGCCAGAAACCACCAGATCGGTGTAATCCCGGGCAAAAATGTTCAACGACCCGCCAGANTGGTCGAACCCGGACCAAAAGGCCGCGGCAGCGATAAACAATAGAAACAGCAAGGTAATGTTTTTACGCTCGGCCGCGTCCAAACCGGCAAAGAAATACAAAAAGATAAAGTACAGGCCCGCAACAACGGTCAGGAAGTAAGCAAAATTCTCGGCGAAAATACGCGGATTAATGTCGACAAAACCCATTAGGCTCAATGCAATGCCAACGATCATCAGTGTCAATGCGATTTGCGTATAGCGGACTAATCGTCCCCGAGCCTCATCAGACATGGGATTGGGCTGCGCGCCTGCATCACCCAATAACCCCTGATAACGCACATACTGGTAGACCCCAAACAACATACCGATACCGGCGGCACCAAAGCCCCAATGCCAGCCTATTTTTTCGCCTAAGTAGCCACAAATGCCATAGCCAATAGTCGAGCCAATATTTATCGACATATAAAAGATGGTGAAGCCGGAATCCCGGCGCGGATCATCATCCGGGTAGAGTTTGCCGACAATGGTGGAAATGTTGCCCTTGAGCAGACCGGTACCAAGTACCACCAAAGCCAGCCCCAGAAAAAACGTCTGGCTTAACGGCACCGCCAGGGTAAGGTGGCCCAAGGCGATAATAATTGCACCGTATAAGACTGCCCGCTGATGACCCAGGATGTTATCGGCCAACCAGCCCCCAGGCACCACCATAAAGTACACTAGCCCGACGTAGACGCCGTAAATTGCCTGGGCATCCAACTGGCTCCAACCAAGCCCGGGATTAAACCCAGTGACGGCGCCTGTCATGTACAACACCAACAGCGCGCGCATCCCGTAATAGGACATGCGTTCCCACATTTCGGTTAAAAATAACGTTCGCAGACCAATGGGATGGCCAAAAAATTGGCGATCGTTGAGACTCGCTTCACTCATGATGTCTTCTTACTCTCTATAGCGGCTAGAAATTGCTGTATCCCCGGGTCGAACCTTAATTGCCCATGTTGCGGCGCGCCACTGTAATTTTGGCAATGTTGTCGATCTTCGCCCCAAGCTACGCGAGCGCTGTATTTCCGGGAGCGGTGCTTGGGGTTAGTCTGGAAATCCACCGGCTTTCAGCAGCATGGACGGTACCGGCTTGCCCAACACCGTTTCCAACCAGGCCGCCCCATGGATAAGCCGCTGCATATCTATGCCGTGCTCGATAGCACCGCGGTTAAGCATGTACAGCAGATCTTCGGTGGCAATGTTGCCACTGGCATTAGGCGCGAATGGGCAACCGCCTATTCCGCCAATACTGGCGTCTAATACACTCACTCCAGCAGTCAGAGCGGCATAAGCATTGGCAATGCCGGTATTGCGGGTGTCATGAAAGTGCGCGCGCAACGGCATCTCGCCCAGCTGTTGTTTAAGGGCTGAAAACGCCTGCCCCACCTGCATAGGCACGCCCACACCAATGGTATCGGCGAGCGCGATCTCTACCGGCCCCGCTGCCGCTAATGTCTCTGCCATACTTTGTATACGCGCAAGCGGCACCTCCCCTTCAAAAGGGCAGCCAAAGGCTACGGCAATGGTGACCTGCACCGGGAAGCCGCTGTGTCTGCCGTCCGCGATAATTTCTGCCGCCATGCTCAACCCCTGGGCTACCGACAAACCCTGATTGTTCTCACCAAAGGTATCGGTAGCGGGGACCACAAGGCCGGCCTCATGCAGCTTTGTATCGCGCAATCGCTGATAACCGCGGTCGTTTAGGATGAGCCCGGTGTAGCGCACATCAGCACGCTCGGGTAAACCCGCGCAGACCGCTTCGGCATCGGCCATTTGCGGTACGCGTTTGGGGTGCACGAAGCTCGTCACTTCAATGCGCTTGCACCCTGCATCTAGGGCATGGTCAATTAGCTGCAGTTTCTGCTCAGTAGTAAGCAGCGTGTCCTCGTTCTGCAGCCCGTCACGCGGACTGACTTCCATTACCGTTATTGAGGACGACTCAGGCATCAGCGTTACTCAGAACCCTTCGCGCAAACTTACCGTCTTATTAAAGACGTTAGCCTGTTCCGAGTCTTTACAGAAATAGCCCTGTCGCTCGAACTGAAACCGCTCGCTGTCACTGGCCATGATTGCGGGTTCGACCACCGCGTCGAGGAGCACCACAGATTCTGGGTTAATGTCTTCGAGCAAAGTATCACTGCTGGGATTAGGTACTCTGAACAGGCGCTGATAATCGCGCACCTGCACCGGCACCCCGGCCTCGGCGTCTACCCAATGAATCACACCCTTGGGTTTTAGTCCTGAAGTGTCTTGACCGCTACGCGAATCCTCGAAGTAGGTGCAGTTTAACTGTGCGATCTCGCCGCTAGCGTCATAAATCACCTCATCACAGCGAATAATGAACGCATAGCGTAAACGCACCATTTCGCCGGGCGACAGACGTTTGTACTTCTTCGGTGGTTCTAACTCGAAGTCGGAACGCTCGATAAATAATTCCCTACCGAATGGCAGTGTACGCTGACCGAGCGCCTCATTCTGCGCGTGCCACGGACCACTTAATTCAATAGGTTGGGGTTCGGCAAAGTTCGTTATTACCACCTTTAACGGTTCGAGCACCCCCATACCACGGGGCGCCGTACTCTCCATATCCTTGCGCACACAGAATTCGAGTAAATTCATCTCTACCGTGTTGTCTTGTTTGGTCACGCCAATGCGCGCGCAAAAGTCACGAATGGCCGCGGGCGTTACGCCGCGGCGGCGCAACCCAGCGACCGTCGGCATTCGCGGGTCATCCCAACCGTCGACCAAATCGTCAGTCACCAAACGATTTAGAATTCGTTTGCTCATTACCGTGTATTCCAAACCAAGGCGCGAAAATTCTATCTGCGGCGGGTGATAGTCCAGGTTGATATTGTCGAGTACCCAATCGTAAAGCGGCCGATGGTCTTCGAACTCCAGAGTGCACAGCGAATGGGAAATAGACTCCAACGCATCACAAATACAGTGCGTGAAGTCATACATCGGATAAATGCACCAGTCATCGCCCGTGCGCTGATGGGTAGCGTAGCGGATACGGTAAATCACCGGGTCGCGCAAATTAATATTCGGCGAGGCCATATCGATCTTCAGCCGCAGCACGTGTTCGCCCTCGGCGAATTCACCCGCGCGCATGCGCTGAAACAGGTCGAGGTTTTCCTCTATGCTGCGCTGCCGGTGTGGACTGTCTTGTCCGGGTTCAGTAAGCGTGCCACGGGTAAGTCGCATGGCTTCAGCATCTAACGAACACACAAAGGCCTTACCGGCTTTGATCAAGTCCACAGCATAGCCGTAGATTTGCTCAAAGTAGTCCGAGGCATGAGTGACCTCAGTCCAGGCGAATCCAAGCCAAGACACGTCCGCCTTGATCGCTTCAACATACTCATCACTTTCTTTCAGCGGATTGGTGTCGTCGAAACGTAAAAACGTCTTGCCGCCAAATTGCTCTGCCACCCCGAAGTTCAAACATATGCTCTTCGCGTGGCCAATGTGCAGATAGCCATTCGGCTCTGGTGGAAATCGCGTTATGACACCTTGAGCAAGGCGCTGCTCGGCAATATCAGACTGAATACGCTGGCGAATAAAATCGGTGGGGGGGCTGTCCATTAAGCTGTCTTATTGGTGATTTGCATTAAAGATATCGACGTACTGCCGACTAGTGCATCTTGCCTGACACAGCGGCTTTGGAAAAGCCCAAGACCTATCTTAGCCGCGTTCTCTGGCCTACCATGCGCCACATAGTTCATTCAAATCATAAGGTAGGAGCCTAGTGCGCCGAGTTTTCTGGCCGCTACTAATATTAGCCTTGGTGGGCGGCTACATGCTGCTGCCTGAGACCGGTGCGCCGTCACCAAATATCGCCCATCACAGCGACGGCGAAAGCTGGTATCGGATTGAGCAAAACGGTCAACACATTGGCTATATGCGCAACACTGTGCACGACTTCGCACTCACCACCGAAATTAACTACCACCCGCCGGATGCTCCAGCGGTAGTCATTAATCAACAACTGCATTTTGCATCCACAACACCTTGGCAACTGCGGCGCGCGGCATACAGCCAGCGCATCGGTGAACAATACAGCGCGGTATCCTTAGAGCCTGATCAAGGCAGCGAGGATTCCATCTATACCGCCACGATCATGCGCAACAGTAGTGTTAGCCACACCCGCTTCAAAGGCTCCTTACAGCTCGAGGAAATGTATGCGGTTGAATCGTGGCTGCATTCCGAACCACAACTCGGCAGCACTTTAAGTGCACCCTATNTNGATTTCGAAAAACTCCAGATCAGCCGGCGNCAGCATCGATTGTTGGGGCGTGATGAGCACGGCTATGACCTGACCGGTGCGCATGCAGCATCGGCAACCCAGACCCGGCTGGATCGGGACTATCTGGCGACCAAGCTCACTATGGCAGGGCGCTATGATGTGACACTGAGTTCGCGCGACGAGGCCATTCCGGCCGTTNTACCNACNGCCNTGGCGCTGGGTACGACACAAAAATTCGCGNTGGATATAGCATTGGTCNAACGTCAACAGTTGGCGGAACTCAAACTGCAAGTCGTTGGCGACAGCGCGCTGCCCAACACCATAGTCGGGCGACCCGGCACCCTGTCAGCAAGCAGCACCAACCCGATGCCCGAAACTTATCTTGCCGAACACATCGACTTTCCGATTCAGCATCCGAAGATACGCAAGTTGCTGCANCGNTTTGCACTATCCGGTGACGACCTTGCTGATGCCCAGCGCTTGGTTGCTTTTACCCACAGCCAGTTAAGCTATACCGAACAGCAGCACGCGGATACGGTACTTACCGCACTGGCGGAGCGTCGCGGCGAGTGCACTGATTTCGCAGATCTTTATACAACGCTGGCGCGGAGTGCCGGCCTACCCGCCCGCACAATTTATGGGTTAGCGTACGATGCTTCCGGCGCACCCGGTTTTCGGTTTCATGCATGGAACGAAGTCCACGCTGAGGGAAGTTGGCATAGCGTTGACCCAACCTGGAATCAAACCATTACAGATGCCACCCATATCCCTTTAAACGATGATCAATACGCTGATCTATTGCGTGCGCGGGCTAACCAAGTCTCATTTCGCGTAACCGATACGCGTTATGAAAAAACTACTCTTTAGCCCGCAGTAAGCCCTCCTGAGTCGCTGACGCAATCAGCTCTCCGTCACTGGAAAAAAAATCGGCATGGACTAGTGCCCGCGCGCCTTGAGCTATCGAAGTGCGCTTATGAAAGAGTAGCCATTGATCTATCGGCACCGGCCGGTGAATCCACAGACTGTGATCAAGGCTTGCCAATTGCAGTTGCGACCGGTCGATCTCGTGCTGATGGGGCAAATAGCCTGTGGAGACCAATCCCATATCCGACGCATAGGCCAGCAAACACCGAGAGATAGGCTGTGAAGGCCCCACCGCTTCTGTCACCGGCGCCATAAAACGCACCCATACAGGATTCCACGCCCGCGCTGCTGCCCAGGCCGGGGTACCAAGCTCAAAAACCGAGCGCAGTTCAAAAGGTCGCTCGAGCTTCGGTATTGTGCTCAAACGCGGATCCGCTTCAGCACCACCCAGCCTTTGTGCAACTTTGCGGTCTTCTTGCAGTTCGTTGGGCAAAGGCACATTGGGCATCGGCAGGCTGTGCTCAAGCCCTATTTCTGCGGCTTGAAAGGAGATATCCATATTGAAGATGGCCTGGCCTGACTGAATCGCAACGACCCGCCGAGTGGAAAAAGATCGACCGTCGCGAATGCGTTCAACCTCGTAGAGCACCGGTTTGCTGGGATTCCCAGGGCGCAAAAAATACCCATGCATCGAGTGGGTATCTAAATCGGTAATTGTTCGATAGGCGGCCATACTGGCTTGAGCAAGCACCTGACCGCCGAAAATTCTCTCACCATTCTCCGGTTCGTTTTCACCCAGATAGAGATTTTCCTCGATCTGCTTCAGATCCAATGCATTGAGAAGGCGCTCGGCGCGGTTGCTGGTCACTCGGTGCTCCAAAGTCATGGATTGATGGGCTTGATAAGATTGCCTTTATACTCTGTCGCCCGACAATTTTGGAGGCTGTGTGAACAATTCGACGAATCTACCCGACCCTGATGACTGGGCAGCAGAACAAATGCAACGGCTGCGCGACCAACGTCCCTACCGCAATCTCAGTGCCGACTGCCCTGAGGCAACTGTTGCTGACGCCTACGCATTGCAAAAGGCGTTTGTCGACGCATTAAGCGAAGCCGGCGATTGGGGTTCCGTAGTTGGCTATAAGGCAGCGCTAACAGCGCCCCCAGCACAGCAGATGATGGGTGTAGACCAACCGGTGATTGGCGTGCTGTTTGGCGGTGGCGAACGAACTGCACAAAGTACCGTGCCTACCGACCGGCCGGTGATGCTGGAGACCGAACTGGGTTTTCGCCTCGGCCACGACATAACAACACCGCAGACCGAGGAACAGGTCGGCACAAGTGTTCAAAGCGTGCTGCCGGTAATCGAGTTAGCGGCACCCAATCTTGAACAGCGACCTAATGCGGTCGACCTGATAGCCAGCAATTCGGCAACCTATGCCTTCATCCCTGGCATCCCTATTGCCGCCCCATGGCACGACACCACTANACGCCCGGATTTAGACCAGGAGGCAATCCGCTTCTTGCAAGAGAGCGACATGCTGCATTCGGAGCGCGCTGGCAGCATTATGCAGGGCCAGTGGCATGCCCTCAGCTGGCTGCTTAATGAGGTGATGCGAATGGGCTATCCACTGCACACGGATCATTTACTGATGACCGGATCTATCGGCGCCTTGCATCCCGGCAAACCCGGGCACTATCGGGCCGAATACGGGTCGCTCGGCAGCATTGATTTCACTCTTTAGAGATCGATCGGGCAAATATTCTTGGACCCTCACAACTTGATTGAAAGGAATATATTGCTTGTGAATTATTCCTTTTTAATAAGTTCCCCCGCCTGCTAACTTGCGCACGCTTTGGCCTTAGGTGTAAGCACACTGCGGGCTCAACAGATATCTATCAGCCGAAACCAGAGAGGAAAACATCGTGTCAACGTATCTTGACCTGATCGAAGAAAAACGCTCAATCATTAGCGCTAAGCAAGAGTGGAGCGCCATTAATGCCGAATACGCAGTACGCATGGATTTACAAAACCGCTTCAAAACCGGTTTAGAAATTGCCCAATACACTGCCGACATAATGCGCCGCGATATGGCCGCATACGATGCAGACTCCAGTAAATACACCCAGTCCCTGGGTTGCTGGCACGGCTTTGTAGCGCAACAGGTCATGATGAGCGTTAAGAAACACCGCCAAACCACTGACCGCAGCTATATTTATCTGTCAGGCTGGATGGTCGCGGCACTCCGCTCGCAGTTTGGGCCATTGCCAGACCAGAGCATGCACGAAAAAACTACCGTGTCTGATCTGATCGAAGAGATCTATACCTTCCTCAAGCAGGCCGATGCGCGGGAACTGCGCCATATCTTTGTCGAACTGGACGAAGCAAGAGCCAATGGCGGTGATGTGGACGGCATCATTCAGCAGATCGACAACTACGAAACACACGTGGTGCCAATCATCGCTGACATCGATGCGGGCTTCGGTAACGAAGAGGCTACCTATCTGCTCGCCAAGCGCATGATCGAAGCCGGTGCTTGTGCCATCCAAATCGAAAACCAAGTTTCTGATGCCAAGCAGTGTGGACACCAGGCCGGCAAGGTTACAGTGCCCCACGAAGACTTCGTCTCAAAGATCAACGCTGTACGCTACGCATTCCTAGAGCTGGGCATCGATAACGGCATCATCGTTGCGCGCACCGACTCATTAGGCGCAGGCCTGACCCAGAAGGTGCCCGTGTCGCTGCAGCCTGGTGACCTTGGCAGCAAGTACAATGACTTCCTCGATACCGAAGTGGTCAACGATGTTGCGGATCTGAAAGATGGCGACATCACTATTCGCGTCAATGGCGAGCTCGCGAAGCCGAAGCGCCTGGACAACGGCTTGTACGCGTTTAAAGACGATACTGGCTTCGACCGCGTAGTACTGGACTGCATTACCAGCTTGGAACATGGCGCTGATCTGTTGTGGATCGAAACCGAAAAGCCCAATGTTGAGCAAATCGCCGCCATGGTGAATGCCGTGCGCGAAGTGCGACCAGAAGCAAAATTGGTTTACAACAACTCTCCNTCGTTTAACTGGACACTGAAATTCCGTGAGCAGGTNTACGAGGAAATGAAAGCCGCAGGCAAAGATGTGTCTGCCTATCCGGATCCCGCNGAAAACCCAATGGGCCTNATGGATGTAGCGATCGACAGCACAGAGCTGGCCGCCGCCGCGGATCAATTGGTAAACACCTTCCAGGCCGATGCAGCGCGGGAAGCTGGCATATTCCACCACTTGATCACGCTACCNACTTACCACACCGCCGCATTGTCGACTGACGTGTTAGCAGAAGGCTACTTCGGCGATCTGGGCATGNTGGCNTATGTNCGCGACGTACAGCGACANGAAATCCGTAAAGAACTGGCGTCAGTTAAGCACCAGGATCTTGCCGGCTCTAACGTTGGCGACGATCACAAGGAATACTTCCTTGGCGAAAAAGCCCTGCTTGCAGGCGGTGCAGCAAACACCATGAACCAGTTCTAGATCGGTTCACAACCTTGNAAAAAAAGGGCGGGCAACCGCCCTTTTTTGTGCCTAGGGATTTTTNCTAACCAAGCACCTGTGCCCTATCAGGAAAGGATAATCGCCGATTTGTTTTTTCGGCNGCTATGCTGCAAAAACTACCGNTGATCGACTTTTTATAGCCTTTCATCTATTCGATCTATCCAGTAGTAAATCTTCTGGGCCAATTTTGGTTTGTCCTTATGGGGCATATCGGAAACGCGCGACCAGAGGTTATCCCGCAATGATGTTTATAGAATCGAGCAACTTTGACTCTGTAACTNCAGTGATTCGCTGTCGCCAACCTGAAATTGTCGGCGTTAGAACTTGGCCACAATGCACCCTGTANAAATCAAGCTATGGGTATTGGCGCTCCAAGATGAGCTAACGCCATCCGATCAACGAGAAGCAGAGATAATGAATCCGGTCATAATATTTGTTCTAGTGCTTCTAGATGCCGGCCAAAACCGGACTGGCGACGAGTACTTTTTTCTCCGACTCAATTCTTGCTTGGACGTACGCGAGAAACTTATCTACCAAAGCACCTCTAAACACGCTTGGGTAAAGGGTAAGTCGAAACACTTCAACGGCTTCTGTGAGGTGCGCCAGGTCGATGAGGAAGATGCCCGAGCGAACTATCTGTTCTGGGATGACCCATCAGGCAACAGCTTAATCCGTTAAGCAACGAGCGCTCTATTAACGATGCCACACCCAAGGCCATGGGGTATTTTCGATCAAGCCCGCCTCACAAAAAAACACGCCCTGCTTAACAAGGGGAAAGGCTGGACGAGCGTGCAACGCACGCTCGCCACTAAGACGCACCACCTATGAGGTGAGCCGTTAATCTGGCGCTTGCGCTAGATCCTCCTTGAGTGTCTTTGATGCCATATAGAAATGGAATACTGACCAAGTCATAGCTATCGGCAGCAGGTACAGCATCGCATAACGCAGTGACTCTTGACCTAGGGTCGGCGCCAAAAGGTCACTGAGCACGCCCACTGCCCAAGGTCCTAGCCCAAGTCCGATCAGATTTAAAATAAAGAATAGAATCGCTGAGGCCAANGCGCGCATACGCAGGCCCACTAGACCATGGGTCATGGCCAGGGTATTGCCTAGATAAACGTTGAACAAAATGCCCGGAATGATCGCCACAATCAGCGCTGTATAGGCGCCTGCCACAAGATAGTTTGCGATCATAAACGGAATACAGATCAAACCTGTCAACGTCGGCAACCACATGTACCAGCGCACATCTTTGCGAGCAAGCCGTTCTGCAATAACGCCACCCGAAAGAACACCTATGGCGCCGCCCAATCCTAGGATTAGCGCCAACCAAGTGCCTAACTCACCTGTGGTCATGCCATGGCTGCGGATCATGAACGAGGCGGTCCAGCTGCTGGTACTGTAGCCTGCGAAGGCGTTGAGTGCCGCACCAAAAGCCATATGCCGAAAAGACGCTCGGCTCTTCAACAGACTCAGCACATTAGCGAAGGGTACCGTGTCAGCTTCGCTGGTTCGCTGCTCGGACAAACCTCTGATCGGCTCGCGCAAGGTATAGCGCACCAATAGGGCGATCAAAATACCCGGAACTCCAACCACCAAGAAAGCAGTGCGCCAGTCAAAGAACTCATTCAACCAACCACCAACTAAAAACCCAAATAGGATGCCGAAGTTCACCCCCATTGAGTAAAACGCTAGGGCACTGGCCCGCCGCTCTGGCGGAAAAATATCGGAAATGATGGAGTGTGAAGGCGGGCTGCCACCAGCTTCGCCTACCCCTACACCAATTCGCGCCAGCAATAACTGTACGTAGTTTTGTACAAAGCCGCTGACAGCGGTCATAAAACTCCATGTGCCGATAGCCAGGGCCACAATATTGCGGCGATTGGCACGATCTGCCCAACGGGCGATAGGGATACCCGCGGTAACGTAAAAGAGCGCGAAGGCAAAGCCAGTGAGCAAGCCTAATTGTTGGTCTGACAGCAGCAGGTCTGCCTTGATGGACTCCTGCAGAATCGACAACAACTGCCGGTCAATGAAATTGAAAGTGTATACCACGGTCAATAATCCCAGCGCGTAATAGCGCGCTGACATACTGGTATACGGATTTTGTTGCGTGTTGTCCGACATGCTCTCCCCAAGTGATCAACCAAACCGAGCGTGCAGTGTACAGACTATCGCAGACGGCGCAGCGCCTTTTTCCGACTTGCNGCCTTTTTGTTCAACTNTTCATTGTCTAGGNCAACCTTCTATCGGCAATTCNCTACCGCTGATCTNCTCTTGCTTTCAGAGCAACCCGNTGTAGACATAAACCAAGACCTGTTCTTTTTATNTTGGGACAGGATTGATGCAAATATTCAGGCTGCTTTTAACATTGAGTATTCTCCTGACACCTCTTGCCAGCGCCGCCGGCACCAGCGACTGGATTCCGATCATGGTCAAGGACGGCAAACTGCTCGTGCCCTCCTCCTTCGCCGGCATTGAGGGCTATTCAATTATCGACACTGGGGCTCATCAGAGTGCAATTAATAGCCGCTTCCTGCGTAAAAATAATCTATTACCCGATGCCGCGGACGAAGTTACGGTCAACGGTTTCTTTAAAAAGCAAAAGCGTCGTTTACATAAGAATCTTCCGGCAACTCTGCTCGGCGTTGAAACTCAGTTCGCCCACTTGCACGAGGTCACTCTAAATTCGGCGAAAACCCAACTGCTCATCGGCGGAGATTTTCTAGCGCAATTCATTTTTCAATTTGATTATCCAAATCAACGCATGCGTTGGCTTACACGTGACACCCTAGATCTCCACGCACTCAGCAATGTGCCTTCACGAACGGATAAGCAGACCACTGGTGTATTAGCGAAGGTGCTGCTCAACGATCGGCAGGCACTTTGGGTAACTGTAGATACCGGTGCCAAATCTGGATTGTGGATTGAACGTTCACTTGCCGCCAAAAGAGGCTGGCTGACTGAAGGCCAGACAACACTTAAACGCGCGAAGGGTATAAACGGCAGCGGGTCCATAGAACAATTTAGATTACCCTCGGTCAAACTTGGCCAATTTGAGAGCACTAATACCTTAGTAAGCGTTGCCGCCAAGGATCAAGACCATGCGATGTTCAAACGAACCCGGCGTCCAGGATCGAAAATACAGCGTAATGCAAGTAAGTCGCGCGGGTTATTGGGTTGGGATGTGCTGAAAGACTTTGTTGTGACCATTGACTATCGAATCGGCAAAATTCACCTCGAACCCGCTGCAACGAGCTGATACTTCTTTGCTGAATTGAACCTGACAGTTCCATCACTTGCTGCCAAACTAGACCCAAACATTGGGGGAGTTTCTTATGCAAGTCGTGGACGCCATCGCCCATGCCATGAAGGCTGAGGGCATTGATATTTTATTCGCCTATCCTGTTAACCCACTCATCGAAGCCGCCGCAAAACTTGATATTCGCACCGTCATTGTGCGTCAGGAGCGCATTGGCCTACATATGGCCGACGCGTATTCGCGCTTATCTTCTGGCGACAAGATTGGTGTGTTCTGTATGCAGCATGGCCCTGGTGCTGAAAATGCCTTTGGGGGCGTTGCTCAGGCCTATTCCGAATCTGTGCCAATTTTGGTGATTCCAGCGGGCTATCCACGGCGCTTAGCCCACTACTACCCAAACTTTAATTCCACCTTGAACATGCAACATGTCACTAAGTGGGCGGAACCCATCACCATGGGCAAAGCGGTACCGGAAATTATGCGCCGTGCGTTCTTTCAATTGCGCAATGGACGTCCCGGACCGGTAATGATCGAAGTGCCCTTAGATGTAATGAACGAGGAGGTGCCTGATAGTTGGGTCTACGAGCCTGCATTCAGCGCCAAATCTGGACCTAACCCAGCCGATGTCGAGGCCGCCGCTGCGGTACTGGCACAAGCCAAACACCCGGTAATCTACGCGGGTCAGGGTGTGCACTACGCCAAAGCTTGGGACGAGCTGAAAACACTCGCGGAAACCTGGAATATTCCAGTCACCACCAGTATCGAAGGCAAGAGCGCGTTTCCGGAGGATCATCCGCTCTCACTGGGCAGCGGCGGACGCGCTAATCCCAGACCGGTTAAGCACTATTTGGCCGAGGCAGACGTGATATTCGGCGTCGGCGTCTCCTTCGCGCTGACTGCCTTTGGCGTACCCATGCCAAAGGATAAAACCATTATTCACGCCACTCTTGATCCTATGGATTTGAACAAGGACGTGCCGGCTCAGCATGGGCTGATTGGCGATGCCAAGCTGACCCTCGCGGCTTTAAATACTGCAATGCAGGACTTTGATAAGGCCCCCGCTGCAACCCGGGCTGACGAACCTGAGAAAATTACCGCTCTCAGAGAAGCCTGGATGAGCGANTGGTTACCCAAACTTACTAATAATGAGGCACCGATTAATCCATATCGAGTTGTCGCAGAACTGGATCGTTTGGTGGACAAAGAAAACGTCATCATCACCCATGATGCAGGCAGTCCTCGCGACCAGACGACACCGTTTTGGACAGCGACCGCACCGCTGTCTTATATCGGCTGGGGCAAGACTACCCAGTTAGGATATGGTCTCGGTTTGGCCATGGGCGCCAAACTCGCGGCACCAGAAAAACTCTGCATTAATGTATGGGGTGATGCAGCGATTGGTTTTACCGGCATGGATTTCGAGACTGCTGTGCGCGAAAACATACCGATTTTGTCGATTTTGTTTAACAACTTCTCGATGGCCATCGAATTGCCAATCATGCCTGTATCGACAGAAAAATATCGATCAACTGACATCTCTGGNCACTATGCTGATATGGCAAAAGCATTCGGGGGTTACGGTGAGCGGGTTACTGACCCGAACGAAATCGTTGCGGCGCTGGAACGCGGCATCGAAGCCACACGTAACGGCCAGGCGGCATTGTTGGAATTCATAACCGACCAAGAAATAACTATTTCCAACGAATAATTAACAACAAAAACTAGGAGACCAATCATGCAAGCACGCGCTGTTGCATTAAAAACTCGCCCGGAGGGCATGCCCACCGCGGATAATTTTCAAATCATCGATATCGACGTCCCAGAACCACAGGACGGCGAAATCCAAGTAGAAAATATCTGNATGTCGGTNGATCCCTATATGCGTGGCCGCATGTATGACCGCAAATCCTACGTNCCGCCCTTTCAAATNGGCGAGGCTTTGACCGGCGGCAGCATCGGCAAGGTGAGCAAATCTGCTCACCCCGACTTTCAGCCTGGAGATTATGTGTCCAGTGCCTGGGGCTGGCGTGAGGCATATACCGCCTCTACCGAGGGCATCGAGCGGCTGGGCGAGATTGTAGCGCCACCGTCAGCATACATCGGCACTATTGGCATGCCNGGAATGACCGCCTATGTCGGCTTATTGGAAGTCGGCGCCCTAAAAGATGGCGAAACGGTATTCGTTTCCGGCGCCGCTGGGGCTGTTGGCAGCATTGTCGGCCAAATTGCCAAGCTCAAAGGCTGCCGGGTCATTGGCAGTGCCGGTTCTGACGATAAAGTGCAATTGCTNACCGACGAACTCGGTTTCGACCATGCGTTCAACTACAACGACGGCAGCTTAATCGGCCACATCAAAGAAGGCGCGCCGGAAGGCCTGGATGTTTACTTTGATAATGTCGGTGCAGAGCATCTGCAGGCGGCCATCATGTGCATGCGCCCATTCGGTCGTATTCCNCTGTGTGGTGCTATCGCCACCTACAACGACACCTCACCCCGCCCCGGTCCAAACAACCTGTCNATGGCCATTGGCCTAGGTCTGACTCTNCGCGGATTTATTGTTAGCCATTTCAATCATCTGGCGCCCCAGTTCCGCAAGGATATGGAGCAATGGGTCACTAGTGGTCAGATCACTTCAAAGGAAACTGTGCATGACGGGATCGAGAACGCGAGTGAAGCGTTTATTGGTCTCTTTACGGGCGCCAATACCGGCAAAATGATTGTGAACTTCTAGGTTCAACAGACGCAATTGATGGATGAGCTCAGGACCAAGTGCAATAAATTTGTATTCACTTGGTCCGCTATCACCTAACCCGCATCTATAGCGACTAGCCTCGCACCCGTAGCTGCTCTGCTAAAGAGACACGCCTGAAGTAGGTCGCTAACCCCGGGTTGCGATGTAGTTCCACACCCGATCGGCGCCCAAGCCCACGAGCCTCGCACCCAATACGCGCTGCCAATAGGCTTCGTTACCCCATTCGTCGCGCCATGCCCACAAACGGCGGGTGAAATGATGCANNCGATGCTCGTGAGTAAACCCCATAGCCCCATGAACCTGATGGACCTGCTCTGCAACAATTCCTACNGCTTCGCCAACACGCGCCTTACTNGCCGCCACTTCTGCAACAAATCGATCGGTGCCCAACGCATCGACCCCCGCATCTGCGGCACGCTGAGCTGCAGCTACTTCCGCAGCGACTACCGCCAAGCTGTGCTGTATTGCCTGAAACTTACTGATCGAACGCCCAAACTGTTCACGCTCAGCAGCAAATTGCAGACCTAGATCAAGCACCGCCTGCAGCGTTCCAGCCATCAGGTTTGTCCGTGCAAGGGCCATTTGCGCAAAAGGATCATCGGCCAAAACTATTTGCTGTATCTGGCCAGCCATCGCCATGCTATCCCGGGCCTCGCCCGCCATGTTGATGTCTTCCTGAGCGAGTACCGGCGCGTCGGTCACGGTTACTTCCAAGGACTCTGCCTGCACCGCAAAGACCCGAGCAGCCCGGCGGCCCCAAGGCACCTGTATTGCAGTATCACCATNGGCTCTACCNATACTGATAAGGCCTGCACAGGGCGCTAATGAACCTATCCCCCAGCTGTGACCTAATATGATTTCACTCATCGGCAAGGGCACCGCGAAGCGCCCACAGACTTTGAGGAATGCATAAGTATCGGCAGCTGTTGTGCCACTGGCCGCATCACCCAGCTGNTGGAAGCCATTAGCGGTAATTTGTTGCCAAAGCNCGCTGGCGAATTCGCCGCTCTCACTACGATCCAATAACGCCTTGTCGCAATGATCAGAAAAAATCTTAGTAGCCGTGTCTTGAATGAGTTGTTGTGTATCCATTGTGTTACCTCAACCCCAGCCCACGGGCAATGACACCGCGCAAAATCTCTCGTGTGCCACCGCGCAAGGTAAACGATGGCGAAAGCAACATAGTCTCTTCAAAGGTTTGGCGGAACAGTCGCTGGGCTTCTGGGTTCTCTAGGCTCAGATCAGGGACCACTGTGCGCGCTATTTCTGGCAATAACTTTTCAAAGTTGTTGCCAAGTTCTTTNACTAGGGCTGCTTCCACTACCACATCTTTNCCCTGCTCGAGCATGCCGGCCACGGAGATCGACATTCGCCTTAAAGTCATAAAGTGCGAGGCGATACGACCAATAGCAGCGGCCTGCTCGGATGTTGGCTGGTCGCCACAGATTCGCACCAACTCAACGAAGACACGATATGCGGACAGGAAACGCTCTGGTCCACTGCGCTCATAGGCCAGTTCAGAGGTAACCTGGGCCCAGCCCTTACCCGGCTCGCCGACGACACGGTCTTTTGGTACCAGTACGTTATCGAACACCACCTCATTAAAGTCTTCACCACCGGCCATATTGCGAATGGGTCTGACCTGCGCGCCATCGTTTTTTAAATCCACAATAATTTGNGACAGCCCAGCATGACGATTCTCTGATGCCGGTTCGGTGCGCACTAGGCAGATCATATAGTGATTACGGTGGGCGTCTGTGCTCCAAATCTTGGTGCCATTGATCCGATAGGCATCCCCTTCAGCGGTGGCAGTGGTGCGCACTGAGGCAAGGTCGGAGCCAGTATCTGGTTCGCTCATACCAATTGAAAAATAGCTTTCACCACGGGCAATGCCTGGCAGGTATTGTTGCCGCTGTTGCTCGCTGCCAAAACGCAGCAGCAGCGGCCCGCTCTGGCGGTCGGCGATCCAATGTGCACTCACCGGCGCTCCGGCCGCGAGTAGTTCTTCGGTCACTACAAGACGCGCAAAATTACTTTTTTCGCCACCGCCATATTGGCCCGGCCAGGTCATGCCAATCCAACCCTGCGCTCCCAGCTTNGCCGAAAACTCAGCGTCNTGGCCGGTGACAAAATCCGAATTGGGGCGCGGTAAATGGTTTTCGTTAGTNGCGATGAATTCACGCACCTCATGACGGAGCGCATCGCTTTGGTCATCCAGTTCTACCCGATCAAACTGCAACATAATTGAACATCTTTCCGACAACTGCTCGGCACCTTACTGATCGCCCGCGATCGATGCAATCCTAGACAAGAAGCGGACAAAAACCCCGGCGCGGGAACNATTAGTGCCGGCCCGAGAGCTGTGGCAACATGCACTCATGCTAACGTCAGATCATCTAAAACACGCCTTTGAACCCGTATTCGTAGACATCCGCGAAAGATCTACGGTAGTAGAGCGCTTCATCGACCGAAANCTTTTCCGGCTTTATATGGCAACCCTGTGGGCCAACGTTGTGCTGTCCCCTGATGAGGCGGGCATCGAGGAGGACGATCTGCCGACTCTCCATGACCTAGTGGTTGCAGAGTTNGTTGANGTTATTGGTATAGGCACTGATCTCGAAAGCGTATTTCGCTTTATCTCCAGTAAAGAGGGCGAGAAGACGATGGCTGAGGCTAAGTTAAATCAGACTCACAAAGACCTATTGCAGTACTTTTCGAGCATGATTTTAGACCCCGACGGCCACAAACGCTGGATGGAAGANATACGCGACGACTTGAAAAACTAGCCTTAACCGGACTGGATATTCAGTATNAACCGCCGCTCAGCACCTTGATGATGGCGATGCTCCCATAGGTATATGCCTTGCCAGACCCCCAAGGTCAGCTNACCCTGCATGATCGGTATGGACAAACTCACCGCAGTCAACGCNGCCTTTATGTGCGCCGGCATATCATCCGGCCCTTCCTCCACATGGGTATATAGCGGATCATTTTCCGGCACCAGCCGGTTGAGCCAATTGTGCAGGTCGGTTTGCACCGCAGGGTCCGCATTCTCCTGAATCAGCAGACTTGCAGACGTATGCTGAATAAACAGCGTCACCAAACCGTCGTCAATTCCACAGCGCNACACCTCAGACACCACCTGACTCGTGATGTCNTAAAGCCCTTGGCCCGAGACTGGGACGAAAAGTTGTGAGTTCATTAGGGTAGNTCCATGTGCCAGAGNCTAAGGAAAGGCACATAAGTAATGATAAGTACTGCTAACAGCAAGATCAGCATAAACGGCAAGGTGGCNGTNTACAGTTCTGTAAGCGGCTTCTTAAAACGATAACTGGCGATAAACAGGTTCATTCCTACTGGTGGCGTAAAGTAGCCGACTTGCATATTGGCNAGAAANATAATGCCCAAATGCACCGGATGAATCCCATAACCCACCGCCACCGGCAGTAGCAGCGGCACCATAATCACNAAGGCGGCGAAGATATCGAGCATGGCGCCCAGCACGAGCAGCAGTACATTTAGCAGCANCAAAAAGCTCAGCGGGCTTTGTATGTGTTCCTGCAGCAGCGCCATAAGCTGTTGCGGCACCTCGGCGTCGACTAAGAAATTGGTGAACCCCAGAGCGACGCCCAGAATAAGCAAAATGCCCCCGACCATTACCATGGATTCTTTCGCCACTTTCGCCAATTGACGCAAATTAATCTCGCGATATCCGAAAACCTCAGCCACTACCACATACAGTGCCGTTACTGCCGCAGCTTCAGAAATCGCGAACACACCGCTGAATACCCCGCCGAGGACCACGAACGGCAACGGCACTTCCCAGCGCGCGTCCCACAATGCCTTAGCCACATTGGCCCACTTAAACGGCANGCGCGGGATCGCGCCACCCCGATGCCGCCATAGCGTCCAACCAGAGAGCATGACCAGCATCAATAACATCGGCGCCACGCCGGCNACAAACAAATCGACTATGGCGAATGGCTCGCCGAGATCCAGCTGTTGGGCGATCACGCCNTAGAGAATNAACGGCACCGANGGCACCAATAACAGGCCTAAGCTGCCTGAGGTAGTGACCAGACCCAGAGAATATTTCTCGGCAAATCCCGCCTGCCGCAANGCGGGCAACAGTAGTGCACCAAGGGCAACAATGGTGACCCCTGATGCTCCGGTCAGTGCAGTAAATACCGCACACGCAACAAAGGCGACAATCGCCAGCCCACTTGGCAAAAAGCCGAACANGCTCTGCATCAAATTGACCAAGCGCGTCGAGGTATTGGCCTCNCTGAGCAAATAGCCGCTAAAGGTGAATAACGGCAACGCCACCAANANGGGCGTATCAACAATTCGATATAGCTCGATGGCAACAATGGCGAGNTCTATGTCGGCGCTATAAAAGCCCAGCATCGAGGCNGCTAACAACACAGCAAATAATGGCGCGCCCAGTGCTGCCATTATTAGAATCGCAACTACACCCGCCCAAATCATGACAATTTGACCGTGTGCAGGGCGTAGCGCAGCGCCATGATTCCNGACCCTACGGGCATTACCGCTTCGCAAAGCCAGGCCGGCACTGCGGCGAAAGCGATGCTTTGATCTACGTACTCGTAATACACAAACTGNCCACTGGCCCAGCAAAACAGCGCCAAGATNAGGCAGGTGAAGCCATAGTTGATACGCGCNACNGTAGACTGCAGCAGCGGCTTTTGCAGTTCTTGCAGAAAGCGNCCAACTAGATCTATGCGAATATGACTATCGTCTCGGGACGCCACCATGGCGCCCAACATCGTCACCCAAAGCACCATGACCCGCACTGCGCTGTCGCCCCAATACACACCGCCATCAAAGAANTTGCGTAACAACACCTGCCCTGCAGCCATGCCGATCATGCCCAGCAGTAACANCACCAGCAGTGCGTCCTCGCACCGCTTTAAAAAGGCTATGGCGTTATTAATCAGAACCGGCTGCGGCACGATAGTCACTGAGGTGCTGCATCATTTCGTCATACATCGACCGCGAAACATAGCCTTCATCAATTAGCTTAGCGTTCGCTTGCGCCGCNAATTCAAACCACTCAGTGGCCTCCTCGGCAGCNGGCTCGAGCCAGACAATACCCTGTTTCACTANGGCAGCAGCNGCACTGTCGTTATCTTTCCGCGAGGCGCGGTCAACAGCCTTNACCGCAGCAGTCAATTCTTCGGTCACAATTTGTTGTTGCTCAGCATTGAGCCGCTTAAACATGCGCTCGGTGATTACAAAGGAGCCNTATACATACAACAACGGCAGATTCAGGGTGTGGCTAATCTGGGTATGCCACTGCAGCGCAATGGCCCCAATGGGCGGTGAGCCAATGGTGTTAATCAGGCCGGTTTGCAACCCCGTTAGCACGTCGGCTATCGGCAATGGTATCGGCGTGACATTAAATGAACTGTAGGCTTTCATTGCACCNGGATCGTTATCAGGTGCCCATACCCGCAGATCCTGAAACTCAGCAACCGAAGTCACTGCTTCCTGCATCATCGGATAAGCAAAGCCGACTTCTGCCACTCCAAAGCCGATAAATTTCTGCTCGGCNAGACCAGCCATGAGCTTGGCATCCATGCGCTCACGCACGTAATCCACTTCTGCGGCACTGCGAAACGTCAATGGCANGTTGTACAGCACGATGTCCTGATAGGGCTGCATAACACCGCCCGAGGTAAGCGCAGCACCATGCAACTGTCCAATACGCAGCTTACGCAACACAGCCTTGTCATCACCCATCACACCACCGGGATAGATTTTGAACTGCACTGCACCATCGGTACGTTGTTTTATATTACCAGCCGCCTGCCGCAGCATTTTCATCCAGGCCGTGCCCTCAGGCGATAAAGTGGCAATTTTTATGGTTACGGCCTGAACCGACGACAGTGGTAGCAACGCACCACATAGCAACAGACAGACCAACCACAGGCGGTTAAAAATAATCATCAGCAGTATCCAGTAGACGTTGGGCGCGCTCTTTGGCCACAGTATTCATTAGGGTGAGTCCAGGAGCCTTAGCCTCGGCGGCCATAACTTCCTGCAGCAGTTGGTCGTGTAGTTTACGCTCAAACAGCAAGCGCGCATATTGATCCGCGTACATCACCTTGACCATGAGATTGCGGCCCCCGGAAATGTCCAACGCCTGTTCAAAGTGCTGACGCCCGATTTCTGGACGCCCACCCATCCCCGGCGGCACCAAGGTTTCAAACACCCCCATATACAGGTGCGCGTTCCCGTTAGCATAAGCCCCGTCTAATTCAACTACCCGTTGCATCAAGGCCTTGACCCGACCTAATTCAGCGATGGCCATGAAGTCATCGCTATTAGCTTGAATCCAGCCTGCCCAAATACTTGCCAGATTATACAGTAGCGGTACCTGGGCCGGTTGTTGCCCGGTCACCCAATTTGCGAAATCAGCATAGGGACGCTGATCCAACCCACAGCCATCCGCCAGACTCAGACACGCGGCCTGCAGGATTTGCGTCTTGGCTTTTAAATGCAGTTTTTTAGCGCGCTCTGGTTCTGCTACGAAAGCGCCGGCGTATGCTGAATGCAACTCTGCGGACTGTTCTAACAGACTGGCGTTTTCGGCATTACCAGCAAGTAAGGAATCAATAAGAATTAAATATGCCGGTGCGCCATCGCGCACCATATGCGGATCGTCGCTATTAAGAATCGCAGCACCCAGATCACTGGCGAAATTCTGCGTTACGGAGCCGACTAATGACGCACAGCCCTGCATGAGCAACGCCATCAAGATTAGGACTGCTGAATTGGCGACTGCCCTAGCTGACCTGCGCGCGGCCACGCCCCCAGGGGTCGTGAGATCTGATTGCACTTATTGTTCCCGTCTTGAATATCTAGCCGCCATTTAATCCCCACACTGACAACAGTTCAACCGCTGCGGTTGTCGCTCCTGCTGATCCAGCGCTAACACCGAGCCAGCGCGCGCTCTATACTGGTGCTGCAAACATTGGAGGGGTGAGTTATGACAACAGCAAAGGATTTGGTTTTAACAAGCACTGAAGGCGGCGTTACTACGGTAACTATGAACCGACCGGAAGCCTTGAACGCTTTGTCCGCAGGCTTACGCAACCGCTTAACCGAGGTGTTTACCGATCTTGCTGAAGACAGCGCCACCGAGGTGATCGTGTTCACCGGCAACGGCCGAGCCTTTACCGTGGGCCTAGATCTCAAGGAACTAGGCGGCGAAACCGCGGCAGCAACAGTGGTCAACAAAGATTTGGGCAAGGCCATGCTGCAGGTCAATAAACCCATTATTGGCGCGATCAATGGCTACGCCATCACCGGCGGTTTCGAGCTGGCGCTGATGTGCGACTTTATGCTCGCGAGCGAGCAGGCAAAATTCGCTGACACTCATGCCCGGGTCGGTGTTGTACCCGGATGGGGACTATCTCAGCGCCTACCGAGACTAATCGGCATCAACCGCGCAAAAGAGCTAAGCCTTACCGGCAACTTTTTGGATGCAGCCACGGCCTACACATGGGGTTTGGTGAATCGCGTGGTGGCCGCCGACGAACTTTTGGCCACTGCACAGCAACTGGCTAAGGATATTGTTTCCACCGAACCGGTCACGCGCAATGCCGTGCGACATATTATGGATGCCGGCTGGCATACCTCACTTACCGAGGGCTTGGTGATCGAGCGCGACGCCAACCGAGAACACGCAAAAACCGAGGTCCGAGCAGAGAAAGTCGCCGCGCGACGAGCACAAATTCAGCAACGCGGTCGAAGTCAGAGCGACGACTGACGAACCGCGCTGGCTAAGCAATAGCTGGCACCGAGTAATCCGGGTTCTGGCTGGGTGATCAAATGCAGGGGGATTGCCTGAACATAGGCAGAAAGATCACCCCGCTCGTCAAAGCGCCGACGCAATGGGCTGGCCTCGAGAAAGCCCGACAGTTTCGCCACCAATCCGCCGCCAAGATAGACGCCACCGCGGGCACCGACTGTGAGTGCAAAGTTAGCGGCGGCGGAACCCAGTAATCCGGCAAAGGTCTCCAAAGTTTGGTGACACACCGGATCGGACATGGCCATACCCGCTGTAGAAATTTCCGCTGGCGACAGCGCTTCTGCCTTACTGCCCCATATGCTACTGACCGCACGATACAAATTAACCAGACCCGGCCCGCTCAGCACAGTCTCCCAGCACACATGGGTATGTTCCTGCGCCAGCACCGACCACAGTTCCGCCTCTAAAAAACTACCGGTTGCTAAGTCTGCGTGGCCGCCCTCGGACGCCAGTACGCGCCATTGCTTTGCCGGTTCCGGGATTAACGCTGCCATGCCTAAACCACTGCCGGGACCCAGCAGCGCTTTCGGCTGAGCATTGGCCACAGCTGGCAGATCAGCTTGTGCCGATTTACTGAGCAGGGTGAGCACATCGTGTAAGTAGGGTACCGCGTGGGCCTGGGCGTAAAAGTCGTTCACACAGAGCACGGGACAACTAAAGTCGTTCTCAAGCACCCCATGCGGTAACAGCAAACCGGTATTTAGCACGGTCACATCACCCGTGGATAAATCTACCGGTCCGGCAACTGCGATCAGGGCACCGGCATAAGCGCGCTGGGGCCAGTGCGAGTTAACCGCAGCTGTCAACGCAGCAGCAGCCGAGTAGTCCTTAGTTGACAATATCAGCGGTTCACCCAGCAAGGAGGGCGCACCCTGAGCATTTAATTCACAACACTGAAATCGGGCATGAGTGGCACCAATATCAGCAACCAGATAGCACAAATCAGACACGTTCACTCCCCACGCTTAAACGCGAATAATCGAGCCCAGCCCTGAGACTATTGGCTTTTCTTCGCGCCCGGTATTTATGTCAGCCGCCCGCAATATACAGTATGGCCCGCTAGCACTCAGCAAACCCAGCCCACAACATCGCGTCTAGACACTGCCAACTCTTAGATGATGGATTGCGCAACCCACCGAATCGCCGATAATCTGCCGCCATACGCATCACAATCAAAAACCGGGAGAGGCTATGGGCATTGGCGCAGGCATTGGTATGGCGAATTTCACCTTCGATGACGCTGACGGCTTCTGGCGCTGGGTGGATCTTTGCGACAACGGCGGCGTTGACTCGATTTGGCAAAGCGACCGCATCATCGAGCGCGCACCTAATCTGGAAACTATGAGCGTTATGGCAGCACTAGCGGGCGGCAGCAAGCGTCTCAAATTCGGTATGAACGTTGCCAGTCTTGGACTGCGTGATCCAGTTGTTATGGCTAAGGCCTGTGCCACCATCGATTATCTGTCTAATGGCCGTCTGCTGCCGGCATTCGGTGTGGGCAGTGCGCAATCAAGAGACTATGTGGCTACCGGCACGCCCACCAAGGGGCGCGGCAAGCGCACCGATGAAGGCCTAGAAATCATGGCGCGCCTGTGGTCCGAGGACAGGGTCAGCTTCAACGGCGACTACTACCAGTTGGACGACGCGACTATTGCACCCAAACCCGTCCAGTCGCCATTACCACTGTGGGTGGGCGGCTCTGCAGCGGCGGCTATTGAGCGCACTGCGCGCTGGGGTACGGGCTGGCAAGCGGGTATCGAATCTGCCGCCGAGGTGGCGCCGGTTATTGCCGCAATCAAACAACGAGCGGCCGAACTGGATCGCAAAATAGACGATGATCACTTCGGTGCTGGCTTCGGCTTTCGCTTTGGTCGTCATGACGAACCGCTGGTGGCGCGCTATAACGAACAATTTCAAAAGCGCTTGGGCAAGGACCCCGCAGCCTATAGCGCCATTGGCGGCGTCGATGAAATGATGGCACTGGTCCACGACTTCCACGCCGCCGGCGTCCATAAATTTGTGCTGCGGCCCATCGCCTCAGGCACCGAAGATATGCTGGCGCAAACCCGTCTTATGGTGGAACAACTGCTGCCAGCCATCTCTGCGCTCAACCATAAGGCGGCTTAATCCGGCTGGGGAATTTGTGCCCGAGCGCCCGCCACATAGCCCCGATTCCAGGTCGGGCTGATGGTCAGGTCGTTAATACATACATGATTCGGCAGCTGCGCCAAAAAGCGAATTACCTCGCCACAGTCCTCGGCCTGCACCATGCGCGCTCGTTCCTCATCGGGTACAGGGATAGGCCGATTATCTAAAATCGGCGTTGCCACTTCGCCGGGGCACATGGCACAGGCGCGCACCCCATAGCTGCAGGCTTCCATGTTGATGCTCTCGTTCATAGCATTCATGGCATGTTTTGCAGCCGTATAGGCAGGACCTGTAACAACGCTCACGTGCTTACCTGCCCAAGACGAAATGTTGATGATCAAACCCTCGCGCTGGGCCTTCATGGTGGGTAAGACTGCCTTGCAACAGTAGAACGCACCATCCAGATCAATACGGATGACTGAATCCCAATCGGCAACACTAAGGTTATGCCAGTTGCGGTCTTTAACATTGATTCCCGCACTGGCTAGCAGTACGTCGATGCGGCCGAATTTTTCGATAATCCGCTCTGCTACCGCGCTGACCGCGGTTTGGTCAGCCACATCCAGCACTTCAATAGAAGCGCGCCCGCTGCAGCGCTCTGCTACTTGTTGCAATTTATCTTCTCGGCGCCCGGACAACACCACATGCATGCCCGCCTCAGCCAGAGCCACCGCTCCGCCCTCACCAATACCCGTGCCAGCGCCGGTAATCCAAGCCACTTTATCAGTCAGATCGCGTAACATTGCTTCCCCCTGCTCCTTGTGCCAATTTCACGTACTATCTTTGCATTATTCCGTGGAACAATACTATGGACACAGCCAACCCACAGTATCTGACCTCGCACCTAGAACGTATCGAGGCTGAGGGTTTTACCATTCTGCCCAATGCCATAGATACCGACTTGATCCGTACGATCAAGGCTGAACTGGCACCTTATCTGCAGGGACTGCATCCAGGCCGCAATGATTTTGAGGGCCTATACAGCGAGCGTGTCTATGCCTTATTGAGCAAGGCCCCAAGCATTGCAAAAATCATCGAGCACCCTGATGTGCTGGCAATCTTGGATCGTCTGCTACCTGTGGATTACTTACTTTCCGCAGCCCTCGCCATCAACGTTCACCCCGGTGAAACGCCCCAACCCATGCACATAGATGACAACGCGGGAAATTTGCCGTTCGCTCGACCGCGCGCACATTTCGGCGTCAGCACCATCTGGGCGCTGGACGATTTTACTGAGGACAATGGAGCTACCGAGGTCGTCCCTGGCAGTCATCGTTGGGCCGAAGACCGACAAGCTAAGGAAGATGAAATTCGTCAGATTATAATGCCAGCTGGTTCCGTGGTGGTATTTCTGGGCACGCTACTGCATCGCGGCGGCGCTAATCGCGCCACCACCGATCGTCTGGCCATCACGCCCCAGTATTGCATGCCCGGGTTAAGGCAAATCGAAAATATGACCCTTGCAGTACCCCCAACTCGGGCGGGACAGTACAGTAAGAAAATTCAGGAACTATTAGGCTACAACACCATTGATCCGGGATTTATGGGGTATGTGGACGGGGTGCACCCTCAGCGGTTGATCGACCCCGATTACCAAGGGCGCCGCGCCCGCGGACTGGACTCTCCGGGACTCGCTAGCTTCGCTGACGCGCACCCACCTCAGTAATTACACCCGACCTCGGGATTTAAGGAACTCACCTTGAGCGACGACTCACAACGCATCAGCGAACTGGAAAGCCGATTGGAATTTCAGGATGAAACCATTACCCGACTGAACGACGCCTTGGTCGCACAACAAAATCGTTTGGACCAGCTGGAAAAGCGCCAACAACAGCTGATTGAACACCTAAAGTCTGCGCAAGCAAAGGACGATCCGGCCAAAGAGCCACCACCGCCCCATTACTGATGCCGAATTAAGCGCCCTTGAGACTGCCGAGAAACTCCAGCGTGCGCTCGTAAGCACCGTCCTCAACATTCATTATGGCGGCGTTGAAATCCGACACGCCCATATCTTCAAATCGCTTGATTTGACCTCGCAGCTGATTTTCGTCGCCAACGATCGCTATATCCGCAGGACCCGCGGCGCCCTCTCGATCCAGCATCGCCCGATAACTGGGCAACTGCCCGTAGACTGTTAGCTGTTGGGCAATGGCTTCTTTAGCCGCATCCACCTTTGTCGTCAGCACAATAGGCATTCCCGCGACGATCTCTGGATCTGCCCGCCCTGCTGCATTGAAGCTGGGAATAATGTGCTCTTCCATAGTTTTCGGCCCGACCATCCAAGTGTTAGTGCCGTCAGCAAGTTCCGCGGTCAGTTTGATCATCTGCGGCCCCAGTGCCGCCACCACCACCGGCAGTGATTCAACACCCGGAATGTCCAAGGCAACGCCGTTGACTCGGTAGTGCTCGCCATTGTGGCTCACCGCCTCTCCGCGGATAAGTGGCATAAGGACGCTCAAATATTCACGCATATGTTTTGCCGGCGCTGCGTAGCTCAGCCCGAACATATCTTCGATAACAACCTTATGGGACAGTCCTATGCCTAAGGTGAAGCGGTTATTCGTCGCCGCTGCTGCGGTCATAGCCTGCTGCGCTAGAGCGGTAGGGTGTCGAGGATAGGTTGGCGTTACTGCNGTACCCAGTCNNACGCGCTCGGTCTCGCGGCCAATAAGCGTCAGCGCAGTGATCGCGTCGTATGAAAAAATATTCGCCAGCCAGACATGGTCCAATCCTGCAGACTCAATATCTTTGCCTAATTGCACCACCGCGTCGATCGAACTCTTAGTGCCGTCCGCACCGATCATTGCCCCAATTCGCATGCCTGCCTCCCTGCCTTTTTGTAGATTCTGATTTAACAGCCGCGCAAGGCTGCCTTGGGCCTGAGTTAAACGCAAGTTCACGGCGTGTTCACAGCGTTCATTAGAAGCTGCATAATTCTCTAATTCACTCGACGGAACTACCTATGTCAGCAAAAGAAACTATCGCTATTCTTGGCGGAACGGGCGATCTCGGCACCGGCTTGGCGATTCGCTGGTCAAAAGCGGGCTACAACATCGTTATCGGTTCGCGCACCCAGGAAAAAGCAGACGCTGCAGTGGCAGCATTGGCGGAGATAAGCCCGGATACACCAGCCCAGGCCATGGAAAATACTGCGGCTGCAGCGGCTGGCGATATCGTTGTGCTTACGGTTCCGGCAGATCACCAAATATCCACTTTGGACGGCGTTAAAGACTCGCTACAGGGCAAAATTCTTATCGACGTTACGGTGCCTCTAGTGCCGCCGAAAGTTGGTACGGTGCAAATGCCCCCAGAGGGCAGTGCCGGTAAGCGTGCCCAAGATTTCCTCGGCGAAGACGTGCACGTTGTTAGCGCCTTNCAAAANATTGCGGCGCACCTGTTGCANCAGGATGTTGTTATCGAATGCGATGTCTTGGTCGCGGGCAATAGCAAAGAATCACGCCAACGCGTCATTGATTTGATCAGCGAAGCCGGCATGAATGGCTGGCATGCAGGTCCAATCGCCAACGCCGCAGCAGCTGAAGCGCTAACATCGATCCTGATCCAGATTAATCGCAGTGGCATCGTCTCCCACTCGGGCATCAAGATCATCGGACAAGAACACTAAAGCCCTAGGCCACCCTTATGACCGCGCAGTTTTCCGTGTTCGGCGTGCCGAACATTCCCATGATCGAACACGGCGACTGTCTGAGCGACATCATTATGCAGGCGCTGGATAACGCGGGGTTAACCCTGCAAGCCGGTGACGTTGTATGCCTAGCGCAAAAGATTGTCTCTAAAGCCGAAGGCCGGATGCTGGCATTGTCCAGTATAACTCCTAGCCCCGAAGCCGAAGAGCTGGCAACGGCCACGGCAAAAGACCCGCGCATGGTGCAACTGATTCTCGACGAATCCACCGAGGTGATGCGGCACAAACCGAATGTTTTGATTGTGCGGCATAAACTCGGCATCGTCGGCGCTCATGCGGGGATCGATCAGTCCAATATTGATCACCAAGGCGAAGAGCAGGCGTTGCTGCTACCCGAGGATCCGGACGCAAGCGCCGCGCAATTGCGCGAGGCATTGCAGCAACACNGCGGCATTGATCTGGGGGTGGTAATTACGGACAGTCATAACCGTCCATGGCGCATGGGCACCATTGGCTGCGCTATCGGCTGTGCTGGTATTCGTGTCTTAGATGACCAAGTGGGTGGCCGTGACATCTATGGTCGCACCCTGCACGCCACCTTGATCAATCGCGCAGACGCCATCGCGTCTGCAGCCACACTGGTGATGGGTGAGACCACTGAGAAACTTCCCGTCGTCATCGTGCGAGGGCTGAACTCGACCCAAACTCTCAATGACCAAGACAATGCGTCGATGATCAACCGCCCTCTCGAAGAAGATTTGTTTCGCTAATGACTAAGATCCTTGCCTTAACCGGCGGTGTCGGCGGCGCTAAGTTGGCGCTGGGTCTGGCGCAAATTCTGCCCCCAGAACAACTGCTGTTTGCGGTGAATACGGGCGATGATTTCGAGCACCTGGGCTTACATATCAGCCCTGACATCGACAGTCTGACGTATGCCTTGGCGCAGCAGAACAACACCGAAACTGGTTGGGGCCGCGCCGGTGAAAGTTGGAACTTTATCGAGACACTGGGTTCGTTGGGNGGNGAAGATTGGTTTCGCCTCGGCGACAAAGATCTAGCACTGCATACGGTACGCTCACAAATGCTCGGCAGCGGTATGTCGCTCACTGAAGCCACCGCCCACATCGCCCAACATATGGGAATCCAGCATACCATTGCCCCGATGAGCGATGACCCGGTGCGCACCATTGTACATTGCGACCAAGGCGACCTCGCCTTTCAACATTACTTCGTCCGCGAACGCTGCGAACCCAAGGTCAGCGGCTTCAGCTTTAGTGGCATCCACCAAGCGCGCCTCAATCCGTTACTCAAAAGTTGGCTCAATGATTGCGACGGCGTCATTATCTGTCCGTCAAACCCCTTCGTATCGGTGGATCCGTTGCTACAACTCGACGGTTTCGGCGAAGCCCTGAAGAATCTGCCCGTTGTCGCAGTGTCGCCCATTGTCGGCGGCATTGCGATCAAAGGCCCCGCAGCAAAAATGCTGCAAGAAATGAACATGCCCGCTACTGCCGTAGCCGTAGCCAACCACTATCAGGGCCTTATTGACGGCTTTGTGGTGGATGCAGAAGATAAAAAATTGATCGAACAGATCAATGTCCCGACTATCAGTACCCCGAGCGTCATGGTAACGTTGCAACATCGCATAGATCTTGCAAAGGCATGCGTAGACTTTCTGATGACGCTGAGCGCTCCTTAGCACCAGTAATATCAGAACGGTTCCGACAACTCAGTCGCACAAAGAAGGAGTGCGAATAGGGGTCGAGATCGCCATATCAACGTGCAGTACGGGGTGATATATGTGGGCAATAGTTCCCATAAAGACGTTCGAGCGAGCAAAACAGCGTCTTGCAGATGTTTTGAGCGAGGACGAACGCCGAGCCCTGATGCTCGCTATGGCCAGAGATGTGCTGACTTGTTTGTCGCGCAGCACTGAACTCACCGGCATCCTTATCGTCTCGCGCACCCGAGAAGCTGATTCCCTAGCCGCTGCTTTTTCTACCGAACGTTTTGCCGAAAGTCCCAGCGCTGACCTAGCTCAGGCACTCACTCAGGCCACTGAGCATTTGGTTGCGAATTTTAATGCTCAGGGCGTATTTGTGGTGCCGGCAGATGTACCGGGCATAGATCCAGACCAAGTGGATGAACTGATTCGAGCGAATACTCAGATCACGTTATTACCAGATGCTGAACACAAGGGCACCAATGGCTTTATCTGTGCGCCACCCCTGGCGATACCCTATGTATTCGACGGTCAAAGCTTTAAGCCCCATGCAGACGCAGCCTATGCTGCAGGTATCAGTCCAAGAATCGTCCCCGCAAGCGCGTTCGCATTAGATGTTGATCTGCCCGAAGATCTCAGCACGGTTTACCGGCAGCAGCCGAATAGCCAAACCGCCTCGTATTTAAATCGCTCTGGCATCGCCCGACGTTTATACCCCACTCACCAATCACACTCAGGATAGGCCATGGAATCGATGCTCAAAAATGCGGTCGCTGGCATCCTGCCTACCGATGACCAGGTGTTGTCGCTGGCAGACTATGACAACACCCGCGCGCTCGCCGATGCGGCCTCGTTGATCCGTGATCAGGGTTTCCAAAATGTCGTGACCTACTCGCGCAAAGTATTTATCCCGCTGACTCATCTATGCCGGGATGTCTGCCATTACTGCACCTTTGCCCAGGTACCGCGCAAAGTAAAAGCACCCTATCTGACCATTGAGGAGGTGCTGGAATTAGCCCGCCATGGGCAACAGATGGGCTGTAAAGAAGCTTTATTCACCCTCGGTGAAAAACCCGAACTGCGTTACAAAGCGGCACGTGAGGCGCTAGCCGAAATGGGCTACGCCAGTACTACCGACTACTTATTNGCCGCCGCGAAAGCTGTCTTCGAAGAAACCGGGCTATTACCGCACTTGAATCCCGGCAATTTAGAGGCTGAAGAATTAGCACGCCTGCGCAGCGTTTCACCGTCTATGGGCATCATGTTGGAATCTGCTTCTGACCGCCTATGCGAAAAAGGTATGCCCCATTATGGCTCACCGGACAAAATTCCAGCGGTGCGGCTGCAGACCCTAGCTGAGGCCGGCAAGGCTCAAGTACCGTTCACCACCGGCATTCTGATCGGTATTGGNGAAACCCGCCTAGAGCGTCTTGAAAGTTTGTTGGCGATTCGTCGTATTCACCAACAGTACGGTCACATTCAAGAAATCATCGTGCAGAACTTCCGTGCTAAAGAAGGCACAAAAATGGTCAATGCACCGGAGCCCGATCTTGGTGAATTACTTTGGACCATNGCCTGCGCGCGCATCATGTTCGGCGCACAAATGAGCGTGCAAGCACCGCCGAATCTGAGCCCGGGTGTGCTGCCACAAATTGTGCATGCCGGCATCAACGACTGGGGTGGCGTATCCCCGGTGACACCAGATTTTGTAAATCCCGAAGCGCCTTGGCCACATCTCGATGAATTGACTCGCGAGACCGCAGCGGCAGGAAAATTCTTGGAAGAACGGCTCACCGTTTACCCAGCTTATGCTCAAGATCTGCCACGATGGACCCATGCGGACTTGCACGAACGCATGCTGGAGATGATCGACAGCGAGGGATTTCCCCGCACTGACGAATGGTGCCCCGGAGATCCAGATACACCACCGCCGAATGCCATCATGAACGCCATCATTAATCCGCCAAAACGCGTCTCGNCGGACGTCGGCGAGATTCTTGAATTGGCCAGTGCAGGCACGGCACTCAGTGAAGAGCAAATCGTTCGCCTATTCAGCGCCCGAGGTGACGACTTTAGTGCCGTAGTGCAACGTGCTGACCAACTGCGGCGCAAGACCTGCGGNGACAGTGTCAGCTTTGTGGTCAACCGCAATATTAATTACACCAATATCTGTTATTTCAAATGTCAGTTCTGCGCATTTTCCAAAGGTAAGCTGTCAGAGAATCTGCGTGGTCGCCCCTATGATCTATCAGATGAAGAAATCCAACGCCGCACCGTGGAAGCATGGGAACGGGGCGCGACCGAGGTGTGCATGCAGGGTGGTATCCACCCGGAATACACCGGCGATACCTATGCACACATTGTCGAGGTGGTAAAACAAGCGGTGCCAGAAATGCACGTGCACGCATTTTCGCCACTTGAGGTATGGCAAGGGGCTGCGACGTTAGATCTCGGTCTTGGCGAGTATCTGCAAAAACTAAAAGATGCAGGACTTAACACACTGCCGGGAACCGCCGCAGAAATCCTCGACGATGAGGTACGAGCAATCATCTGCGCTGACAAGATTAATACTCAACAGTGGCTCGATGTTATGCAGGCCGCTCACGATATCGGCTTTAAAACCACAGCCACCATTATGTACGGCCATGTGGAAAAACCACGACACTGGGCCCGACACCTGATGCGCGTGCGCGCGTTGCAGGAACAAACCGGCGGCTTCACCGAATTTGTGCCGCTACCCTTTGTGCATATGGAAGCGCCCATGTACCTCAAGGGTAAGGCGCGTAAGGGGCCAACATTCCGCGAAGCAATTTTGATGCACTCTGTCGCTAGGCTAGCGCTACACGGTCAGATCGAAAATATCCAAACCAGTTGGGTGAAAATGGGCCACGAAGGCGTGAAAGGCTGTCTGAATGCTGGCTGTAATGATCTTGGCGGCACCCTGATGAATGAATCTATCAGCCGCGCGGCGGGAACATTGCACGGTGAAGAAACTTCACCCCAACAAATGAACCAGATCATTCGTACGATGAACCGCAACCCTCGGCAACGCGCCACGAACTACTCGGACGTTAACCAAGAGCGGATCGCTGCGGGCCTGCGGCAGATCGACTTAGTACAGATCGTCAATACGCCAGCGCAAAAATATGAGCGCAAGCGGCCTAGCGCTGAACTGATTCGCAATGAACCCTTGGCAACTGAGCCAGAACCCGCACGCCCATCAGGTACATCCGGCGCTTAGCGTTTTTCCACCAACGCCTTGAGTTCTGCTAGCTGCAGCTGAATGTCAGATAAATTCGGCTCGGCTTCTTTGTGCGCGTCGCGCTCGCGCTGATGCTCATCTTCTAGCACCTTAACCACAATACCGATAATCATATTCAGAAAAGCGAATGCGGTTAGAAAAATGAAGGAGAGGTAGTAGATCCAGCTCCAGCCGAAGCCGGCGTTGATGGTTTCGTACATCACATCGGTCCAGTCTTCAAAGGTCATCACCCGGAATAACGTCAGCAAACTGACTGCAATGTCGCCCCAGAGCACCGGATTTACCGACGCAAATATACTGGTGCCGATTGCGGCATAGATATAGAAAATGATGAACATCAGCAGGCATACATAACCCAATTGCGGCAGCGCGCGCAGCAATGAATTCACCAGAACCCGCAACTCAGGAACAATAGACACCATGCGCAGAACCCGAAAGATTCTGATCAAGCGTCCCAATAATGCCAGTTCTGACTCATCGATGGGGATAAGACTGACGGTTACGATTAAGGTGTCAAAGACATTCCAACCTTGACGAAAGAAGGCGCGTTTTTCTGGTTCACCAAGAAAACGTATGCTCAACTCAAAAAGGAAAAACACCGTAATCGCCACATCAAGTATCAGCAGAATCTGCATCAACCGGTCATCTAGGGCGTAGCTATTTACCCCAATCATCACCGCAGAAAATAAAATCACCGCCACAACAAATAGCTCGAATACTTTGTTCGAGCGGATACGATCAAAAAATATTTGCAATTCACGCATGCTTAGAGCGGCCATACCTGCAGGTACCTCACGGGATTAGATAATTCGACAAAATCCTCCGGCAATTTGCGCTACCGGCGGGGTTGCGGGCGCAAAAATATCATCTCCCATCCCTTGCATAAAAGTGGTTTAATCAAACGATTGCCTTATGGGAAGAGGATACCGACCATGTCTAATATCAATATTCGCTACGCCCACGTACCGCGGTTCAAAGCCGGCGACCAAGAGGGTATCGACTATCTCGAAGAACATGGTTATGTCGTTATTGCCAACGCCTTAACCGCAGATGAGGCTGACCACGCATTAAGCCTGATGTGGGACTACCTCGAAGAATTGGGCACGGGCATTGATCGCAGCGACCCCGAAACTTGGGACGACGACCGCTGGCCTACCGCCGTGCATGGCGGCATTTTGCCCAGTCATGGCATTGGTCACAGTGCCGCCCAATGGTACATCCGCGACCGCGCGCCGGTGAAAAAAGCCTTTGCTGCTATTTGGCAGGACGACGACCTGCTCACAAGTTTTGACGGCGTGGCACTCTGGCGGCCTTGGACTCGGCACGCCCACTGGCGAACCAATAATGGCCCGAGTTGGATGCACATAGACCAACACCCCATTGGCCGACCCGGCAAACACTGTGTACAGGGATTGGTAAATCTACTTACTACCTCGCCTGCCTGCGGTGGCAATGTCATGGTGCCAGGAAGCCATAAACGTTTTGCCGCAATTCCTGAACTGTATCCAGAGCGTCTAGCGCGGATCCACCCAAGCATTGATCACTTTCGCTTCCCCAATGACGATGAGTTGCTCGCCGGGACAGAACCCATAATCTGCCACCTCGAGGCCGGTGATTTATTACTTTGGGACTCGCGGACGATTCATTGCAGTAGTCCTGGCTTAGAAACACCATCATTCAATGATCAGTTGTTTCGTGCGATCAGCCTGGTATGCATGATGCCCAAGAGCAAATCTAACGATAAGGTGATCGCGAAACGCCGCGCTGCAGTTGAAAATTTAGTGTCCACGACAAACTGGAGTGATCGCTTCATTAATGCCGACGAATTTCCAAATGTAGTAGAGGCCAGCAAAGTTAGGACCTTCAAACTGCCGCCAGTGCCCGAGCTGAACAAGAACCAAACAGAGTTGGTGGGTTAGGCCAATTCAACCGGGTAACGTGGGCCAAGTATTAGCGACTCGGCCTGTAAGCCAATTACCTAGCTACGCCTTGAGATCATGCCGTCTCGATAAGGTAAGCAAGCGCGGCTAACCATCCCCTTGCTGGTGCTCAAAAATCGACTTATATCGCGTCTTTGACCAATCCGGCGGCATCAGCACCGGCCGAGGGTCGAACCGCGCCCATCGCGCAGGTTCACCGCGAACAATAGTTTCAGCGTACTTCCCGCCTTTGGTTAAATCGGTGATTGGCAATGCATGGGCCGCGGCATAGGCGCACAACAATAACGGCCGCGGTTTTTCACTGTTGTTAGGCGGCGAGCCATGGACACAGCGGCAATTATGAGCAGTAATGCTGCCTGCCGGGCCACCCAAATAAACAGCGGTTTCTATACCCAAGCCCGGTACTTCGCTATCACGTATGTTGCCGGTCCAATTGCCTTGGGTATCGTAGAGATCATACAGAGGACCACTATGACTGCCGGGAATGACGCCCATGGGCGCCATAGCCTCAGTAACATCGTCCAGATATACCCCAAGAGTGAGCACCTGATAATTCGTATGCGGCCAGAATTGAATATCCTGGTGCCACTTAACCTCTTCGCCGCCACCACCCCACTTAAAGTTCAATTTGGCGTGATGGAATTTAACATCGGGTCCAAGCAGGTCTTCAGCGATGTCTACGAACGGGCCGGTGCTGGCAAAGGCCCAGTANTCGTCGTGATGATCCACAGGAGAATTCAGTCGCCGCAACCGCGGATTATCGGCACTGTGGTCGGGCTCTAGGTCAAAACGCTTGTCTCGGCGCTCGCTGGAATAATCTCGACTGATCTCTACGAACTCTGCCGTAACTCGGTTAAGGCGTGCTAGCCAATGCTGATCGATCAGCCCTTCTACGCCGATGAAGCCATCACGGAAGTACGCCTCACGCTGGGCCTGAGTCAGTATCTTTGCCGGTCGTCGAAGAATTTCCTGCATCACTACACCACCAGAGTTTTAGTCCAATCCTAATATCCGCCTATTCGTCAGTGCATCTGTACCTGCGGCGGCAAAATCATCAAAGGCCTTGTCGGTCACACGAATGATGTGGTCACGAATAAATTCGGCCCCCTCTCGAGCACCATCTTCTTGGTGCTTTAAGCAGCATTCCCATTCCAGCACCGCCCAACCCTCAAAGTCATAGCCAGCAAGCTTAGAAAAGATACCTTTGAAATCAATTTGCCCATCACCTAGCGAACGAAACCGCCCGGGACGCTGTAGCCAGTCCTGGTAGCCGCCATAAACGCCGCTACGACCGTTGGCATTAAGCTCAGCATCTTTGACGTGAAACATGCGAATGCGCTCGTGGTAATGATCGATAAAACTTAGGTAATCCATACCCTGCAGAGCAAAGTGACTGGGGTCATATAGGATGTTGGCGCGCGCATGACCACCTACTGCGTCGAGAAAACGCTCAAACGTTATGCCGTCATGCAGATCTTCGCCGGGATGGATCTCGTAGCAGACATTAACTCCCTGCTCTTCAAAAGCGTCCAATATCGGCCGCCAGCGTTTGGCTAATTCGCTGAAGCCCTCCTCAACGAGACCCTGAGGGCGCTGGGGCCAAGGATATAAATAAGGCCAGAGCAGTGCGCCGGAAAAAGTCGCATGTTCGGTGAGCCCAAGATTCCGGCTAGCCTGAGCGGCCAACTTTACTTGCTCAATGGCCCATTCCGTACGGGCAGTAGGATTGCCGCGGAGCGCTGCCGGCGCAAAGCCGTCAAACATCTCGTTGTACGCTGGGTGCACCGCAACCAATTGACCTTCGAGGTGGGTCGACAGTTCGGTAATCTCAACGCCATGCGCAGCCACACGCTCGTTTAACTCGTCACAGTAGTCCTTACTTTGCGCCGCCAACCCCACATCGATAAATGCAGGGTTACCAATGGGCACTTGCATGCCGACAAAGCCCAGCCGCGCGGCCCATTGGGCCATCGCATCTATGGTGTTAAACGGTTCATCGTCCGCCATGAATTGGGCTAGAAAAATAGCCGGTCCCTTTAACGTTCGCATATCACTTTTCGCCTAATTTATTCAAACGGCAACCACTGCCCGCCCGCGTTAGAGCTCGCTACTACTTTCTCAATAAAGCGCATGCCGCGCACCCCATCAACGATTGTTGGAAAGCCTGCCGCCGAGGAGTCGCCCTTTAGCGTTAGGCAAAAATCCTTATAGAGTTGCGCAAAAGCCTCTAGATAACCCTCTGGGTGACCCGCGGGTATGCGTGTGGCGGCCATAGAACCTGCAGTTGTGCCCATGCCTCCAGCACGATGTACAGCAGCCGGCTTGTCGGCATAACGCACCACGAGTGAATTCGCATCGCCCTGCTGCCACTCCAAACCCGCGCGGGTGCCAAAAACCTGCAAGCGCAGGTCATTCTCCTTACCCAAGGCAATTTGACTGGCGCTGATTACGCCTTTAGCGCCGCCATGAAACCGCATTAACACATTGCCGTCGTCGTCCAGTTCGCGACCATCAACAAATGTCGTGAGGTCAGCGCACACCTGAGCTATGTCTAAGCCGGTGACATAACTGACAAGATTTTCGGCATGGCTGCCGATATCACCAAAACAACCGGCAACCCCAGCACGCGTTGGGTCAGTACGCCACTGCGCCTGCTTATTGTCAGCTTCCGATCGCGCCAGCCAACCTTGCAAGTACTCACAATTGACCCTGCGGATTGTGCCTAGAGCACCGCTACGGACTAACTCTCGCGCTTCGCGGACCATGGCATAACCGGTGTAATTGTGAGTTAGGCCAAAGGTTAACTTGGTGGCTTGAATAAGCTCTTGCAGATCCAAGGCTTGCTGCAGCGAAAAGGTCACTGGCTTATCGCACATCACATGAAAACCCGACCGCAGAGCTGCCTCGGCAACAGGAAAATGCAGGTGATTTGGCGTGGCAATCACCACAAAATCCATGCGCTGACCTGCGGGCAACTGTTGCTCTGCTTGCAACATCGCACTAAATGAGGGGTAGGCTCGCGATGCTGGCAAATGGTAGATGTCGACTCCAGCACTGCGCGACTGCACCGGATCTGAGGAGAAAGCACCGCAGACTAACTCCGCTAAGCCATCAAGCTCGGCCGCCATGCGGTGCACCTGACCGATGAACGCCCCATGTCCGCCGCCCACCAAGCCGAACTTAAGTTTCGCCACAAGCGCTCCTTTTGTTAACCATAACTACCTCTCGAGCACTGCAATTTAACATCGCAACAATCATGATGTCCGACCAATGTTCGGGTTACGATACTGCCTAGGGAGGAAATTATGACAACCACGATTCCACCAATTTCTGTGCAGCTGTACAGCGTGCGAGAGGCATCAACCAAAGACTTCGATCAGGTTTTAGACCTTATCGCGAAAATTGGCTTTAAAGGTGTGGAGCCTTTTAACCTATTTTTTAAGACGCCTGAGGATTTCAAAAAACGGGTAAACGATCTGGGTATGGAAGTATCTTCCACGCACTTCCCTTGGGTGAATCGCAGCCGCGATATCGGCCAAGTGGCGGATATCGTAAATACTCTGGGTTTGTCACGCGTCCCTGGCGGTTTCGGTCCTGATGATTTCAAAGATATGGACGCGCTCCAACGCACCATCGACACCACCCAGAAGCTTGTGGACGCACTAAAGCCCTATGACAAGACACTGTTCTTGCACAATCACTATTGGGAATTCCAGCCCATTGATGGACGCCCCGGCTACCACTATCTGCAGGATGCCGTGCCGGAGGTGGAATTCGAGATCGATACCTACTGGGCAGCTAACTTTGGCAACAATGATCCGGCGGCAGAGCTGTCCAGAGTGCGCGAGCGCACGCCATTAGCCCACATTAAGGATGGCCCGTTAGTAAAAGACCAACCCCATGTCGCCGTAGGTTCAGGCGCGATGGATTTCAAATCCATTTTTGCAGCCGTTGATCCAAATGTTTTTGAGTGGGCCGTTGTTGAACTCGACAACTGCGCAACCGACATGTTCACTGCCTTGGCGATGAGTTATAAATATCTGACCGAAAACAATATGGCGATTGGCAATGTCTAAAATCCACTACGACTTCGGCAGCGGCCGCTCTGACCCAAGCACCTTCCCTGTTGCAGGATTACAAGCGGCAGCGACTAAGGTCATTGCCGAGCAGGCCCAAGAGCTTACCGAGTACCCGGGCAATCTTGGCCATCCGGGCATGCGCAAAGCCATGGCTTTACGCGAGAGCGAGCGCGAAGGGGTAAGTGTAGACCCGGACCACCTGATGCTAACTAACGGCTCAATGCAGGGGGTCACCCTAAGTGCTGAAGCGCTGCAGGACAACCATGGCGACACCATTCTAGTGGAGGAATACAGCTACCCTGGCACTCTGAGCGCATATCGGAATTTGAAGCTGGACATGGTCGGTATTCCACTGGACGAGGGTGGCATGCGACCGGACAAAGTCGAAGAGCAACTGGAGCGGTTAAGTAAAGAGAAGCGACTGCCCAAGTTCATCTACACCATAAGTACGTATCAAAACCCTACCGGCTTTGTCATGCCGGCCGCGCGACGACGGCAAATTATCGAGCTGGGCCAACGCTACAACGTGCCCATTATCGAGGATAACTGCTACGCCGACGTTCATTACGACGGACCTCTGGAACCGGCGTTTTATGCGCTAGACGACGACCCGAATATTATTTATCTGTGTTCGCTGTCTAAGATCTTGGCGCCCGGACTACGCCTAGGCTATATCTACGCTAAACCACCGATGTTAGATCGCTTGTTAGCACGCCGCAGCGACGCGGGCAGCAATACCCTCGCTGCGGCCATTACCGCGGAATTTTACAAGGACGGGATCGGCGCTCACGCGAAGGTTGCCAACCCTGTGCTGCAAGAAAAACGTGATTTAACACTGCAGGGATTGGAAGAAGAACTGGGCGATATCTGCGTTTGGTCAGTACCCGTGGGCGGACTGTTTATTTGGGTTCGCCTCCCTGAGGATGTCGACCGGCAGAAGCTTATGGCTATGAGCAGAGAGCAAGGCGTTGCGTATCTGCCCGGCCAGTCATTCCACTTCCAACGTAGAGATGTGCCCTATCTGCGGCTGGCTTTTGGCCATTTAACGCCTGATCAGATCAGCGCTGGCTTACCCATTTTGGCACGCTGCATTAAAACCTGCCGCGGCAGTAATGAGGGGCGTGATTTCGATTCTTTGTTTTAGCACCGTAACAACTACTTAGTGGGGCAACATGGCTGAAAAACTCAATCCAGGAGATTCGTTTCCAGAGATCACATTAAACACAAGCAATGGCGACACTATCCAACTGCCTGCCGATTTGCAGACACCTTATACCGTCGTACTATTTTACCGCGGCCATTGGTGACCCTATTGCCGCCGGTTGCTCGCCGGCTATAACGAACGCCGTGCTGCGTTTGCTGAACAGGGTGCNACGATCATTGCAGGTGCTGTTGATGATTTGGCAAAAACCTCGGAGGTAGCCGAGGGTCTAGAAATCCCCGTAGCCTACGGCGTCACTCGCGACCAAGGTGATGTACTTGGCGCTTGGTGGGATGAGCGACGGGACTTTATCCAACCGAGCGAATTTGTGCTGTCGCAGAATGGCCGAGTGATGTTTTCCACCTACAGTAATTCACCGGTAGGTCGCATGGACCCAGCCGAAACCCTGACCCTACTGCAATTTTTGAACGCTCAAAGAGCTAAGTAAAAATACTGAGATAGACCGCTAGTTCGCAGATCCAGTCGCCATCCGTAACACCGATGGATAACCCGGCTGGATCTCCATTTTTTCACCCAGGCCTTTGTCCAACAAAAATCGGTGTGCCAGCGGCAACCGATAATGCGGGCAGTTCACTAGCAGATGGTGCTCTAAATGATAGTGCACATGATAGGGCGCGATAAAAGCTCGCTCCAACCAATTTGCCTTAGTGGTNCGCGTATTNCGCAGACGGTCGTTATNATCGGGTACGACGGCGTGTTCGCCGATATTACGAATGCGTACCACCAGTCGATACCAAGTCAGCGAAGGCACNANCCACAGCAAAAAGTACAAATACCAAACTCCCGCCACGGTAAAACCGGCAAGAAAACCCAGATTGATCATTATATTGGGCCCCAAACGCGCCCAACCATTGGCAAGCCGCGCCGTCCACGTATCACCAGCAAACGCGCTGGAGAACAAACGNGCGTATTGTTTAACGCCCGTTTGGCCGCTGATATCGCGCCACACTTTGCGCAATAAGGAGCGTTTACTGACAGGAAAGGGGGCTGAGAGCGGCAAATCCGGGTCGTTTTCCTGCTGGGTATTCACATGATGTTGCACATGATACTTGCGGTAGGCATCGATAGAAGAATCCGTATGCGGCCGGTTCAACAGCCATTGCGCAGCCCAGTCATTTAGCTTGCGATTGCTGAACAGAGATACGTGGGCTGCGTCATGGGTCAGCACAAACAAGCCGAGTTGCCGTGTGCCAATAATCATAATCCCAAGCACTATGGTTACAGGATTGGTCCACAGACCTACCACTACCCAAGTCGCCAGAATTACCATCCAACAGTGCGCAATAGACGCCGCACCGCGCCAGTCAGAGACTTTGCGCAGTTGGGCTATTTCTGCAGCAGAAAAAAAATCGCTGGGCCGTTGCAGTTCACTCATANGTCGATTNTACCCCCGATTATTGCTGCCGCAACCCAGTTAAATCCCCATAAATTNCGGCCTTNGNAACTATTTCAGCCGCGCAGATCCAGANACAACCCTNGGGTAATCCCATGGCTGCAACATAAGTTCAGCCAACGCAACAAGAATCAAAGCCGGTGAAACGCTATACTTAGGGGTTATGAATTTAAAAAATAATAACGATACACAGCAAATCAGGTACCCCATTGAGCAACAGCCGGCCCCGGGCGAGACCCTAGAGATCGCCTCTGGAGTGCGCTGGCTTTCTATGCCCATGCCAGGCTCATTGGGATTCATTAACTTATACCTGCTTCGTGATCACCACGGTTGGTGGATCGTCGATACGGGCCTGAGTAATGAGCAAACAGCAGAACTTTGGCAGCGCGTGTTCGCAGACGAGCTAGCGGGCGAGCCGGTTGTCGGTGTGATCTGCACCCATATGCATCCAGATCATATCGGTCAAGCGCGCATGATTACCGAACACTTTCAGTGCCCACTGTATATGACTCGCGGCGAGTACTACCAAGCTCGCACCTTTGCTAACGGCGGCAGCGAAAGCCATTCCAGCTGGATCGGTCAACGCTTCTATCAGCGCGCAGGCATGCCNGCGGATTATCTAGAAGAAATCGGCAAGATGTGGTCGCAACGTGCCAGCGAAGGTATGTCTATGCCAATGTTGCCTGGTGGTTACGAACGCTTGGTTGATGGTCAGGTCTTGAGCATTGGCGACAATGACTGGCGCGTGGTGGTGGGCTCTGGGCACTCCCCAGAACACGCATGCCTGTACTGTGCCCACCTTAAGGTGCTTATATCCGGCGATCAGATCTTGCCCATCATCACGTCCAACGTCAGCGTCCATCCATCAGAGCCCAATGCAAATCCGCTGAAGGATTGGATGGAATCTCATGACCACCTGCTGGAAGTTATTCCAGACGATACATTTGTGCTACCGGCCCATAACTTACCGTTTTACGGCGTGCGCGCGCGGTTACGCGACCTCATCTCGCATCATGACGACCGTATGCTGGCCATTGANGAGGCCTGCGCAGAGCCCCAAGTCGCGAAAGATCTGTTGCCAGTCTTGTTTAACAGAAAACTCGACCCGCGCCAGACGATGATGGCTCTGGGTGAAGCCATTGCCCACGTGCACTTGTTGATTCATCGCAATAGACTCGAGCGTATTGCCGGNGAAGACGGCATCGATCGTTTNNGAGCGATTGACCCCAGTCNAGCCAGACGCGCCCATCCAGACGGCCACGAAGCACCGGACGAAGCGCCAACTTACGTATAACTACGAATCTATGAGCCAGCCATCGCAACCCGATCTGAGCCAACGCATCGCCGGGTTTTCCTTTCGAGTATTGCGTTGGAGTCGGGACAAGCTGCCACCGGGNGTGCGCAGCATCTTGGGCTTGTTGTTTATGGTCGGCGGGGTCTTTGGGTTTCTACCTATCCTGGGTTTTTGGATGCTGCCGCTTGGTGCNGCATTAATCGCACTAGACCTGCCCTTTACNCGNAAGAAAATTGAGATTTGGATGGAGGCTCTGCAAAAGAAGGCCGGATAGCGCGTTGCTTAGGCATATTTCCTCACTCTCTCGTTCGCTTGCAACAACCGTTGTAGCCGCAACGGGCCGCTGCTGCTTGCCTTCCCCCAAGCAAACCGGCAAAGTTTTAGCGTAACTGGCGGCAATCAAGCCCACCGTATAAGGGGAGAAGATATGAGCGATCTGGCATTTTTATCGGCTACGGAATTGGCCGCCAAAGTTGCTGCAAAGGAAATTTCTGCGGTAGAACTGCTGCAGATGTACCTGCAGCGTGTCGACACCTATAACCCCGATTTAAATGCGCTATGTGTCGACATTCGCGATCAAGCTCTAGCAGACGCTGAAGCTGCTGACGCCGCATTGGCTCAGGGACAGTCCCTAGGGGCATTCCACGGCGTGCCAATGACCGTTAAAGAGTCCTATAACGTTGCCGGCACACCAACCACCTGGGGCAATCCAGACTGGCGCGACAATGTCACGGCAGAGGACGCTGAGTGCGTTAAGAAACTAAAAGGCGCGGGGGTCAATGTCTTTGGTAAAACTAATGTGCCCCTATCGTTAGCAGACTTTCAGAGCTATAACGAAATCTATGGCACCACCAACAACCCGTACGATCATAGTCGTATTCCCGGCGGTTCATCTGGCGGTTCTGCAGCAGCGCTGGCGGCCGGACTAACCGGTCTGGAAATTGGCTCAGATATTGGCGGCTCTATTCGTAATCCGGCACATTTCTGCGGTGTATTCGGCCATAAACCCACCCATGATCTACTTTGGATGCGCGGTCACTCTGCGCCTGGCGATATGCGCTCCACCCCTGATATTTCGGTAATTGGACCATTGGCACGCTCGGCGGATGACCTGTATTCGGCGATCAAGATAATGGCCGGCCCTGATGAAATTATGTCTCGGGGCTATCAGCTAAACTTGCCTGAACTTGGCGATCGACCCCTGTCAGAGCTCAAAGTTGGGGTTTGGAAAAACGACGAAGCTGCGCCGGTTGCCCAAGAGGTTGAGGCGCGTGTCGATCTTGTGGCCGCAGCATTGCGCGATGCAGGCGCGCAAATTACCGAGGATGCTAAACCTGAATTTAGCGCCGACCACAGTAACGAGGTTTATCAGCGCCTCCTGCATGCAACCATGGCATCAAGAATGCCACTGGAAAATTACGAAAGTCTTAAAGCCTATGTGGCCAACGAACTTGATCCAGAGGATAACAGCAGTACTGCGCAAACTTTGCGCGCACAAGTATCCAGCTTTAAAGAGTGGAGCCAGGCCAACGAGATGCGTCATCAACTGCGCTGGCGTTGGCACGAGTACTTTAAGCAATATGATATTTTGCTTACGCCCATGATGGCGACTGCCGCATTCGAACATGACCAGCGCCCGTTTGCCGAACGCTCTCTGCAGGTAGATAACCAAGAGCGACCCTATTTCGAACAAGTATTCTGGGCCGGTTTAACCGGTGTGGCTTACCTGCCGTCAACGGTGATTCCAACCGGGCTAAATGACATGGGCTTACCTATTGGCGTACAAATCATTGGTCCACAATATGGCGATCTGATCACTATCGGCGTGGCGCAGAAGTTGGAGCGCATGGGCTTCGCTTTTCAAGCGCCTGCTGCTTACCAATAAGCCCAATAGCGAACACGACTTCCTTACTATGACTACTGCGTTAGCGCATCCAAATATTGCTCTGGTGAAATATTGGGGCAAGCANANCAANGCNGGCAATATGCCGGCTACGCCAAATCTNTCTATAACGCTGTCAGANTTGAGTGCNGTTACGACGNTTAGCGACAGCGACCATTTTCAATTTCATTTAAACGGCAAACAGGTGGATGATCCGAAAGTCAGCGCGCTTATGAGCACAATGACCGATACCTTCAATCTACCGCCCTTGCATATCGANAGCACTAATAACTTCCCGACCAGCGCCGGTCTTGCATCCAGTGCTGCCGGCTTCGCCGCCTTAGTCACTGGCATAGATGCCCATTGCAATCTCGGCATGGACGCAGCACTACGCTCTGAGTGGGCGCGCCGTGGTTCAGCCAGCGCGGCTCGATCAATATGCGGGGGCTTTGTGGCATTGGTGCCACCAGATTGGCAGGCGCAAAGTTTAGCGCCCATAGATCATTGGCCACTTGANGTCGTGGTCGCCATTACCAGTCACGGCGCAAAAGGTGTNAGCTCTACCGAAGGNATGGAACGTAGTCGCTTGACNTCNCCGTTCTATAACCAGTGGCTGCGCAGCGCGGGCGACGACTATGCAGAAGCCTCGGGCGCCATTGCCGCGCGCGACTTTGAAAAACTCGCGGCAGTTGCAGAACTGAGCTGTCTGAAAATGCACAGCCTTATGCTTACCAGCAGCCCAACCCTTAGCTATTGGACCCCGGCCAGCATTGCCTGCATGGACCGCNTTCGCGCGCTTAGAGCACAAGGCGAGGCGGTTTTTTTCACCGTCGACGCCGGACCGCAGATCAAGGCGGTATGCTTGCCCGAGAGCAGAATGGCGGTGGCGCAAGCTTTATCGGAAGTCCCCGGAGTACTCGAGATCCTATGTTGCCCACTGGGCGAAGGTGCTCGGATCATCGATGACTAACCAANACNCAAGGGCANAATGCACGTAACCGCTCCCGGCAAAGTGGTTTTATTTGGTGAGTACGCGGTACTCACGGGTGCCCCTGCCGCAGTTATGGCCGTAGACGCCTACGCTGCGGTGAATCTCGCTGCCAGTCATAATGACCAATGGCACTTCAGCAGTGACGGCTTTGTAAGCACACCGCACAGCTCGAANGGTAGCGACCTGCCTGGCGGGGCAAGCGCTGGCTTTACCACTGCNGTACTTGAGCATTGGGGCTATGCTTCATTAAAGGAACTCGGCCAAGCGCCATTANAAATACACACCGATACAACAGCGTTTTATCAGCAACAACAGAAACTCGGGCTCGGCTCATCTGCAGCGGCATGCACGGCGACTTATTTTCTCTTGGCACAGCTACTCGAGCGTAAGCCCAAGTTAACCGAGGCCCTGGAGATTCATCGCANCTGGCAAGGTGGCAAAGGCAGTGGCTTAGACGTGGCCAGCTGCTGGTCTGGCGGAGTTATCCGCTTTCAAAACGCCGCGGCCAGAAAACTACCCTGGCCAGACGAACTGAAATGGCAAATCGTATGGAGCGGCACCAGTGCCATAACCACTGATCACATTGCCAACTTTGATCAATGGTACAAAAACGGCGATATTGAGCCGCTGCAGCGNCTCAGCGCCCTNTGCGATGATCTTTGTAACANACCCGACTTACGCCTATTGCAGGCCTATCAGCGGGCATTGATGGATTTGGATGATTCTGCGAATTTGAAAATATTTTCCGCAGAGCACCAAGAGTTGGTTAAAATTGCCGATTCCAAAGGACTTGTCTATAAACCCTGTGGCGCAGGCGGCGGCGACATTGGCATCGCATTTGCGGACCATACTCAGCAGCCTTCACTTCTCGAAGATTTTCGCGCAGCAGCCACCGCTGCGGGATTTTATTGCCCAACATTGGAGATGGCTCAACATGGCGTCAGATTCGCCCANTAACCCNNATACCGAATCTTCCGACCTAGATAAAGGNTCGTCACGCATCGCCAATTTTTTTCGCATGCCTGTNGGCGAGCGCATCGCAGCCCTGCACCAGCGCGGTCTTCTGAACAGCGATGATGTGCACCAACTGGTGTCAGCGAATCACCAACTACAGGTCAACGTTGCGGACAAGATGATTGAAAACGTCGTNGGCGTTTTTGGCNTACCCATGGGCGTAGCACTGAATTTTTTGATCAACAATCGNGACTACGTAATTCCATTAGTCGTAGAGGANCCATCGATTGTTGCGGGNCTCTCCGGCGCTGCACGGCTGGCGCGTCTAGGTGGCGGCTTTGAATGCGAACCAGTGACACCAATTCTCATTGGGCAGGTTCAGTCNGTCATTGAGGGCGATGCAAAGACCGCTATGCAGGCTCTGATCGATCATAAGACCGATATTCTGGCGTTGGCTAATAGTTTGCACCCCAAGATGGTCGCCCGGGGCGGCGGTGCTGTGGACATCGAAGTTTTTCACCATCAAGCTGANCATGATGGGCGTCAAATGGTGGTAATGCACCTGCTGGTCGATACCCGAGATGCCATGGGGGCCAATCTGGTCAATACCATGTGCGAGGGCGTCGCTTCCTTGGTCGAGACGCTAACCCACGGCAAAGTATTTTTACGCATTTTGTCGAACCTAACAGATCGCGCGATCGCTCGGGCACGGGTGCGTATCCCTATTAAAAATCTTGAAGGCAAGGGCTATAGCGGCGAGCAAGTTCGCGACGGCATAGTATTGGCTAACGACTTGGCTCTCGCCGACCCTTATCGGGCCGCCACCCACAACAAAGGCATTATGAACGGTGTCGATGCCGTAGCACTGGCGACGGGTAATGATTGGCGGGCCATAGAGGCAGCTGCACACGCCTATGCCGCACAGAGTGGCCGCTACAAAGCTCTAACAGTTTGGCGCAAAGACGANTCCGGCGCACTTGTGGGTGAAATTAACATTCCANTGAAAGTAGGTACCGTCGGCGGCTCGTTAGAGACGAATCCGAGCGTACGCATTAACCACCGCCTATTGGGTTCTCCTGATGCGTCGGAACTCGCAGGCATTATGGCCGTGGTTGGATTNGCACAAAATTTTGCTGCCCTACGCTCTCTTGCCACCAATGGCATTACTCAAAATCACATGAACCTGCATGCGCGCAGTGTGGCGAGCACGGCGGGTGTCACCGAAGAACACTTTGAAACCGTGGTCGAAGGGCTGATCGAATCCGGCGAAATCAAAGTCTGGAAAGCCCAAGAGATCGCCAAGAACCTAGCTCGNCAGGTCGTACGGCCCGAAACATCGGAGCGGGAGTCCGCCTGCGGCAAGATCATAATGCTGGGCGAACATGCGGTAGTTTACGGCCGTCCCGCCATCGCCCTGCCTATTCCTCTGGCTGTCGAAGCCGCGGTGCGCAANGAGCCNAGCAATATTGGCAATGGCATCAATGTGGTGATTCCGCGCTGGGGCCTAGAGCAAAAGGTGAGCGCCAGCACTCCGGGTATCGCTGGCATTATGGCCAATCTCATTGANCAAATNGGCTTAGACGATGAACACATGACTATTGAAGTGTTCCCACATGTTCCGCGCGCCATGGGTTTAGGCGGCTCTTCCGCGCTGGCTGTGGCAATCATTCGCGCNTTAAACCGCACCTATCAACTAGCATTGCCTGAGGTGCAAATTAACGCCCTAGCATTCGAATGCGAACAAGCCGCACACGGTCAAGCCTCCGGCGTGGACAATACCGTCGCGACCTACGGTACCCCACTGTACTACCAACGCCAGGGCGATGAACCCAGGTTCGAGACCTTGAGCCTAGGCCAGCCGTTAGAGCTGGTTATCGGCATGACCGGTAAAGAAAGTCTCACCGCCGAGACCGTGGCACGCGTGCGCAGCTCCTGGCAGCAATACCCCGANCGTTATGAAACTCTCTTCGACCAAATCGGCACACTTACCCAATCCGCGCGCACCGCGTTACAAGGTGGCCAACTGCAAGAACTGGGCGAGCTGATGAATCTCTGCCATGGCTACTTAAATGCGCTGCAGCTGTCCACCCCGAAGCTCGAAGACTTGGTTCACATAGCCCGCAGCAATGGCGCTGTGGGGGCTAAACTGACCGGCGGCGGCGGCGGTGGATCCATGGTCGCACTGTGCCCAGATAGCAGTGAGCGCGTGAGCAACGCCATGCAAGCTGCCGGCTATAAAACTTTGAGTGTTACTCTAGACTGAGCCTTAGCTGGCAGTGAAACTGCTGCGCCCGCTGACCTCAGCATACCAACGCTCAATGTTGGCCAGTTGCGGTAGCTCCACCACTTTAACCATGCGCGCAAAATCCAATGCCACAGCTAAGGTTATGTCGGCGATAGAGAAATTTTCCCCGGCCAGATAGGGCGTCTGCGCTAATTGCTCGTCAAACATCGTGAGCATTTTCGGTGCCCGCTCAGCACACACCTGCCCCCACTCGGCAACACAGGTTTCACGGTCTTTGAAAAAGCCGGTAATGTTGCGGAACGCGCCCGCGACTTCGAGCAAAAAGTTTATCTCCGCGCGGCGTTGCCACATTTCTACTTTGGCCGCTTCGATGCCGGGTGCGCCAAACAACGACGGTTGCGGTTGCAACGACTCCATATACCGGCATATCGCCACCGATTCACCGATACAGGTACCGTCTGCTAATTCCAGCATTGGTACCCGGCCACCCGGATTCTTCGCCAAATACTCGGCCGACAGGTTTTCCGCGGCTCGAATGTCAACCGCAATACGGTCGCATTCAAGGCCTTTTTCAGCCATAAAAATATGCACCCGGCGCGCGTTCGGAGAAGGCGATTCATACAATTTCATTAGCGCTCCCTAAAATGTGATAACCAGATCTACACCATACATCATTGATCTTCACTCTAGGCACGAGGATGATGGAGAAAGAGAAAAAAGGAGAGGAACAATGACGACTACCGCGCGCGTAGTGGTACTGCCACAACACAGTTCAGAGCTCAAAATTGAAAGCATAGAGCTACCAGAACCCGGTGCCGAGCAGGTTGTAGTCAAACAATTCGCCTCCGGAATTTGTCATTCGCAACTGCACCAAATCCACCGCCCACGCCACAACCCAGTCATTCTGGGCCACGAATCAACCGGAGTCGTGACCCAAGTAGGCAGCGCGGTCAAACATGTNGCTCCCGGCGACATGGTCATGGTTACCTGGGTACCNCGCAATATACAGAGNGAAACCAAGCCGCCTGTGGCAGCCCAGCTCGAAGTCAGCGAGGGCGTTGCNAAGTCCCAGAACGTGTTCACTTGGGCAGACCACACCATTGCTGACCAACANTACGTTGTGAAGGTCGACCCCAACGTTGATAAAGATGTCACTGCCATTATCGGCTGTGCAGTTATGACCGGTGCAGGGGCNGTGATTAATACCGCAAAGGTGCAAAAGGGCGAGAGCGTGGCGGTTTTTGGTGTTGGCGGCGTNGGTCTGTCGGCAGTCGTCGGCGCGCGCATGGCGGGTGCCGATCCNATCATTGCGGTGGATCTTGATGACCAGAAACTTGCTTTCGCAAAACAATTTGGCGCCACCCACGGCATTAATGCCGGCAATGAAGATCCGGTCGCAGCTATTCATGCNCTGACCACTAAANAAGACCAGTTCAATTTTCAGGGCCAAGCTGTTTCTGGAGCCGATTACGCTTTCGACTGCATCGGCATTCGCCAAACCATGGAGCAAATCGTACCCGCCTGCCGCAGTGGCTACTTCGGCGCACGCGAGGGTGGCACAGCCGTGCTCGTGGGCGTGCCTAGCACACCAGTGGAACTGAACGCCGCAGACGTCTTAGTGAACGAAAAGCGCTTTGTAGGCAGCATTGGCGGCTCTTGCGCACCGGACCACGACTTTCCAAAATTCTTAGAGTGGCAGAGTAATGGCGACCTGGATCTGGACGCCATGGTCACAGCCCGATATTCGATCGACCAAATCAACGAGGCTGTTGCGGCCCTAGAAAAAGGCGAAATTAGCGGCCGCGCCATCCTCGAGTTTGATCACTAATGGGCTTCCTGAAGCTCTAGCGCCTGCGCAAGCAANGCTATCGCGGCTGTAGCGAACTGACGCATATTGCGCTGCCGATCGTTATGACCGGTTATCACCTTAGTCGCAACCGAGTTGGGNCCGGCAACAGCNATGACGCTGGTGCCCGCTGCGACGCCATAGGGCGCTCCTGAGGGTCCGGCAATGCCCAATTCTGCCAANCCCCAAGTGCTGTCTAATTGCTGTTGTGCAATCTCCGCAAAACGCATAGCCATAGCTTCGGACATCGGCTCGAGATCGGCTACGGTGTGGCGATTCATACCCAACCAATGTCGGCGGCTTGGCAGCGAATAAGGCACCGTTGCCCCCTTAAAATAAGCAGACGCGCCCGGCACGGCTAACAACATTGCGGCAATTAACCCCCCCGTCGAGGTTTCGCTGACCGTGATCGTATCACCGCGGGCAATTAAGTCTGGTCCCACAACGGCCGTTGCATCCAGTAGATCGTCATTATCTGCCATTATTTTGATACCTCTAAACAACCCCGCCCCAGTAACAAGTCGGTAAAATGTGCTAACTCCTCGGCGCCCAATTGGCGCGAGGCCCACCAACCGACATGGTGATCAGGTCGGGTCACATCTACCGTAATGCCCCACATAGCATCGATGGCATCCGGGATCATACTGTAGCGCATGTCGATCACTCTTCCGGCCTCGTCCTGGGCCAAATAATCATCAGAAAACCAACGAAACCGTTCGATGTCACGCGCCTGCTGACTGTCCTTGGGCAGCGCAGCGAAGCTATTCTGTTTGTTAAAACGCTCAATACTGGTGCCTTTGCACCAATGCGATGTCAGGCCAACCCGCACCGCGTCAACATGATAGACCCCTTGGTTCTCGTAGATCGATTTAAACAAGATTACATTGCCAAAGCTGGGCTTCACCGAAAGCCTACTGGGCGTATGGCCACGTAATTTTGCCTGGTGCTCCGCAATGGCCATGGCGCGCTCCTGTTGCACCCAACCTAGACCTAAATAAAACAATGCCCAAGCCATAGCGAAGATGCCTAACAGACGTTTACCCCGCATCGCTGCTGCAATAACAAGGGCCAGAATCGGTAGAGTGAACAATGGATCAACAATGGATGAGTTATTCCAAGCAACACGCTCATCGCTAAATGGCCAGAACAACTGGGTACCGTAGGATGTACACGCATCCAACAAACCATGGGTTGCATAGCCGGCCAGACAGGCCAAATAAGTTTGCCGCCATGACAACGCTTTACGCGCTAATGGGTAAAGTGGCGCCGCCACCAATAATGCACCGAAGGGTATAAACACCAGAGCGTGGCTGAATTGACGATGAAACTCGAGAAACAACAACGGATCACTACTGGACTGGATAAGCACATCTAAATCTGGGGCCATACCCGCAAGCGCACCGAGCCAGGCCACCGTAAATAGCTGTTTTTTACGATCCTGAGTCGACGTTGCAAGCGCCGCGCCCACTGCACCTTGGCTAATCGGATCCACAAGCACACTCCATATGCGTATCTACATCCACGACTTCGGGCGCGCTTCAACCAAATACAGGGCGTAATCCGCAACCTGCCGTGCCATATGTGCCGAAAGGTAGGGTATGGTGACAGTTCTTGAGGCCAGCACCAATCGCAGGTGCGCAACCTGGCGGCGCCGCATAAGGTGGGTTTGCACGAAGTTTATCCGCTGTATTTTCGCCAAGGGTACGACCACATAGGATCGCCCTATAAGTCCTCGGCGCAAGATCAGATGCTCTTTATTTACTGCCACACCGAGCAGGCGCCAGCTGCAATAGGCCGCCCAAGCCAGCAACCCAATGATAACGCTCGCGATGACCACTACCCATGGAGGAAGATTCATAGCCAGCAATAGCAACAATGGCAGACCTATCAGCGCCAACCAATACCAGCGTTTGCGCAAATACAACGCACTCACTGCACTGTAAGGCTCCGAGGCAATCGATGTGTAGGAGCAATCGAGGGCATCTTCAACCAGCATTTGGCTTTGCGCCATAGTAACCGCGGGCACCAGTAATTTTTGATCGCCGTTACCACTGCTGAGGGCATGGGCAATTTGCTCGAATTTGACGTTAAATCGCGAGAAATATCGGGCGATCCAATTCTGCTGGATAGCGACGGTTTGAATGCGCCGCTGGCGTACATGCAACTCCCGCCGACTCAACGCGCCATGGCCAACAGCAAAACCATCCGGAATCCGACTCAACTGAAAGTTTTTATAAATCAACAGCGATGCCAGCACAGATAAACCCAACATCAACGCAACACCGATCATCAAGAGCACAAAGCCGATAAGCCAAATCTGTGCCGCCGTGGCTTCCAGCATACTGTCAGGAAACAGGGCAACCACGGTTTCCGAACTCAATTGAGACGACTCCGGCAGTTGGCTATAGACGCCTAGTAATCCAGCTAGAACTAACCAAGCTTGATTACTGCTCAGACCGTGAATGACTATGTCCCGTGCACTACGCTGAATCAAAACAACATCATCTTGGACTGGCTCTNTAGAATCAGACGCTTGCACAGTCAATCGGGCGTCCACTATCCGTTGCCGCAACGACTCTGCCAATGTCCCTTCTAACGCCGCCAGCGTTACCTCTTCCTCACTAGAGCCCGCACTGTCGATCGCCAAGGAGGCTAAACCTAGCGGTTTAAAGTAAATGGGCCGAACTACTGATACATTCTGAATACGCGAAAAATCNAAATCCAGCTGAGCGCGTTGGAATACCCCCTGTCTTACGATCAGACCCGACTCAGACCATCGGTAGTCGAACCGACGCACGAACAAAAACGCATGCCCGAGAATTAAAGCGATGGCGGCGCTCAACAACATGGCCGGTACCCATAGACTGTCTGCTCGCAGGGTGGCTATCAGGATCGGGGCTAGGGCATAGGCGCTGGTGAAAATCTGGCGCAGGCTGCGCGCCGCGAAATACACCACGGCCCAATTTGAAAGTTTCGACCATACATGGTCGGCATCAGCTTCGAGCAAAGAACTAACCCTGAGTAGATTGAGCGTCGAGCAGACGTTGTCGCAACTGCTCAGCGGTAGCGACGTTCAAACCAGGGATTGTGAATGTCTCGGTTTCGGTGCCGGCGCTAAAGATACGCAGACCCGCCAGCTCCAGATACTTATCGACCGGACCCCTGGCCACCTCAATGTGTTGCAACCGCACAAGGGGTTGGATGATTTGCTTGCGCCAAAAAATGCCTTTGCGTAAGGCAATATCATGTTCCCTGAGGGCATAACCACAGCGCCGGCACGACCAATATGTGAGTACTGGAAACACTGGCAATACCAGTAATANGCTTAGGCCNCGGCGCCATTCCTCAGGTAGAAACAACCATACAGCCGCAAAAACNACCACGGCGATTACGATCATCCAGACCACACCTAGGNNGAATTGGGCGAGCACATAGCGCCGTTCAAGAGGCACAAAGTNAATGGACTGGGTAGCTGGTAATTGCGCTATGTCGACACCGAGGTTAGTGAACAGAGCCCTTCTCCNATAGCTTTCAAGCCGCACAGTGTGCCGCCTACCAGAGCCGATGGCTAGGCTAGTCGCAGATCTTTGTAACTAAGCGCTGCTGACCGGCTTACTGCGCATTGCCCTCAGTGCAGGTAGTCAGTGCCACAAATTCACTGCTGACGGCTAAGCTATGACCCATGCATGGGTCAAAAGGTTGGTAGATTACCGTTCTGCCTAATAAGGCAATACCAATATAGCCGCGCATTTGTAATTCGCCTTTTCGATTAACTTTCATCGTCGAGGAGTAGGTATTACCTGATCTGGGGTCATAAATTTCGCCCTGCCAAACGCCCTTATCAAAGCGATAGTCCGCCAGCATATTAAGTCCCATTAGATATCTCGCGCGCAGCTGCGGATCTGGGTTTTGATCATCTCGCCGCGGTGTGCCTACGGGCCATGGNCTGTTCTCACCCTCTAGATAAGTCAGCTCGCCTGGCCGAAGCGCAATGATTTTAGCCTCCAANGTAGAACCGACCTGCTCAACCCAAAGTATCGATCCATCATCACGCCAGAGACCCACAACATCTTCTTGGGACGCAGCCGATGCATAGAAAGTGGTCCCAAGGAGGATGCTCAGCAAGCCCAGATTGGATAACTGTTTCAAATAGCGCACGCTCAACTCCTGCTCAGTTTATTGCTTGTATTTTCGACTCCGTGATCCAGAGTGCCCGCTCTATCANTAAATATCGCGAAAATCCGCCAAGACCTCTAAGGCATTGGATACGCCATAGGGCCTAGAACGCGTTCAAACATAGCACCCGCTGCTAGCAATCCAGACTCATTAAAACGCGCGCCGATAAGCTGCAGCGATTGCGGCAGGCCGTTGCTATCAACCCCTGCCGGTACGTTGAGAGTCGGGTGACCTGAATAGTCGAACGGCGCGGTAAAAGACAAAAACGGTGCAGATTCCGGTTCCAACCCTCCCTGCTCCATCTGCGCAACAGATGGCCCGGCAATTGGCATAGTCGGTGTCAGCAGCACGTCTACTGCCGTGAGGACCGCATCAAGCTCNGTGCGAAACTGAGCGCGCAAGTTCTGCAATTGTGCATACTCGTCAGCTGACACGGTACGACCAAGTTCTAGTAGCCAGGTCAGTCCAGGNCCATATCNGTNTGCTTGTTCAGGGTACATGTNGGCGTGGGCATGCAAACACTCCACGGCACAGCTTTTACCCCAATCCACCGCCAACTGGTAATAACTCGGTGGCATGGTGACCGCGCGCACCTCGACCTTTGTACCCGCTCGGGCAAGGGCATCAACCAGAACTTGGGTAACCGCAGCGGGTACGCCGGCACTAATATACGACTCATCCAGGCCGACGATGATGGGTTTATTGGATGGCTGCAGGCACGAAAGATAGGACGGCACNGGCAAGTCAGCGCTATTGGCATCTTGCGAGTCATAACCGGCAATGGCTTGCAGCACCCGCGCTGCATCCTCAACACTTCGGGTCATTGGGCCAATATGATCCAAACTATTCGCCAGCGGAAATGCCCCGTGGAGACTGACTCGGCCATAGGTTGGTTTCAAACCGACCAAGCCATTGCATGCCGAGGGAAAACGAATACTGCCGCCGGTATCTGAACCCAATGCCGCATAGGCAAGGCCTGCCGCAACGGCTACACCTGACCCCGAGGAAGAGACGCCGCTCCAGGCATCCGGCGCCCAAGGATTAACTGGCGCAGTAATTGAGGGGTGATGGCTACCATAGGCCCCTTCAGTAAGTTGTGTCTTACCGATAATGACCGCACCGGCAGCGCGCAGCCGGGTAACTACGGTAGCGTCATAATTTGGCTTGAAATCGCGCATGACGTCAGTACCACTGGCGGTTTCAACCCCAGCGGTAAACAGCAGATCCTTGATCGCGATGGGCACCCCATGCAGCAGGCCAAGCTGTGCGCCTTGCTGACGCGCCTCATCACAGGCCTGAGCTTCGGCCAGCGCAGTCTCGGTGAGCAGCCGGGCATAACTCTGGTAGGTGACGTCATATTCTTCGCAGCGGTTCAGCATGCTGCGGGTCACATCTAAACTCGCAAGCGCACCGCTCTTTAACTGCCGGCACAACGAAGACAGTGATTGGGAATGCAAAGGCGATTGACTCATAGCACTATGACCTATGACTTATTCACGTTTTCAGTCAGCTGCCACCGCTGGGCCATCCTGGGTCGCTGTGTCTGCCCGCAGTGATTTATAAAGGGACACAGTCAACAGCACGATCACCGCAAATAACGGCACTGAGACCAGTGTCACCGCCGACTGCAATGGTTTTAGCCCGCCCAGATATACCAGCGTAATTGGCAATAGCCCAAGCAGAAATGCCCAGAACACACGATGCCAGCGAGCTGGATGTTGCGTGGGGGGCAATTCCTCTGTGGCCGAGGCCGCCAAGGTATACGAAGAGGAGTCATAACTGGTCGCGGCGAAGATCACGCAGACGATGGTAAACAGCACCAGTACCAGTTTTGGCCAGGGCAGCGTGCTGAGCACACCGACGATAGCGCTGGGCGCGCCGGCGCTATTCATGGTTTCGAGCACCGGGTACATACCATTCAGTTCAAGATAAATGGCGTAATTGCCGAGTACCGAAAAGAACACCACACTGCCTAGAGTGCCATAGCCGATACAACCAAGAATCATCTGCCGCAAGGTTCTACCACGGGAAATCTTACAAATAAAAATGCCCATATACGGGCCTAATGCCAACCACCATGCCCAATAAAACACCGTCCACGATTCGACAAAACTCGAGGTCTGCGACGCGTCCGCCCACGTGCTCATGCGCACGAAGTTCTGCACCATGTGGCCCACTGCTTCAAAGCCTAATTCGACAATGAACAGGGTTGGCCCTACCAACACGATAAAAAATAACAGCGCGAAGGCGAGCCCTACGTTCCAATCACTGAGGCGTTTAATGCCGCGCTCCAGACCAAACCAAACACTGGTGGCAAAAATTACGGTAACGACAAAGATCACGATTAGATCGAGACTGAAACCCCATGCTGCTCGATCTAGACCAAATAATTCAGTCACACACATGCCAATCAGCGGTACCGCCAAACCAATACCAGTACTGCAGGCACCTACTAACCCAACGACGAAGAGCAAGTCGATAATACGGCCGAGCAAACCATGCGCTTGGCGCCCAATAATCGGCTCGCAGGCTTCACTCAAACGCAAAGATTTAGCGCCCCGCACGTAGTAACTGTAGCTCACAGCCACACCGGGTAAGCAATAGAGTGCCCATCCGATCAAACCCCAGTGAAAGATGGGGTAGCTGACCGCCCAATTAAGTGCCTCTGGCGTCCCCGCAGCCACAGAAAACGGCGGACTTTCATAGTAATGGGCCCATTCCACAGTACCCCAGTACAAAATACTGGTGCCAATGCCGCCACAAAATAACATCGCCGACCAACTGAAGGTGGAGAAGTCGGGGCGCGTATCGCCAAGTCTGATATCGCCATACCGACTCAGCGCCAGATACAGGAGAAATAACAGCGTTGCCACCGAGCCTATTAAATATACGATGCCGAAATTATGGGTCAGATAATCAAAGGCTCGACCCAACATCTGCTGTCCATCTTCAGGATACAGGGCTAGTGGTAAGCACAGTGACAGGATAATAATTACGCTGCCAAAAAAGATCGGCCGGTCCAACCCATTGCCAATCCCCTGCTGCGGTTCTGGTGTGGGTTGCGGGTGAGTTTCTTGCATATTGTATCGCTATTGTTTCGCTTCGGCCGCTTTGCGCTCTACACTAAAGGGCCGCAAAGGTGGATTGCAAGTTGACACCACCGGCACAGCGGGAACCGAACAGTGAGGAGAGCAACATAAGCGACCCGGCCGACACTTTAGAATTTCGCAATATGGGCTACGGCCTATTTACCCGCCTGTGGCCGGCGACCACACCTCATACTCGTGCCTGTGTACTCATTGTCCACGGCATGGGCGAGCACAGTGGTCGTTATGAACCACTGGCGCGCGCTCTCAACGGCGCCGGCTGCCACGTGCTCGCTCCTGATCTACGCGGGCACGGTCACAGTCAGCCTGAGTACTGTGCACCCGGCGACATGGGCTATGACGGTTGGCAGCGCAGCCTCTTAGATCTACATTTGCTGCAGCGATGGCTCAGCAACCGCTACGCGCGACCGGTTATTTTGCTTGGCCACAGCATGGGAGCAATGCTCGCACAGCAATATCTCGGCTACTTCGGNCATACCCTAGCAGCCTGCGTACTCAGCGGCTCCACNGGAGCACTGCCCGCGCTAACCACCNTAGCTGGAGAGTTCTTAGCCACCTTGGACAGTCAACGCCTCGGACCCCATGCCCCCAGTCCGGTGCTCAGAGACAACTTGTTCGCAGCCAATAATAAGCGCTTCGAAAATCTCCCAGACGCAGCAGCCCAACAGGGTTTCGGCTGGCTAAGCCGTGACCCAGAGCAAGTCGCAGCATACGTAGCTGACCCATTGTGCGGCGCCGTCTTATGCAGCAGTAGTTTGGCCGGAATGTTCCGTGGCCTGCGTCATGGCTGCCGTGCCAGCCATATTGCGTGCATCCCGAAAAATCTTCCGATTCGCTTTATCAGCGGCACGGATGACCCAGTGCACAATAACGAGCGCGGCATTCGCCGTCTCATAGGCCGCTACGAAAAAGCCCAACTAAATGTCTCCCATAAACTCTATCCGGGAGGACGCCACGAGATGTTCAACGAGACCAACCGTGCCGAAGTATTCAATGATCTGCTGGATTGGCTTNAGGAGATAGATTTTGCCTGATCACAACCCAAGGCCATTATGGGACGATGCGCTCACCCTGTGCCGTGATTTACAACGCGGCAGCACCAGTGCTGTAGATCTCATGCGCAACGTTTATGCACGCATTCAGGCCATTAACCCTACCGTCAATGCGTTAGTAAACCTACTTGATGAACAACAGGCATTGGCTCTGGCTGAGGCCGCCGATCAGGTGCCGATTGCGGCACGCGGACCACTACACGGCCTACCGATGGCGCCGAAAGATGCAGTAGCTGTACGTGGCTTCCCAACCACGTGGGGATTTAAACCCTTCGCAAGCAGAATTGAAGAACACGACAGCACTCTGGCTAAACGTATGCGTGAAGCCGGCGCCATCTTCATCGGTCACAGCAACATGCCTGAGTTTGGTTTGGGCTCAAATACTTTCAACGCGCTATTCGGCGCCACACTCAACCCCTATGACATCAGCAAAAGCGCTGGCGGCAGCAGCGGCGGCGCAGCCGTTGCTTTGGCCACCGATATGCTGCCTCTGGCTGATGGCAGCGACATGGGCGGGTCGCTACGCAATCCTGCCAGTTTTTGCAACGTAGTAGGGTTCCGCCCCTCAATAGGCCGGACGCCTATTAGCCGCGGCTTTGGCTGGTACGGTCGGTTGGTCACTGCAGGCCCAATGGCAAAAACAGTAGCCGATACCAGTCTGCTGATGTCGATTTTGGCGGGACCGGATGCAGCTGACCCGCTAACTCTCCCAGAGTCTGGTGACTATTTTCTAGATGCGTTGGTGCCGNNCCAANTTGANGCCAATCAACCCATTAAAGTTGCTGTAAGCGAGGATCTGGGTACGCTGCCAATCGATTCTAGCGTGCGCTCGGTCATACAGAGTGCTGCAGGAGTATTTAGCGATCTCGGTGCACAGGTTAGCCAAGACCACCCTAACCTAACTGGCGCCATGGAAGTTTTTCAGACCCAGCGCGCCGCCGGTTTACGCACCCTTGGCCGGAGCCTGGATCTGGCGATTCCAAACTGGCGTGACGACGCCAAAGACACGGCGATCTGGAACATCGAGCGGGGCTTTGCCCTAACCGCNGACGAACTGCTGCATGCGGAGCAGCTNCGCACCAAAATCTATGCCGACACGGCAGCATTCTTTCAGCACTACGATGTATTGGCCTTGCCCGCGGCCCAAGTACCACCCTTTGCAATCGAACAAGCATGGGTTAGCGAAATTGACGGTATTAACTTAGAAACCTATATCGACTGGATGGCGGTGTGCTGCATGATTACCGTTACCGGCTTACCGACGCTGTCGNTCCCAGCGGGCTTTACCCCAGCAGGGTTNCCCATCGGCGTGCAACTTGTGGGCAAGCCTAGGGGCGACCTTGAGCTACTGAAAATTGCTCATGCGTTCGAGCGATCTACGCAGTTTTATAAACAGCGACCAAGTATAATCTAGCGTCTGAATCAACCGTTGCTGCNATGACACCAAAGCCTCAAGAATTGCCCAAACTTTACTCAATGTTCAGTATCGGTTTGGTAACCTTCTTCTGTTCGCTGCTTGCTGGCGGCTACCTGTTGTACGCAAACTACAAAGCCTTGGGCATGCGTAAGATGGCNCNTTACGTCCTAGCTGCCACTATCGCGCTCTTCGCTNTATTTTTATGGGCACTGTCTGCCTATATCGAAGGTGCCAGCAANACCGCTGAAGAGCTGCCACAACTNCCAATAACGATCAATTTAGTCGCTGCTGTAGCCCAAGCCATTGTCGCTGTAATGGCNACCCAAGTTCTTCAGGGTCCCATGTTCGCCACTTTCAAAGAGATGCGGGGGAATTATCATTCAACCTGGCAAGCCCTGTTCATCGGCCTGTGCGCGGCCTTTTTAATATCTATGTTTATGGCTCTGATCGCCGCCCTTACTCGGCTGTAGACCATCTACCTAACGTTAACTCCTGTCAGTGCGATTCCGGGACACTAAGAAAGCGTTTTTGAAAGTCCTCTTTTGAGTTAATACGCGGATAATCGGCATCCGGGATATCGATNTGCAAAAATTCGCACAGCGGNGCCCAACCGTCGCCTGGCTCAATGATCAANAGTTTGCTCCGCGGCACGCTATTGATCACCTCCTGGTTATGGCGCTCAAAACAATTGATCACATGTTGCTTTTCATCCATGCGCCCCCCGAAAACGCCATCCCAAATCACTTCATAAAGCATCTTGATGCGATCTTGGCCTGGGCTTTCNACTTCGCCCCGCTGCTCCGCTGCCGCAAGATCCATGCGCCCTCGCTCTGAGGACAGCCAAATNGTCTGCATGACACTGGCATACCACTGCTCAGGGTCGCGCCGCGTCAGAATAACTTTAGCGTCAGGGAAAACTTTCAATTGTTGTCGCCAAAAATTACAGGATGGCCAATCCACTGCCGCCTGATAGCCGACAAAGAGCGTTTCCCAATCCACATTCTNACCCGCGGCAAGGGCCCGCCATTGCTCGACGTGGTGCGGCACTAGGGGCATTTCCATCATGTGGTAACACTTATCGAAGCCCAGACGTTCTAACGCCAATTTCAACGACAAAGTACCTGTACGACCAAATCCAGCGCCAATTACCTTAAGCCCCATAGCGTCCTCGCTGTTTGCTAATATTTTCTGTTAGTTAAATTTATTGACTCAGTTTAGTAAACCACGACGGAACGAATACTTTCCCCCGCATGCATAACGTCGAAGCCTGCATTAATTTCATCTAACCCAAGGGTATGCGTGATCAGATCATCAATATTGATCTTGCCATCCATATACCAGTCAACGATTTGCGGTACATCGGTGCGTCCCTTGGCACCACCAAAGGCGGTGCCCCGCCAAACTCTACCCGTNACCAACTGGAACGGTCTGGTAGCAATCTCCTGACCTGCACCGGCCACCCCTATGATGATGCTTTCGCCCCAGCCCTTATGACAGCACTCTAGCGCTTGCCGCATAACGTCGGTATTGCCAATACACTCAAATGAATAATCNACACCGCCATCGGTGAGGTCGACGATCGCTTCAACCACGTTTGCCACATCTGTNGGATTGATGAAATCAGTCATGCCAAATTGCTCAGCAAGCAATTGCCGTTGCGGATTGAGATCGATACCAATAATGCGCTCGGCGCCAGCCAACCGCGCACCCTGCACCACGTTGAGACCAATNCCACCAAGACCGAATACCGCCACAGTGGCGCCGGCCTCAACCTTCGCCGTATTCATTACCGCGCCAAGGCCTGTGGTAACCCCACAACCGATATAGCAAACCTTGTCAAAGGGCGCATCCTCGCGAATTTTAGCCAACGCAATTTCCGGTACTACGGTGAAATTCGCAAAAGTAGAAGTGCCCATNTAGTGATACAGCGGCTCGCCATTTAGCGAAAATCTGGAACTGCCATCAGGCATCAGGCCTTGCCCCTGAGTCTCCCGAATAGCGCCGCAAAGGTTGGTCTTACCGGATAAACAGAATTTGCACTGCCGGCATTCTGGGGTGTAGAGCGGTATCACGTGATCACCCGGTTTGAGAGTCGTAACACCCGCGCCAACTTCTCTGACAATACCCGCCCCCTCATGGCCCANAATTGCGGGGAAAATACCTTCGGGATCGGCCCCAGAAAGCGTATACGCATCGGTATGGCAAATTCCTGTGGCCTTAATCTCGACCAGAACTTCGCCCGCTGCCGGCGCCGCTAAATCTACCGTTTCAATACTCAGCGGCTGGCCAGCCGCAAATGCAACTGCTGCTCTCGTTGTAATCATATATCCCCCTAATGCTAACCGCGCGTNTATGTCGCNCTAATTATTNCGTCTGCTTATCGTGGTCGCGCCTGAAAAGATCACGTACGCACATCTTCAACCCTATCGCCTCAATAGACGCCCATCGGGATCTGCAACAACCTGTGCCCTTGAGTCAATTACAACTGATAGACTTAGCATATGACAATGGCAGTTCTCCATTTATTGCAAATTATCCGGCGCCACAACACATGCGCCTAGGCCTACGCGTACGTCGAGGTCTGCGCGACTGGCGCAGCGCAGTACCGCTGGCAGATATTGTCAGCAATTACCAACGCAGCGATTTTGGCCATGACGCAATGGCCGGCCTTATTGTTGGTATGGTTACCATTCCACAAGCTGTTGCCTACGCTCTGTTAGCAGGCGTTCCGCCTCAGTCGGGCCTGTATGCCTGCCTGTTACCTATGGTGATCTATGCGGTATTCGGCAGCTCCAAACAACTGGTAGTAGGCCCAGTCGCCGTGGCAGCACTGCTCGTGACAGCAACAGTCAGCGAGCTGGCACCACGCTACAGTGAAGCCTATTTAGGCATAACAACCCTTTTGTGTTTACAGGTCGGGCTACTCTTAGGCGTATTGCGCATCACTAGAATGGGTGGGTTGGTCACGCTGCTGAGCCATCCGGTGATTAATGGCTTTGTTACTGCCGCAGCGATTCTAATTATCATTAGCCAATTGCCGAGCCTTACCGGTATTGCCGTCCCAGACAATACAAATCCAAGCAACGCGCTGGCGGGACTGGTAGGAAAAATAACATCGCTAAATCCTTACGCCCTGAGCTTTGGTGCTACAGCACTACTCTTTCTCTTGGTTAGCCGCCCGCTGATTGGCAAATTGTTGCATGGCTTCGGNATGCAAGAGGCCCAGGACCACCCGCTGGCACGGATTGGTCCGATGATTTGTGCTGGAGTTGCAAGCTTAGTGGTTATCGCATTCAATCTAGAAAGCAATCTGACCACCGTGGGTAAAATACCCACAGGCCTGCCAGAAATAACCCTGCCACCGATGTCTTTGAATATTTGGCTGGAGTTACTGCCAGCGGCTCTGATCATTGCGGTGGTCACCTATGTAGAGAGCTACTCTATTGGCACCACCCTGGCCACCCGCACTAATGATCGCATCAACGCTAATCAAGAGTTACTGGCCTTAGGATTGGCTAACATCAGTGCGGGTTTTACCGGCGCCTACCCCGTGGCAGGCTCATTTTCTCGGTCTAGCGTAAATTTTGCTGCCGGCGCACGCACACCAGCCAGCTCATTGGTTTGTGCCGTAGTGGTGGTACTGACGTTGCTGTTCTTTGCCAATTTGTTTGTGAGCCTGCCTAATGCAGTACTGGCGGCAATCGTCATGACCTCAGTATTTGGACTCATCGACTTCAGTAAAATTCGCACTAACTGGAAAATTTATCGAGACGACTCGGTCACTGAATTCGCCACCATCGCCTTTGTTCTACTCCTTGGCGTCGAAGTTGGCCTGCTTGCTGGCGTGGCGTTATCCATCGCATTNTTTATCCGCAACTCCAGCCAGCCCAANATTACTCAGGTCGGNCGCCTCGGCGACAGCGAACAGTTTCGGTCCGTTAAACGCTACCCCGTCCAAGTGCATGAGCAAATTCTTGCATTACGTATCGACGAAAACATTTACTTCGCCAACGCCGCACAAATTGAAGACAAGCTGCTGCGCCGGGTTGCCGGGCGTCATGGCACCAAGCATCTATTGCTGGTCTGCAATGCGGTAAACCGCATCGACGCAACCGGTCTTTCGATGCTATTNCGCGTGGATCAGCAACTGCAAAGCATGGGCGTGCAACTGCATCTCAGCGATGTTAAGGGCCCGCTCTTGGCACAGTTAGAAACATCTCAACTGCCCATGAGTATCAGCGGCGAGATGTTTTTTACCGCGGATCAGGCGTTTAAGGCGCTTACTGGCAGCGCTCTGGAACAAGCATGTTAACCATCGACCGCTACGTCACAGGACGCAGCCTACGCGCCATTGCTCTGGTAGCGACCAGCTTGACCAGCATGATGCTCCTGTTCGCGCTNTTCGATGAGTTGGCGGAAGGCGCTGAACGTTATGGCCTCGACGACGCCTTGAACTATCTTTGGCGTACCTTACCCCGGCGGCTGGACGACTTACTTTTGTACAGCGTTTTTATTGGCTACTTAGCCGCCCTAGGACAACTTGCAGAGCAGGGCGAACTGACCGCCTTGCGCGCCGCTGGGACCTCGCCAGGGCGCCTAGTAGGAGCACTGACACCCTCACTATTACTGTGCCTAAGTCTGAGCTTCGCTCTCAGTGAATACCTTGCACCGAAGGCCGAACAAGCCGCGGAAGTGGCTAAACTGAATGCACAATATGGCCGCGATGCAATGCAGAATAAGGGCGGCTTTTGGATCCGCGATGATCAGTTGTACATGCAGATCCAAGCCATGAGCGACGAGAACGGTGGCACGCTATGGGGGCTGCGTCAGTATTGGCTGGATTCGAATCAGCGCTTGGTACGCAGTGTGGAGGCAGACTTTGCAACCTTTGACGCCAGCAACGAGTTGTGGACTCTGCACAACGTACGCGAATCCCGGATAGCTGAGCAAATGACGACCGTGGAAAATTTTGCACAATCTGTATGGACCAACGCCATAACCCCCCAACTTCTGGCCAACCAAGCATTTCTGGAACCAAAGAAAATGTCCCTGCGCGGCCTCAACGATCAGATTAATTTCCTCCAGCGGCAACAACTGCAAGCGACCAATTACCAGTTAGCGTTATGGTCTAGATTGCTAAAACCGCTGAGCTATTTCGGCTTGGCCCTGCTCGCATTGGCTATCGTGCTAGGCCCTATGCGCAGTACCGGTCTAGGCCCGCGCGTGGCNCTTGGACTGTTGGTGGGCCTAACATTCAAATATTTACAGGACCTGTTTGCGCCGATGGCGGTAGTTTTTGCCCTGCCCGCCGCCTTAGCGGTGGCCTTGCCGATCGGCGCTTATACGATATGCGCGTACCTGCTTATTCGCCGCTACGCGTGACCTCATCTACTAAGTCAGCGACACGCATCTCCCCCTCGCGAGTTTGACCGCCCATCGCCATAAATTTAGTCATGGCAGTTTGCGCCTCCGCGGTGCGTATTGTGCGCGCAAACAAATACGCCTCCTCCGAGAGGCCCTGAGCCAAGGGCAATTCTGCGGCATTAACAGACGCTTTCGCTAGGCGCACTGCGGGTTGTGGGAAGCGCCCAATGCGCTGGGCTAAATCGCTGACCGCCTGATCAATGTCCGCTGCCGCGTAGATACGATTTAGGTAGCCCCACCGCTCGGCCGTCTCGGCGTCAAGATCTTCGCCNCCAAGAACAATTTCCATAGCCCGGCCGCGACCCACTAATCNAGGCAACCGCTGGGTACCACTGCCACCGGGTAAAATCCCTAAAGGCACCTCCATCTGATTAACAATGGTTTTGCCGATCACACCAAAGCGCATGTCCATACTCGCAACCAATTCGCTGCCGCCACCACCAACACGACCCTCAATCTGCGCGATCGTGACTTTATTCATCGTACGCAGGCGCTCGCACATGAGATGAAAGGGGTTGGGTTCGGAACTTCGTTCGGCATCGCCTTCGGTTGGAAATTGCAGAATTGCTTCTACATCAAAATGCGCGAGGAAAAAATCTGGATTAGCACTTTTAAACACCACCACNGACAAGTCAGGGTCGCGCTGCAACTCTTCTACTAACTGGGTAAGTTCCGCATAAAGCGCCAGTGTGATGATATTTATTGGCGGATTATCNATGGTCACTGTAGCGACTCTGGACGTTACCTCAACGGCCAATAACTGAAAATCTGATTTCATAGTAAATCCCTCATAGTTTTCCTTTATTTGCGCCATGCCCCTGCGCATACTCCCACCATGAACGATACTACGATTTCGCGCCGCCAACGCAGCTACACCCTATTCCTGCTGGTCATAGTTTTTACGGCCAGTCATGTCGACCGACAGATTGTGGCCATCTTACAAGANCCGATTAAGCAGGCCTTTCAAATCAGCGACACGCAACTGGGGCTGCTTACCGGTTTCATGTTCGCGCTGTTTTACGCCACTCTGGGCATGCCCATGGCCATGTGGGCGGATAGGCANAATCGCCGCAATCTGATTGCCTTCTCCATTTCCCTATGGAGCGCTATGACGGTTTTCTGCGGCATGGCGGTGCAATTCTGGCAGCTACTGTTGGCCCGNATTGGCGTTGGCGTTGGCGAGGCCGGNTCAAACCCACCGTCCCATTCAATCATCTCCGACTTATACAAGCCCGAGGAACGGGCAACGGCTATGGCTATCTTCGGACTCGGCGTTAACTTCGGAATCATGCTTGGCTATTTGATCGGTGGCTGGGTGAATGAATGGATTGGCTGGCGCTGGGCGTTCGTGGTCGCAGGAGTTCCTGGTTTGATCATTGCGGTAATCGTACGCATGACGATGATCGAACCGCCCCGGGGTTATGCCGATGGTTTGGCGGAACAACCAACGGCTCCACCCTTCTGGTCAGTGGTGCGATATATGCTCAATAGCACAGCCACGCGCCACTTGGTGATCGCCAATAGCCTAATTTCCATGGCNGGGTATGCAGCCATCGCTTGGGCACCGGTGTATTTTCANCGAGTGCATGGCTTCAGTACCGCTGAGTCCGGCACTTTCCTCGCTCTCGCCATTGGCGTCGGCGGCGGGCTTGGCACTTTTTTTGGCGGTTATTTTGCCGATCGCTGGGCGCGCATCTCTGAGGGCTGGCGAGCATGGATCGTGTGCGTGACTACAGCAATCTACCTGCCGTCAGCGGTAATGTGCTACATCACCGCAGATCCAGTTTGGGCCGTCATCTGGTTTATCGGCCCGGCGGCATTAGGCGGCGTCTATATCGGTACCAATTTCGCGATCTTGCAGTCTCTTGCACCGGTGGAAATGCGTGCGGTCATGGCAGCCATCAACTTGTTTATTCTGAATATTGTTGGCCTAGGCCTTGGGCCTGTGGGTGTCGGCTTCATTAGCGACCTGGCTGCCCCTGAGTACGGGATCGAGAGTATCCGCTATGGGTTATTGGCAACGTTGATTGTGATGGCTTGGGGGGCCTTACACGAAGCAAAGGTTGGTCTATTACTGCATCGCTCCAATGGCGGTGCGCCCGCGTAGGGGCAGCGGTGCGGATACAGCCACGCTGCCCTATCCGCACCGAATCATATTGGGCGCTTAACCCACCTCGTCTATGTCATTGATGATTTTGCCGACAAGACCGTATTCCACGGATTCCTCAGCACTCATCCAATAGTCGCGCTGGGTATCTTCACCAACGCGATCTACCGACTGGCCGGTGCGCTCGGCGATAATTCCATTGATGCGTTCCCGCGTCTTAAGAATTTCCCGGGCATGTATCTCTATATCTGCCGCGTCGCCACCGAAACCGCCACTGGGCTGATGAATAAGGAAGCGTGTATTCGGCAGCGCAAAACGATTGGCTTTGTCTGCAGCAAGGTAGATGTGCGTAGCAATGCTGCCCACCCAACCCGTGCCGATGATCCGCACCTCGGGTTTGATATAGCGTATGAGGTCAAAAATCGTATCCCCAGACTCGACATGACCACCGGGGGAACCAATGTACAGAGTAATCGGATCGTCGGACTCAAACGCTAAGGCCAGAAGCTTTTCTGCCATGCGCCGCGCTACGTCCTGATTAATTTCGCCGAACAGCGTCAGCGTACGGTTCTGCAACAATACGTTTTCGAGCCGATTATAGTTTTTCGCCGCGTCAGCGATCGATTGATCGTCCTTTTCTGCATCTGCGCGCTGCATAGCCTTACTCCATATTTGCCCCGAACCGCACCGGTGGCATTGTTTTAATCATCTCAGAGCTGTGGTTCAGCGCCGTCGGTAGAGATTGCCCACCTGATGGTGTAGCTTGATGAGCCTATCCTATGGACGAAGGGGGAAATTTCAATGCCATTGGCCAATGAATACCAAGTGATGTTTGAACAACTCGCGGCCGCCGGCCCAGCACCCAGCGTCCGCGATCTGCCTGTTGCTGATGGTCGCGAACTATATCGCGCGGCTCGCGCTGTGAATCCGGACTTACCGATCCACAAGATTAGCGATGCCACACTACCCGGCCCCGATGGTGCTATCCCGATACGTATTTACCAGCCCCAAGGCGACGGCCCTTTTGGCGTTTTAGTGTATTTCCATGGCGGCGGCTGGGTGATTGGTGACCTGGATACCGCAGATGCTGTTTGCCGCGAGATCGCTACTTTGGCCGAGTTAGTCGTCGTCTCTGTAGATTATCGACTCGCTCCTGAACACGTTTATCCCGCCGCTGTAGAGGACAGCTACGCGGCCTTGGAGTGGGTATACGCGAATCTTCAAACGTTACAGGGCAATGGCAAGATCGGCGTATGCGGGGAGAGCGCTGGCGGCAATTTAGCTGCAGTGATTGCGCAACAAAGCCGCGACCAAGGGGGCCCACCCATCGCTTTTCAATGTCTACTTTACCCTGTGACAGACGCCGAAATGGGCCGCCCTTCCTACAGTGAAAACGGCAGCGGTTATCTACTCGAAACAGCCACAATGGAATGGTTCTGGGACACTTACTGTCCAGACCCGGAGCAACGCCTAGAATCCGGCGCGAGTCCGCTGCGGGCGAAAAATTTAGCGCAGTTACCCCCGGCCTTGGTGGTAACGGCGGAATTCGATCCGTTAAGGGACGAAGGCAATGCCTACGCCCAGGCTTTGCAAGCGGCTGGCAACACCGCGACGCTGCTGTGCTGCGATGGATTAGTACACGATTTTTTCAGTACCGCAGCGGTTTTCGCCTGTTCCAGAGCACCCTTTGAAAAGACNATTAGCGCACTGCGNGAACACTTAAATACNTGATCTAAAACCAGACATTTTCGTCTTAACCTGCGTCACTGGAGGATTTTTCATGCTTTTTGTCATCATTGCTAAAGATCATGCTGACAGTACCGAACTGAGAGCAAATACCCGTCCTAATCATCTTGAATATCTCAGCAGCCATGCTGTGCACTACGCAGGCCCTATGCTCAGCGACGACCAAGAACAGCCGATCGGATCAATCGTCGTTATCGACGCAGCCGATTTAACGGCTGCCAGAGACTTCGCGGCAAATGATCCCTATACCGTAGCTGGACTGTTCGCAGAAGTCAGCGTACACCCATTTAAACAAGTGATCCCAGGATAGNCATTATGCAAACAGCAATCATCAGTGGCGTCGGCCCCCTTGANGGGCTGGGCGCACAATTAGGTGTTCGGTTCGCTAAAGAAGGTCTGCACGTGCTAGTGGCCGGGCGCACCGAACAAAAGTTGGACACCGTCGTGGCCGCAATAAAGGCTGNAGGTGGCAGCGCCGAGGGGGTAATCGCTGATGCCACAGACGAAGCCGCAACCGAGGATTTATTCGCCNGAGCCGGAGATCAACTTGAATTAGCAATCTATAACACCGGCAACAATACCCCTGGCCGAATCATTGATATGAGTGCAGATTTTTTTGCCGAAAGCTGGCGCGTATGTTGTTTCGGCGGCTTTTTATTTGGCCGTGAGGCAATAAAGAAATTCACTGCGCGGAGCACAGGGGGCACATTATTGTTCACTGGAGCCAGTGCATCGCTGCGCGGGCGTGCAAATTTTGGCGCGTTTAACTCGTCAAAGGGCGCGTTACGAAATTTAGCTCAGGCCATGGCCAAAGAATATGCCGAGGACGGCGTGCACGTCGGCCACGTGGTAGTAGATGGACCCATCGCCGGTGAAAAAATTAAAGGCAGATTTCCTGAGTACGCAGAAAAATTGGGCGAAGACGGCATGATCAATATCGACGGTATCGTCGATGGCTTCGTNTACCTTTATCGCCAACCCCAGCAGGCTTGGACCTTTGAGTTAGACGTNAGGACGTCNAAAGAGAAGTGGTAACCCGCCGCCAACGCGGCAGGTTACCCCCACAGACTCAGCGACTGTTAGTCAACACGCGCGTTGGCATAACCTGATAAAACCACCGCACCGTCTTGGTTAGTGGTCTCCACGCTCAGGGTTACAATGCCGTCGGTAACGTCATCAACAGTAGCTGTGGAGTTAAGTGTATCCCCAGGCCAAACCTGACTGGTGAAGCGAACACCGTATTTTGTCAGGCGCCCATCGCCCACATAATTGGTGATCATGCGACCGGTCATACCCATAGTCAGCATGCCGTGAGCAAAAACTGATGGATAGCCTGCCATTTCTTTAGTGAACTTTTCATCACTGTGAACNGGGTTGTAATCACCAGAGGCTCCCGCGTACATGACGATCTGGGTACGAGTTAAATCTTCAACCAAACACTCGGTATAGGTATCGCCGACGTTTAAATCTTTTGCTGCTAATGCCATGTTGCCCCCTTATTGATCCACCGGACGTTCGGTGCGAACGCCGACGCCACGTGCAGTAATAACCAATTCACCNTGCTGATCGCGATATTCGGTAACCGTTTCTGAAAACACCAGCTTACCCGAGCGCTTACCCTCTTTTTCCCAAGTCTTGCCTGGTTTAACTTCGGCGGTTAATACATCGCCTGGGCCAATATGCCGATGGTATTCAAAATGCTGCTCGGCATGCAGGCCACCGCCGCCACCGCCGCCACCGCCACCACTGCCGGCTTCGCGTTTGATACCTGTCGCTTCCTTGCCCGAGCCAAACCAATCTTCCCCNATCTTGGGCCGCAGAAAGTAATCCGGGTCAAATTGCGCACTGGACTGCGCAAATGTCGGAGGCGCAATCACGCGACCTGGCTCGGTAGTNCCTGCATAGTCCTCGTCATAATAGATCTGATTATCATCGGCGATGGAACGGGCGAACATCATGATATGACTGCCTTCCACCGGAAATTTGTTCACTGCCATGAGTGCCCCCTTCCTGTTAAACGAACATCGAGTAATAACGCGAGTAGCCAATTAAATCAATACATCAGCNCCCTTGGCACCGCTCATTTACCCTTAAATTCGGGTGTGCGCTTCTCTANAAACGCGCTAATTCCCTCTTGTTTGTCTGCTGTTTGCACAAGTGCCCCTTGGGCATACTTCTCAAACATCAGCGCACCCGCCAGACTTGCTTCCATGCCGAAGTGCACCATGGCTTTCATAGTGCGCGGCACAAAGGGCGCAAATGACGCAAGATGATCAGCCATACGCTGCGCCTCAGTAAGCAGTTGCGACGACTCTACAATGCGCGTAATCAAACCGATCTGCAGAGCGCGCTCAGATTCTATCGCTTCGCCCATCAGCATCATTTCCATCCCCCATCCTCGGCCAACGATGCGCGGTAGGCGCGCTGTAGCGCCGCCGCCAGGGATGATGCCGAGCTTGCCTTCTGGTGTGGCAAATCGGGATCCTGGCGTTGCAATGCGCAAGTCGCAGCCCAAGGCCACCTCTAGCCCGCCGCCCATGCAAATACCGTCGATAGCTGCAATGGTCGGCTTTGGCGTCCGCTCTAGCTTTTCCGCNAGTCCTTGGACTATTGGTTCTAATGCCTTCTTAAAGTCGCGATCAACGACTTCGCCTAAATCCGATCCAGCAGCAAAGGCCTTGCCNCCAGCCCCGGTAATCGTGATNACCCGCACGTCATCATTCGCTGCCGCCGCGTCTACTGCTGCGTGCAAATCGTCTANGGTCGCCAAAGAAATAGCATTGTGCTTTTCTGGCCGATTAATGGTGATNAGCGCCATGGGCCCCATGACTGAATAGAGGACGTTTTCCAACTCAAGCTTATCTTGCATCAAAGTGCCTTACTTCTTACGTACTAATATCGTTGATGAAATAGTGCATCGGTGCAAGGGCATGGCTGGCTCCAAGCCAATATCTAGAGCACAAAAAAAACCGCCGGCCTGGAGAGGAAACCGGCGGTTTAAGGAGGCTCTGCTGCTTGGCGATCCAATCTTTCGGATCCAGAACCTCTAGGAGAAACCACTCAATTCAAAAACTGATTGGTGAAGCCCTNTGCGACTTCTACGGANCCTAATATGCCGGTGCAACGTTTCGAAAAAATTACTTCTAAGAGCATTTTTGTGTCAATTTGTAACAACCTGGCGCCTAACAATGCCTATGCAGAACTATTCGCAACAAACGACAGGGTAAACTTCGCGCCTGGCGATGCAGCTTTTTGCGTCGCATTGGCGACCTCGATTACCCAGCCATGGGTCTGACAGAGTTGATCAACAATGGCCAGCCCAAGGCCGCTGCCTCCTGTCACGGCGCTGCGGGACCCGTCAAGGCGAAAGAACGGCTGGAAGATCTGACTGCGCTGTTGCTCTGGGATTCCTGGGCCATTGTCGATAATCATTACTGTTGTCGCACGAACAATCAGCCGCACCTCGCCCCCATGCTTGATGCCATTAGAAATCAAATTTGTTAGCACTCGACTGAAGGCATTTGGCGCTAGCACCACCCGATGATCTCGAGAAACCTCTGCTGTTAGTCCAACATCCTGTTCAAACGTGCTGAGGATATCTTCGACGAATGCAACCAGCTCGAACTCCTGATCTTTTTCGCTGGTACCCTTGGCAAAGCGCAACGCGTCACGAATGAGTTCATCCATAGATTCTAGGTTATGCTCGAAGCGTCGAATTAATGCCTGATCAACTGTCTCAGGCAACAGCGCAAGGGCAAGTCGCATACGCGTGAGCGGGGTACGCAGATCATGGGAAATACCAGCCATAAGAGTCGTACGATTCTCTAACAACACCGATATATCAGAAGCCATGGTGTTGAAATTGCGCGCCAGCGACACTAATTCGCGCGGCCCAGTCTCCGCCAAGGGTTCAATATTCTCTACGCCGCGAAAGCGTTCCGCCTGAGTAGCGACCTTGACCAAGGGACGGGTAACCCGCTGTACAACGAACAGTGAGGTAAAGAAAACGATCGCAGCACCTAAACCGACAATAATGATGGCCACGTAAAGGGGCTGAGTATCCCGCCGGTCTGGCGCCACGCCTATTTGCAAGCGGTATTCCGCCATGGGTACCTCGACCCATATAAGATCATCGCCCTCGAGTAATACGACCTCTATGCCCAGGCGGTTTTGCAGTTTTTGCTGCAGCAAGGCGATAGGGGTCTGGGCGCCCTCGTATGCGGGCAGCTGCTGCAATGCCGAACTAATAATCAGGTCATGATTTTGCGCCAGTTCGAGCTCAAAATAAGGCCGCGCCGCCGGCGGCAGTTCCACCCAGGTTTGTGCCGATAACACCAGTAATGCCGCCTCGTCATCGGCTGAGCGCTCGGCAATGGGGTCGATCACGAAAGCGTACAAAGCGATGGTGGAAATCACCGCAATCAGCATCGAACTCACACCGAGGGTCAGGTTGGTGCGTCCGAGTAATGAGGCCGGCGCACGCAACGGCAACAGTTTAGTCATCTGGATTGGGGCAGAACATATAGCCCTTGCCCCAGATCGTCTTAATTAACATTGGATTAGCAGGGTCAGCCTCAAGTTTTGAGCGCAGCCGAGTGACCCGCACATCAATTGATCGGTCAAAGGGCGAGCGTTCCGCGCCTGTGAGCAGATCTAAAATACGGTCTCGATGCAGCACTTTATTCGGATGCGACACCAAGATCGCCAACAAGTCGAACTCTCCGGAGGTCAGCGACACCCCCACACCGTTTTGCGTCAGCCGATGAGACGCTAGATCTAAACTGAATTCGCCAAATTGAACCTTCGATGGCGCAGCATCCACACTGGACTCGCCGCGCCCGCTACGCCGCAACACTGCGCGCACCCGGGCGAGTAATTCACGCGGATTGAAAGGTTTCGACAAGTAATCGTCTGCGCCCACTTCCAATCCAACAATACGGTCAACGTCATCGCCTTGGGCAGAGACGATAATGATAGGTAGATCCTGACGCTTTTTTAGCCGCTGAGCGATGGATAAACCATGCTCTCCGGGCAGCATGAGATCTAGGATGAGCAAATCCACCTGATGTTGGTTTAGGTAGGCGTCCATGCTCTCGCCACAGTCCACTGTTGCAACATCAAAGCCCTGCTGCTGCAAATAGGCTTGGGTTAACTCCCTAAGCTCTGGATCATCGTCGACGACCAGCAGATGTGCGTGTTCAACGTCCATGCTAACGCTGTGGCTCGGAACTTGATGTGTTGTCACCCGACTGCTTATCCTGTGCCTGCGCCACTGCTGCCGGACTCGCCGCAGAGCTATGGCGTTGTTCAAATCCAGTACCGAACCGAATCTTAGTGCGCATCACCCGCCGCGGCTGCGTTAACGTCGAAGCACTAACAGTAACTTGTTCGTCAACTTTCTGAATCGGTGGCTGAGCCATTCCATTGCGCGCTGGCTGTGCCGGCGTAATAGTGGTTTGGCGCGTGACTTGGCGCCCACGAGGAGTGATTTTTATGGTCTCGGTCTCGGTGACAAGACTGCCGTCTGGCCGCCGCACGGTGCGTCCATAACTCTGTTGGGCCATTACTTGATTTAATGTAGAGGCATTTTTTGACCCAGACTTATCCGCGGGTTGCGCATCCTGTGATGAGGCGGCGGCTTTTGCCGACTTCATTCTCGATCGAATCTCGGAAAGTAACAGCCGTCTTTGGGTGGGCGACAACGAGGCCCAGTTTTTGACCATTTGGGTCAGCTCAGCGTCGCTGTGTTCACTGTAGTTCGCATGCTCAGCTCGATTCAGCTCAGCAAGATCTCGTTGTTGCGCGGATACAGCACTGGCTAATACCAGCAACACAACGCAGGTCGCCCAGCGCCAATAGGTCCGACGCCCGGTATTTAAAGCTTGTATGGTGTTGGCGCTATTTAACAAAACCAGTTACCCGAGAATACCTAGAGCAGTACTTTGTCACAGCCTCACATTTTGAGAGCGCTGTGTTACCTGCAAATTTCTTCCGAGTTTCATTTTGTATCAGGCGCGATAGGCCTTGCAAGGCAGGATGTGCTGGTCTCCAGAGAATTCTGGAGACCAGCGACATAAAGGACGTAACGGCTCGGATTAATTGACTTCGAATAACCCTGCAGCGCCCTGGCCACCGCCTATACACATTGTGACCACACCGTATTTCTGATTGCGACGCTTNAGNTCGCGCAGAATCAGACCNGTTTGACGGGAACCGGTCATGCCAAAGGGGTGTCCGATGGCGATACTTCCACCCAGAACATTGTATTTTTCGTTATCAATGTTCANAGCGTCGCGACAGTACAGACACTGCGACGCAAAGGCTTCGTTGAGTTCCCAAAGGTCAATATCATCAATGCTCAGCCCTGCGTTCTTTAACAGACGCGGAATAGCAAATACCGGCCCTATGCCCATTTCGTCAGGCTCACAGCCGGCGATGGTAAAGCCACGATATACACCTAGTGGGGTCAGACCCAATGCTGCGGCACGATCTGCGCTCATCAGCATGGTCATTGATGCGCCATCAGACAGCTGCGACGCGTTACCTGCGGTTACTGAGCCATCATCTTCGAATGCTGGTGGCAGTGAAGCCAAGCCTTCNAGGGTGGTATTGGCACGGTTACATTCGTCCTTGTCGACCCACACTTCTTCGTGGCTTTCCTCGCCAGTTTCTTTGTTTACTTTGAGCATGGTCGCGTTCATACCAACGATCTCTTCAGCGATCTTGCCTGCTTCAACCGCAGCTGCGTAACGCTGCTGGCTTTGCAGTGCGTATTCGTCCTGCATCTCGCGGGTAACCTGATAGCGTCGCGCTACAACTTCAGCGGTATTACCCATCGCCATGAAGATTTCTGGCTTTTCATCAACCAAGCGCTGGTTTTGCTTGGCTTTGCCTGGCTCTTGGCGCGTGCGCATTGAGATTGAGTCCACACCACCTGCGATGGCAACTTCAGTTTGCCCTGAAGCAATCTGATTCGCTGCGATAGCTATCGCTTGGAGGCCAGATGAGCAAAAACGATTGATACTGACACCCGCCGCAGTGATCGGCAGCTTTGATAAAACCACAGCAAGCCGTGCGATGTTGCCATCCTGCTCACCGGCGTGAGTTGCGGCACCCACTACTACGTCTTCAACTTCGTCCGCTCCAACGTTGGGGTTACGGTCGAGTAATGAATCAATACAGTGCGCCAGCATGTCATCAGAGCGCGTTAAGTTAAAACTACCGCGGAAGGCTTTGGTTAAACCAGTCCGAACACTATCGACGATTACAACGTCTCGCATAGTCACATCCTCTTTCTTTCAATTTACGACTGCATTTGTTTGCGAGGCTACAGCGACAGCAGACAAACGACGTCTCTGGAAGAGATGGCAACCCTCGTGGAAGCCAGTTTAGGTAAGCGCGATCTCATCCCCCAAGGCGAGCAATAGTAACCACTAGACCATGGCTCCGCTAGTCTCGGTTGCACACTGCCTATAGCGAACAAAAGGCACAACCGGGGATTCACCTTATGGCTCGGCNGCGTTAGCATCAGAGGTCTGCCTACGGGCCAAATTAAATTTCTGCTGTTACCGGGAGAACCAATGAGTGACTTTTACAACATGGCCATGGACGATATTCATGGCACACCAACTGCGTTAAACAAATTTGCCGACACCGCCTGCTTGGTGGTTAATGTCGCCAGTCGCTGAGGCCTCACCTCACAGTACGCCGGGTTGCGTACTCTGCAAGAAAACTATGCTGATCGCGGCTTCAGCGTATTAGCCTTTCCATGCAACCAATTTGGTGGNCAGGAACCAGGCAGCAATGAAGAAGTGTTTGCATTTGCGGTAGATAAATATCAGGCAAACTTTCCCATGTTCGCAAAAATCGAAGTCAATGGATCCGGTGCCTGCGAGCTCTACCAATGGCTGAANGCGGCTAAGCCGGACGAAGAAGGCGGCACAGATATTCCGTGGAACTTCACTAAGTTCCTTATCGACAAGTCCGGACAGGTAATTGCGCGCTTCAGTCCGCAAACCTCACCAGAGGAACTCAACGACGCCATCGAGGCGCTGCTGTAGATACAGCAGTTACGTTCAAGGACTAAGGCAATGAGCAACGTAATACTGGACGGACTGTGTTTCGGCGAAGGGCCAAGGTGGCGCGATGGCCACCTTTGGATGTCAGATATGCACGATCAAAAAGTGCTGAAAGTGGCCCCATCGGGAANATTTGACGTCGTGGTACAACTCGCGGATGACCAGCCCTCAGGCTTGGGATGGCTACCCAATGGCGATTTATTAATCGTCGCGATGTCGAGTCGCAGGCTGCTGCGCTTCGACGGCACCGAAATTAGCGTGCACGCAGACTTGAGCGAGCTCGCCAGCGGAATATGCAACGACATGGTGGTAGACAGTGCCGGACGCGCCTATGTCGGCAATTTCGGCTTCGATTTGCACCACGGCGCAGCACAACGCAATGCCGAGTTGATCTTAGTTGAACCAGACGGCAAGGCGCGCTGTGTTGACGACGAGCTATTGTTTCCCAATGGCACTGTCATCACTCCGGACGACGCCACCTTGATTATCGCAGAGACCTTTGCCGGACGACTGACGGCTTTTGATCTGGACGCCAGCGGTGAAGTGAGCAATCGCAGGGTATGGGCACAGCTGCCGGAAGGAGCGGTACCCGATGGCATATGCTTGGATGCAGGTGGTGGTATATGGAGCGCCTCCCCCAGTACCAATAACTGTATTCGTCAGATTGAGGGCGGTGAAGTTACNCACGAGATCAAGCTCGACCGCGGCGCATTCGCTTGCATGATAGGCGATGGCCAGCTGTACATCCTGACATCGACAACATCAAAACCCGACCGCTGCAAAGCGAAGCGAGAGGCTCGAGTAGAAGTTTATCCCGCGCCATATCCGGCCGCCGGTCGCCCCTAATTTATTCAGTAGAAAAATATGACCCAAATCTTCGAAAACTACTCATCACCCTGGTTGAATGACGAACTCAGCCTCCTCAGAGACGCTGCAGCAAAGTTCTTCACAACCCAGTTGGCACCAGCAAACGAGCGTTGGATAGAACAGGGTCAGGTCGATCGAGACGCTTGGACCAAGGCCGGCGCAGCGGGTTTCTTGTGCGCTGAAATACCCACCGAATACGGCGGCGGTGGCGGCGATTACCGTCACGAAACGGTAATCATGGAGGAACAACTGCGCGCCGGAGTAAACGGCCTAGGCAGCCAGGTGCACAGCCAAATCGTTGCGCCGTACTTCTTGCACTACGGCACTGAGGAGCAAAAACAGCGCTGGCTGCCGAAAATGGCCAGCGGTGCGATGGTTGGCGCCATCGCCATGACCGAACCCAATACTGGCTCGGATCTACAAAACATTCGCACTACTGCGATTCGTGACGGCGATGAGTACGTTATCAACGGCGCTAAAACGTATATCAGTAATGGCCAGCTATGCGATCTGGTCATTGTGGTCGCAAAGACCGACCCCGATAAAGGCGCCAAAGGTATTTCTCTGATCGTGGTCGAGACAGACACACCGGGGTTTGAGCGCGGCCGTAATCTTAAAAAGATGGGCCAAGAGGCAGCGGATACCTCTGAAATGTTTTTCAGCGACTGCCGAGTGCCGGTCAACAATAGACTCGGCGAGACGGAGGGCCAAGGCTTCATCCAATTGATGACCCAATTACCACAAGAGCGGCTGAATATAGCCCAAGCAGCAGTCGTCGATATGGAGCGTGCGCTTGCGATGACCATCGACTTTGTTAAAGAGCGTAAAGCCTTTGGGCAGCGGGTACTGGATTTTCAAAACACTAAATTCAAACTTGCAGAGTGCAAGACTGAGGCGCTGGTTGCCCGAACCTTCGTCGACCAATGCGTAGTCAAACATCTGGCCGGTGACTTAGATGCGGCCACTGCATCAATGGCCAAATATTGGACCACGGAGAAACAGAACCAAATCATCGACATCTGCCTGCAACTGCACGGCGGTGCTGGTTATATGGATGAATACCCAATTTCACGCATGTATCGTGATGCCAGAGTGCAAACAATTTACGGCGGCACCAACGAAATAATGAAAGAACTGATCAGCCGTACACTATGATTCGAATTTCCTAACCTATTCTTATGAGATACGTTCTATGCTGCGCCAACTTATAGCGACCACCGGAGACCGTGTAAAACTACTGATCTTCTGCGCCACCTGTATGGCTTCACTATCCGCGAACGCCGACTGGCAGTTGGTCAACAAGGATTCACGGCTGAGCTTTGTGTCCATCAAAGCCGCACACATTGCCGAGCGACATACGTTTACCGCCCTTCGCGGCACCGTTCGAGAAAATGGCAACGTGGAGCTCTCTGTTGATCTTGCCAGTGTCAACACCGGCATCGAAATCCGCGACCAACGCATGCGCGACTTGCTTTTTAGTGTCGTTGATTTCCCCAGCGCTGACTTCACCACGACCTTAGATTTAGCCTCGGTTAACGCATTGGCTATCGGCGCCCGAACCAATTTATTAGTAGGAGGGAAATTGCGGGTGCAGGAGATCGTTACGGATGTCGAAACCGAGGTCTCTGCGGTTAGGCTTGCTGACAATCGCCTGATGGTGTCGACCACCCAACCNTTATTACTGAACGCTTCTGCGCTTGGGCTTGCTGNTGGAGTTGAGCGGCTGCGCGCAATCGCTAACTTACCCTCCATCAGCCTGGCGGTCCCTGTGACTTTCCAATTGCTGTTTGAAAAGACGCCGTAACGCTACGACCTCGTAACGATATGCGCACGTATTGGGCGTTTTATTGGCCCTTAGCGCTCACAGCGATCGGCATGGTTTTGTCGATCCAGTTTCAAAACGCCACCCTCGCGCGCTACCCGGATGCCGTTACCGAGCTGGCTATACTGGCCCTGTCACTCGGGGTGTTCAGCTTCTTCAACGCCAGCCAACAATTCATCGCCCAGCTGTCGAATGTTTATGCGCGCAGCGAAGAAGGCAGCCGCCGTGCTTGGCGGTTTGTGGTTGCCGCGAGTTTAGTCATCACCGCACCACTATTTTTCCTCGCGACCACGACTACCGGCGCAGCTCTGATCGAACTAATTTTTAGTATCGAACCCGCAGTAGTCGATCGTGTAAGGGAGTACTTACTACTACTCTGCCCTCTGATTTTTCTCAACGGCCAACGCCATTACTTTACTGGGTTGCTCGCTCAGGCACAGCTTACCGGCTGGATCACTGTTTTTAATTTCATCTACCTAGGTACTGTTATTACCGCTCTGCTGAGCGGCTTTGCGTTGGGTGCTCCGGCGGTCTTGGTGGTGGTGGGCGCAGAGACCTTTGCTGTGTGTTTATTAATTGGCTTGTTACTGTTCGCCTATCGCTACTTCTACAGCCTGCCTGCACAATCCGAGCACAGTAACGTGCAATACCGCGAGCTNGTGCAATTCTTCATCCCGGTGTCTACCACTGGCGTCATGTTTGCACTGTCACGGCCGCTATTATTTGCCTTCGTTGCGCGCATGCCCGACGGCTTGCTCACGATTGCGGCTCTGCGCGTAGCTTTCGATTTCAGCATGATCTTTCAACAAGCAGCGAATCAGTTCCGCCATTTCTTCATTACCTTCGGCTTCACCGATCTGCAAAACAAGATACGTTTTATGATCGTAATTTGCTGCGGCCTGACGGGCTGTATGCTGCTATTTTCGCTGACTGATCTTGCTGATCTGATCTGGAATAAGTCCATGGGCTTGTCCACAGAACTGACCGACCTTGCCATAGATGTCACTTTGATCATGTGCCTGATGCCGGCGATTATCATTTACCGAAACTACTACCACGGTCGGCTAATGATGGAACGCAAAACCGGCGGCATGGCCTACGCCAGTATCATCCGAGTCATTGGTATCTTCGCCGCTGCACAAATCCTCTTTGCGCTGCAATGGCTAAACCATGCCAGCGCCGCGTGCGTGTTGATTCTCGGCTTTGTTATCGAGGCATACTTCGCACGCCTTGCGGTGCATAGGGTGAAAAAAGCCAACTGAGGCGACAAACCCTTTTAAATTAACCACCGACAGCAAGCAGTGGCTTATACTAACCACACGTCTCTTATGCCTATGGAATATCGGATTTATGCACGGCCCAACCTCGCACACTTATTTTTCACAACGCTTACGACTGCACTATGTCGATTGGGGTAATCCAGACGCGCCGCCTATGATCTTGATTCATGGCGGACGCGATCACTGCCGCAACTGGGACTGGGTCGCTGAGCAATTTCGTGACGACTACCATATTATTGCCCCAGACCTGCGCGGACACGGCGACAGTCAGTGGATGGTCGGCGGCGCTTACAGTCAGATCGACTATGTTTATGACATTGCCCAATTATTAAGACAGAAACAGATGTCGCCTGTAACCATCATTGGTCACTCGCTAGGGGGTTCAATTTCCCTGTTATATACGGCACTGCACCCGGAGAATGTGAAAAAACTAGTGGCCATCGAAGGCATGGGACCACCGCCTTCAATGATTGCTGAGCGTATCAACCAGCCACCGGAAAAACGTTTGCATAACTGGTTTTCGGATCTGCGCAAATCATCTGGTCGCATCGTCAAACGCTACCCTACTTTAGAGGATGCATTCCAACGAATGCAGACCGAGAATCCGCATCTCTCCGAGGAGCAAGCTCGGCACCTGACGATCCATGGCAGCAATCAGAACGAAGACGGCACCTTTAGCTGGAAATTCGATAATTACGTGCGTAATTTTTCACCCATCGGGATTCCATTCGACGAAATCTCCAAGCTCTATGGCAGCATTACTTGCCCCACCTTATTAGTTCGTGGTCTGGAATCTTGGGCCTCGGACCCAGTAGCCGACGGTCGCACCAAGGCCTTCAAGTGTCCAGTTGAGGTAGTTGCTTTTGCCAACGCCGGGCATTGGGTGCATCACGATCAACTGGACGGCTTCGTTGAGCGAGTAAAGGACTTCTTCGATGATGACCAAACGACCGGCTGAGACTCGCCAATGACAGAGCGCGCCCAACGCCTGCATGCCTCGCGTTGGCAGGGTGTGCTGCATCTCACCGGCGGTGGCAGTCTGTTACTGAGCGATCTTCTGAGCGTACCTGGCGCTTCCAATACCGTGCTCGAGGCTACAGTACCCTACGCCTCACAAGCGCTGTCAGAACTGCTCGGCAGCGCGCCGGAACAGGCAGCATCCGCGCACACCGGGCGTGCCCTATCAACGCGCGCCTACCAGCGCGCTCGGGAGCTAGGGGCCGACCATGCATTCGGCATTGGTTTGACGGCAAGTCTCGCCAGTGCTGCGCCCAAAAAAGGTCAGACCCGTGCCCACTGGGCGATACAAACGGCTGATAAAAGCATCTGCTTTGAGCTGTTATTGGACAATGCTGAGTCACGCTCTGAGCAAGAATTGCAACTGAATGAGGCGCTGTGGGCGACCATTGAACTGGCTCTTATGGGCTCGGGTGGGCAACATCAAACAGGCCAAATTGAAACTCGCGAATACTCCGCCCCCGCAGCTTGGCAGCCGCTACTTACAGCTGCCCCCTATGCAACCTGCACCCACCAACACGACGGTCGTCTGCTACTGCCTGGCTCGTTCAATCCCGTGCATGATGGCCATCGAGAAATGTTAGCGGTGGCAGAGGCGGTGACTGGACTCACCGGCGCTTTTGAACTGACCCTGCGCAACGCCGATAAACCGGATCTAGACTACCTCACTGTGTATGAGCGTCTGACCACCCTCGCCGACACGCCCGTCTGGCTCACTAATCTGAGCAATTTTGAACAAAAGGCCGAGCGCTTTCCCAATACAACATTTGCCCTTGGCACCGACACCTTGAGCAGAATCGCGGAGCCACGTTTTTATGCCGACAGCACAGCCCGCATGCTAGAGGCATTTGGCAGACTCGCAGCACAGGGAACACGCTTTTTGGTATTCGGACGGCGCGCTCAGCAGCGCTTTGTTGAATTGGCAGACCTTGACCTACCTGGGGAACTCGCTGAACTTTGTCAGGCTGTGCCTGCTGAGCAATTTCGCAACGATCTGTCGTCTTCGGCGATACGTGCCGAGCAAAGATCTGAGCGGTAGCGCCCTAGGGCGCGGCTATTGGTAAGTTGTATTGGGAACGATTTTCTTCCATTTACCCTTGCGAAAACGCCAAATTAGCAGGGTGCCTTTTAAAACATAGTCGCCGACCAAGGCAGCGTAGACCCAAAATACCGCGAGCTGCAGATACACCGCGAGGGCGGCAAGGCCACAGCGCATAACGAGCAAACCCAGCACTGTTGCTATAAGCGGAAATCGAGTATCGCCAGCACCCCGCAGCGATCCACCAATAGCGAATTCCACGGCTAGCAGGGGCATCATCGCTCCAAGCAAATATATAAATTGCACCGTATATTCGATGGTCTTGGCATCATCGCCAATAAAGTAAGCAGCCAATTGTTGGGCGAACACCACGATCAACAAGCCAAGGCCACCCATGGACGCCACTGCCAGCCACATTGAGCGCCAGCCACTGCGACTTGCCGCGTCGGGGTCTTTCGCCCCCAAATGCTGGCCGACCAACGTTGACCCAGCGATGGAAAACCCAAAGCCTACCGTCATACACACGGCGAGTATGTTGACGCCAATGTTGTAAGCCGCAAATGCCTCAGTGCCGTAGGCATTGCCAATTAGCATCAGAAAGATAAAGAAGCCTAATTGAAAGACTCCTTGTTCTAACGCTGCCGGATACCCGATATCTAGCAACGCGCGCAGCCTAGCGCGCCGCCACCAGCCGCCCGAAATATGGCGAACACGGAACTTTTGGCGCACCCATAAGGCCAACAACACAGCTGAACCAAAGCTGAAAGAAATGCCTGCAGCAATCGCCGCACCAGCGACACCCATGGCCGGCAGGCCCCAAAAGCCAAAAATAAATACATACAACAACGGCAGATTGAGCAAATTCACGCCACCGCTAATCCATAGGGGCGACCACGCATCACCCGATGCTCTGAGGGCTGCACTCAATACAAACATCGCGGCGAATGCCAAATTAAAGATCGACAGCCAGCGAATATTTTGCGCGGCAAGGTCCAAGGTAACCGGATCCAGACCAAATACCGACGCCACCGGCGACGCTAAGAAAAAACCCAAAAAAGCGATCGCGAAGGAAAAAACCGCCGCTAACACCAAGGAGGCCATGGTTACGCGGCTGGCCTCGTCGTAATCCCCAGCACCCCATGCGCGGGCCACTAGGGCTGTGGTACCAGCACTAATCGCCATCAAAATAGCCTGCATGGCAAAAAAGATTCTTTGTCCGGCACCCAGCGCGGCAAGGGCCTGAGCACCCAACTCGCCGACGAATTTAGTCTGTACCATCCCCACGATGGTATAGCTGAGATTGCCTAGGATAGACGGCAATGCCAATTGCCAGATCGACGGTCGGGCCATGGCCGAAGCGTCGAGGGAAGAATCGGTGACATCTGCAGAGCTGCTGGGATTTTGTTTTTGTTCTTGTGATGTCACAGCGTTGCCAAGCAAAAAACGGACGCCAGTTTACTACTAACCCACGCTGCTGTCGGCATGAAGATCCTGGGGCTGCACCGCGACTATTGCTTCAATAGCCAACTCTTCGGACAATACCGGCAGATTTACAGGGGGACGATATGGATCTTGGAAAGTTAGGCGTTTGGTATTTTTTTGACGGTATTGGCACTGAGCAGGCTACTGCGGCTGCACAACGGATCGAATCGATGGGCTACGGCACACTGTGGCTACCAGAGACCGTAGGTAAGGACCCGCTTACCACCGCAAGCTGGTTTTTAGCCAATACCAAAACTCTGAATCTCGCCACCGGTATCGTAAATATCTACAACCGCGAACCCGGCGTTATGCTGGCCGCGCAGCGCACTCTAGCCGAGCAATCATCAGGGCGTTTTGCACTGGCTATGGGGGTTTCTCACAAACCCCTCGTTGAAGGGGTTCGTGGGTTGGAATACGGACCGCCCGTCGCGACGATGCGCAGCTATCTAGAAAAAATGAGCGCGTCCATCTTCAACGGACCAGCCCCAGCCGACACCCCAATCACGCTGATCGCCGCACTTGGGCCGAAAATGTTGGAACTGGCCAGAGAGCAGACCGATGGTGCACATCCCTACTTCACGTCGCCAGAGCACACCGCAATGGCACGAGGGATTCTCGGCCAGGGACCAAAATTATGCGTGGAGCAAAAAGTTATTCTCGAAACCGACGCCAGCAAAGCCCGTGAGTTGGCTCGACCGGTAGCGAAGATCTATCAAAAACTGCCGAATTATCGCAACAATTGGTTGCGCATGGGTATGACCGAGCAAGATATAGACGATCTGAGTGATCGGTTCATCGACGCGACTTTTGCTTGGGGCAGCGCCGACGCCATAAAAGCTCGGGTGCAAGAGCATATCGACGCTGGCGCCGATCATGTATGCGTCCAACCAGTTAATCCTAATGGTCAGTTTGGCGACCTACATTGGGACTGCTTGGAGGCGATTACAGGCTGAGGCCCGAGGCACTGCGATCGGGCGCCATGCGCCCGATCGCCTTGTTCCAGATTCATCCCAGTAGGTTGGTTGTCCGTGATAACGCCTGTTCAGCGCCGTAGACCAGTTCGTCGAAAATTTCTTTCGCTGGCCTGACAGCCTTGATCATACCGATACCCTGACCTGCAAACCCCGGNTTAATGTCCCCTCGGCCATCACGATTAGCCGCCGCCATCACCGGCCCCGAGACCATACCCTGATAGGGCATTGGTAAAGGATCNACATCCTCGCGCACCCAATGCTCGGTCCACTTTGAGCGAATTATGCGCGCAGGCTTGCCAGTTACAGTACGCGATACCGAAGTGCCTTCTTCAGTGGAATCAACAATGGCCTGTTTTTGAAAATCAAAGATATTTGCTTCTTCTGATGCCAAAAATGCCGAACCGACCCATACCCCTTCCGCGCCAAGCATGAGTGCCGCAGCCACCCCGCGGCCATCAGTAATACCACCAGCGCCAAGCACCGGCGTATCGCCAACTGCATCAACAACTTGGGGTATCAACGCCATGGTCCCCACTGGAGAGTTATGACCTCCACCGTCATGTCCTTGGGCAACAATGATATCTAGACCCGATGACTTAACTTGAATCGCGTGGCGCACGGCACCAACAACGGCCATGACCTTTGTGCCATTAGCCCGCAATTCGGTCATCCACGGTCCTGGATTACCCAANCCTGAGGCATACACAGGTACCCGCTCCTGAATGATGACCTCCATCTGGGCNTCAAAAAATTCCGCAGTAAAGAGCGGCGGACCGTCGCGCTCTACCCGCTCTTCNGGGTCAACCTTTACTGGGTCAAGNCCCTCCTTGNCCATAAACTCAGCAGCAAAATCTTTGCGTTCTGGCAACAGGTCAGCCGGTGTTGGCCCCTCCATTTCGTCATAGTTTGCACGCCGCACGGATGCTGGTAATAACGTATCAACCCCGAACGGTTTGTCTGTTAGTTCACGGGTTTCGCGAATCCATTGGCGCAATTGTTCGGGACCACACCCTGCTGCACCGAGAACACCAAGACCACCCGCATTCGAAACCGCCGCCGCTAACGCTGGGCAACTTGCGCCGCCCATACCCGCTAAGACGATGGGTTTTTCGATTTCCAAGATTTCACATACGCGACTGTTTAGATTCATTACATCCCTCCGAATACTCCAAAGCCACTACGGAAATACAATAACGGCGATGCATCCCCGTTGACTAGACTAAAATCTTTGACCTCACCAACCGCAATGAAGTGGTCGCCGGCCTCATGTTCGGCGTGCAGCAAACATTCCACGTAGGCGAGGCTACCCGCTATGATGGGGGCGCCGGTAATGCCGCTGCGCCACTCTATATCTGCGAATTTATCCGCCCCCGATTGCGCCATGGCCTGACAAATCGCCATTTGCTCAGCAGCCAAGACATTGATGCAGAAGCCCCCTGCCGCGCGAATCCGTGGCCAACTCGAGGACGACTTGCCCGGACATACCGCAACCAGCGGCGGTTCAAGAGATAACGACACGAAAGACTGTGCAGTGAAACCCACTGGCGCACCGTCGCTAAGGCCCGTTACAACGGTAACGCCGGTGCAAAAGTTCGCCATGGCCTGTCGGAAATTGGCACTATCAAACTCATTGGCCGTCAGCTCTGTCATCGCACATCCTTGTTTTTTAATTTTGCTCTGTTCGNGGACTATAACTCAGGTAACTGCAACTCAGGACGTTTGTTGGCACCGCTTAGTCGATAGTACCTTGCAATTTCGCAACACAGTCGCACTATGAGCATTCAGTGAGCACACTCAGGTAACCCCTATGGAACTGATCATCCTACTCATCGTCGTTGCGGTATTGGCCTTTTGGGTCGTATCCATCTACAACAAGTTGGTAGCACTAAAGAACCGTCATGAAAACGGTTTTTCACAGATTGAAGTGCAACTGAAACGTCGTTACGACCTGATCCCAAATCTGGTCGAGACCGCCAAAGCCTATATGGCCCACGAGCGCGAAACCCTGGAAGCGGTGATCGCAGCCCGCAATCAGGCAATGGCTGGTTTAGAGGCGGCGGCGGGCAACCCCGGTGACGGNGCTGCAATGAAAGAATTAGCTGGTGCTGAGGGTATCCTTTCCAACGCCATGGGCCGCCTAAACGTGGTCATGGAGGCTTACCCAGACCTTAANGCCAATACCAACATGATGCAGTTGACCGAAGAACTNACAACCACCGAAAACAAAGTGGCATTCTCCCGCCAAGCCTTTAACGATCAGGTCACCGAGTACAACACCTATCGCGCTTCATTTCCGCCAATACTATTCGCTAGCATGTTCGGTCATCCGACCGATGCAGAACTGCTGGAATTTGAGGACTCGGCAGAAATTCAAGCTGCACCCAAGGTATCTTTTTAATAACGCATGAATTTTTTTCAGGCTCAGGATCAGGCTCGGGGTAAAACCCGACTCCTGATCTTTTTATTNNTCGCCGCGGTGGTGTCANTGGTGGCGCTGACCAATCTGCTGGTAGCGGTAGGCATGGGTTTCGGACTAGGCCCGGNCGCAGTAGCCGCACAGCCACCAGAGCTTTGGCTGTTGATCAGCGCCAGTGTGGTCGGCGTGATTGCNGTGGCAAGCCTATTCAAGTTTCTGACCCTGCGCGGTGGCGGCAGGGTAATNGCNGAATCCCTAGGTGGCCAGCCCATTCACCAAAACACCCAAAACCCTCAGCAACGCCAACTGCTGAACGTGGTTGAAGAAATGGCGATCGCTGCGGGGCTGCCGGTGCCGCCTGTTTACTTGATTCCAGAACCCAGCATTAATGCGTTTGCTGCTGGCTACAGCCAAGACGATGCGGTCATAGGCATTAACCAAGGCACACTGGATTTACTCAACCGAGACGAGNTGCAGGGCGTGGTCGCCCACGAGTTCAGCCATATTTTACATGGCGATATGCGCATCAACATTCGACTCATCGCCTTACTCAGCGGCATTCTTTTTATTGGCATGATCGGCTATGGCTTGTTGCGGGGCTCTGCGTTCAGCCGCAGCAAAGATCGGGGCCAGCAANTGGNATTCGCCNTNGGNCTTATTATTGTNGGTTATGGCGGCACCTTCTTCGGCAATCTAATAAAAGCTGCCGTGAGTCGCCAACGGGAATTCCTTGCCGACGCCTCCGCTGTGCAATTCACCCGCTCAAATGAGGGAATTGCTAACGCGTTGAAAAAAATAGGCGGCCACGCGACCGGCTCAGAGATTCAAGCTAAAGCTGCGGACGAGTCGAGCCATATGTTCTTTGGCAGCATCAAANCTTTTAGCCGCTTTATGGCCACCCACCCNCCGCTGGAGGATCGAATAAAGGCGCTGCAACCTCAGTGGCANGGNGCTCTAANCGAGAACAGCAGTAGTGCNGCTGTTGCCGGCACTGCTGGTTTTGCTGCAACACCCCCAGCCGCTGCGACCAGCGCNGATCAAGTTGTNAGTCAGATTGGTCAGGGGCAGATCGAAACCGCCGCCACCTTGCTGCGCAGCTGCGACACAACTCTGGCCAGCGCCGCGCATGATCCTTACGAAGCTCGCGGGCTCATTTACGCCATGCTGATTGATCCGAATCCAGAGATCGCCCAAGCACAATTAGATAAAGTTCATGCTCAAGCAGAACCGGGGGTTCCGGCCTATACAGTGCAATTGCTGCCCTTGGTAAGAGCAAGTAGTCCCNGCCAACTATTACTGCTTTTGGAAATGGCAATGCCAACCCTCAAGGAGTTGTCATTTCCCCAGTACAAACGTTTCAGCAGCAACGCTGCAGAACTCATTGTTTTTGACCAACAAGTGGACATATTCGAGTGGGTACTGCATCGCGTCATGACCAAGGAATTGTATGCGCATTTTGAACGCCCCCACCGCAGCGTCGGTCGCATCGGTTCATTTCGCAAACTGCAAAACGAAGCGCAAAGTTTATTGTCCGTAATTGCCCATCGAGGACCCTCGGCGGAACAAAGTTATGCCGCCGGCGCCGCANTATTAGATCTAGCACGACCTCTTTCGTCATTAGCCGACTTCGACTACGAACATCTGAATCAGGCCTTNGGGGAGTTACGTAATTTAAAACCTCTGCAGAAACAGCAACTGCTTGAGGCCTGCGCTGCTGTTGCCCTGGCTGATGGNCAGATGCACTCAGAGCAACACGCGCTNTTGCATGGCATCGCGGCCACCCTAGACTGCCCGTTGCCACTAACNAACGAGCAGTACGACACACCATGACTAAGGATGACATTTTCGCNACCAAGCAGAGTCAGATAGTCGACTTCGTCTTCGACGAACAGGTGGTTGCTGTGTTTCCAGACATGATTCGTCGTTCTGTGCCCGGTTACGAAACCGTCATTCCGATGACTGGCCTGATGGCTGCGCGGCATCTAAATGACGGCGACTGTGCCTATGACCTAGGCTGTTCTTTGGGCGCTACTAGCCTGGCTATCTTGCAGCAAACGTCACTGCCTAACATCACTGTCATCGGCGTTGATAACGCGCCCGCCATGATCGAGCAGGCCCAGGTACAGCTGACCGACCCCCGAGCACGTTTCGAGTGTGCCGACCTTACTGAATTTGCGGTCACCGATGCCAAAGTAGTGGTGCTTAATTTTGTCATGCAATTTTTGGCGCCCGCAGCACGCCTACCACTATTAAAGCGACTGCGCTCGCAAATGCGCAGTGATGGCTTATTGATCGTGTCAGAAAAAACTCACCAATCTGACCCTGACCTACAGGAATTCTATGACTCGACGCATTTGGCCTGGAAACGCGCCAATGGATACAGCGCCACAGAGGTCAGCCAAAAACGTCAATCCTTAGAGAATGTGATGCGCGTAGACAGCGAAGAAATACACCAACAGCGCTTTGCTGAGGCGGGCTTTGCACAAACGCAAGTTTGGTTTAGGTGCATGAATTGGGCCTCTTTCGTTGCCAAGCCAGAGTAATCCTGAACCAATGGTAGATCTTTACGCGTTACCTACTGAGCTTCCCGGTTGGCCCTTGCACCTGATTAAAGAGCGATTCAATCCCAGTTATCACGGTGACTTTGAGCGCTGGCGCAACGCCGCGGAATCGCTGCCTAAAACGAACACTGAGCACCGTGTATACGACGACACGGTTAGCGCAGGAATGGCCTGCGATCAGGAAACGCTGGGCGCTATGGAGGTGTCACTTAAGCAGTTGCACCCGTGGCGCAAGGGGCCATTTCGCTTCGGTGATTTACATATCAATACAGAATGGCGCTCGGACTGGAAGTGGCAGAGGATGCGCCAAGCTCTGGGTGATCTCAGCGGCCAAAGAGTGCTCGATATTGGTTGCGGCAATGGCTACTTCGGTTGGCGCGCCCTGCAAGCGGGTGCGCGTGAAGTAATCGGCATCGACCCGAGTATTCTTTTTTGTATTCAGCATTACGCCATCCAGAAATTCTTCAACGACAAGAGAAACTGGGTGCTACCGATCAAGGTGGAGGAACTGCCAACCTCAGTACAGTTCGACCTTACTCTTAGCATGGGTGTGCTCTACCACCGCCGCGACCCACTGCGGCATGTGCAACAACTCTTCGATCTCACGGCCATAGGCGGCCGGGGGGTATTAGAGACGCTCGTGGTTACAGATGCAGAATCCCTTTACCCCGCAGGCCGCTATGCACGAATGAGCAATGTCTGGTGCGTGCCCAGTAACGACCAAGTCGTTCAATGGATGCAGCAGGTCGGCTTCGACCAAGTTCAGGTTGTAGATGTCACCACCACTACCGTGGACGAGCAACGCAGTACTGAGTGGATGCACTTTGGTTCATTATCTGGCTGCTTAGACGATCAGGACCCCTCACGAACAATAGAAGGCCACCCGGCACCGGTGCGCGCAATCTTTATGGGCCTGCGCTCCAGCTAGTTAAGCTTTGCTTCTCTGGCACCTAGAAGGTATTTTCAGAACTCCTAGAATCATTACAGCATCATGTTTGGAATTCTCCCATTTCAGTTTCGCTTTCGCGGCAGGGTCCGACTGATTCTCGATATTTATTATTGCTTCATCGAGAGCGCTGCCGAGCAAACCGGGGGCGTTGCGCTGCACCCCACCCAAATAGCACGGGCAACGGGCATCAGCTTCACTGAAGTCGCCAAGCGCTTAGACGCAACCCCTGAGCTATTCGTGCGCCTGCCCAAACGGGATGGGGTAACCCGATACCGCGTCACGTCCAGCGCCAGCGCTCGCAGCGATGCAGAGATTGAAGCGCTATTGCATAAGGCTGAACGCAGAGAGTCGATGCTGTTTTACGCGATCGCCTTTATGGTATTGGCGATGCTAGCGATCGTTGTTTTAACCATCGTCCCGAATCTTTAGGAGCAAAGATATGCCTGAATCGTTAACAGCAGATTTAATTGAGCTACGCGATACATGCCAAGCCTTCGCCGCAACTCACCTTGTGGGATCAGACAGCAGTACTGAGACCCGCGCGCAGATTCGCAGTGCAGCAAAATCCGCCGGACTATTCGGGCTTACCCAGCCCACCCAGCAAGACAACGTGCCAACTCAATTGGCACTATGCGTCGCTCGAGAGACCCTCGCTGCCGCCAATCCGAACAATATGGACAGCGTTTTTGGCCCGAGCGCCGGGGTTCTAGGCGGAGTCACTGGCGCTTTGGCCCATAGTCATTTGGAGCCGCTCTTAGCTGGCGACAAGCGCGCTAGTTTCGGTTTTACCGAACCCGACAATGTGCAGCCTACCCACGGCCAAATTACTGGCGAGCAGCTTATCGTTAATGGCCANAAATCCTATGTCACCGGAGGCGCTGATGCGGACTTCATCAACTGCTTAGTGCACATCGAAGAACGCGGCCCATCTATGGTGGTCATCGACACAAACATAGACGGCGTGATCTTAGAAAAGAAATTTGTATCGCTGGATGGTTCGCATCATGCAGCGTTCCGCTTCGAAAACGTAACCGTGCCAAGCCATCACATTATTGGCGAGCCAGGCCAAGGCTTACCAAAAGCCATGCGCCAAATCGGCGATACGCGTTTGTTATTCGCCGCTCAGGCCAGCGGCTATATGCTGTGGACCCTTGAATTACTCAAAGCACACCTGACCAGCGCAGACAAAAGTGGCGAGGCCAGGGGCAATAAAGATGTGGTGCGCTGGCATTATGCCAACCTGCGTATCAAAGCCTTTGCCGCCCGCAGTATGCTATACCGGACAGCGCGACTAGCCGATCACGGCGAAAATATCGTCAATGAGGCTATGGCCTGCAAAGTCTTTGCGACCGAAACAATTGGTGAGATGGTCGATACCGCCATTCAATTAGTTGGCGGGGTGGCGCTGGTGGAAGACCATCCGTTAGCGATCTTATATCGTAAAGTGCGAGGCTGGCGCTTGGCCGAGGGGGCCAGCGACGTGTTGCGTCTGAACATCGGGCGCGGCATTCTGGAGCTGGATAAGGGCAGAATTTAGTTCCGCCCGAAGGTCCGGAAATACGCAGCCCAGAAAATTTGATCTGCAGCCATTGCACTGACGAGAAGCCGACTATGAATACCCTTGCATCAAAAATAATCCGCGCCACGCCCGCCTTATCGGTATTGTTGTTGAGTGGATGCGCCTTCGTATCGCTCACTGATGCCGGCGCCAATGTGCGCCAAAGCACAGCCGAGGAGGTAAGCCAATGCAAATTGGTCGCCACAATTTCCAGCCAAACCAAGGACACTGTTGTAATCGATCGCAACTCCGGCAAAGTGCGCGAAGAACTCATTGTGCTAGCACGCAACCGCGCGGCTGAAATCGGTGCTAACGCGATCGTTCCGGTTGCCGAACAAAGCAACGGTAGCCAAGATTTCAGCGCCTATAGCTGTCCATAAGAACCTTTTTCAGGGCCCACTATGGTTCGCCCTTGAGTCCGAAGCGTTCTCGATTAGCCGCCTTACCCGCGGCTGATTTTCTGATCAGCACGTAGACTGAGCCGACCCCGCCGTGGTTACGCTGCGCCGAGCAATAGGCGATGACATCCGGGTGATCTATTAGCCAGCGCGCCACATAGCTTTTTAGTCGCCCCGGTGTGGCGCTGCGTTCACCCTTACCGTGGCTGATCAAGACGCAGCGCCAGTTTTTGACGCGCACTTGTTGGAATAACTTAAACACCGCCTGCTGCGCTTCTTTAACGGTTTTCTGATGCAGATCTAGCTCATATTCCAAAGCATAACCACCGCGCCGTAGCTTGCTGAATACCGCGTGTTGTACCCCGTCTTGCTTCCATTCGAGCATCTCTAGGGGTTGCCGAGCTTCTACTTCAGACAGCGTTAAGAAATTTTGCTCCGACACATCTTCGGCAAACGCCTCGGCGGCGCGACGCCGCTGCAACTGTTCGGCACTGGCGCCCTGCCAGCTCTTGCGAGTATCGGTGCGCGGGTTAACCAGAGGCGTAACGTCCTGCATTTGCGCCGCAAATAGATCTTTGTCGTCCTCTGAGTTCACTGCCTATTCCATGCGCTCGACGGCGATGCTGGGCAATCGCTCTGAGCGGGTGCCAGGTATGGGTAGGTTATCTTCCGCGTGGTAGGTGAAAACCGGGGACAATTTCACCTGTTGGCTTTGGTTCTGCCCCGCCGCATGAAACAACCGGCAGTGGAATAACAGTAAATCCCCCGCCTTCAAGTTTACCACCTGCGCACTCTCAATCAGCGGCCTGTTGGCCGCCAATTCGGGGCGCAAAAACAGAGCGCTGTCTAATCGGCCTCGATCAATACTCTGTTTATGACTGGATGGAATGACTTGCAGGGCACCGTTGGAAGCATCCTCGTCGCCCAGCGCAAACCAAGCAGATATCAGTTCTGGCCGATCGAATGACCAGTAGCGGATATCTTGATGCCAGAGCGTCGCACTACTGTACCCAGGGTGTTTGGTCATGACGCAGTTGTGGTGACACTGGGACAGCATAGGCCTTGCGCAATCGAGTAAAACCCTAAGCCAGGCATCCAGTAACGGATGCTGAGCCAAAGATTTTAAGCTGTCGTTACGCGCATAGGCGTGCAGCAGACGACGCGGGGTGTCGCCACCACTGACATCGCGATTAGCCGGAGCGCCGGGATAACCCACGTCGGCCTCAAATTCCGCAGGCCCAACTAACGGATCTAGATCCGTTTGCACCGCTCGGCGCAGCTGCCCGCATTCTTGGGCAGACAAAATACCGGGCAGCACCACGAATCCCGCGCTCTGGAATTGTTCAACTTGGTCTCGCTCCGGAGTATGAGTGCTCATCAAAACACCTTTAACCGCCTAGATGCATTTCAGTTTCTACCAAAGAGTCGCCATTAACCGTCACCTTCAAAACGCCGGTGGAAGCCCAATAACGAGCTTCAATGTAATGATGCTCTTCCCATTCCAATTCCACATTAGTCCACACGTATTGCGGTTCGCTCGCGCCAGGGTCACGGCGTTTGCGCAGGCAATTGTCTAAATACAACTCGATCGCGCCGTCATCGGTAAGCTTCAGCTCAAAAGATTTATGCCGGTGTTGAAACTGCAACGTCTGAGACAAGGACAACTCCTTAATGATCGCCAGGTTGGATGGCCTACCATTGTAGGGATACAGCTACGGCGGCAGCAATAACAACAACAGGTTTAGTGCCGGCATTAAACCCTCTATGATGGTTCACGCCACCGCTAATTAGGGAGAATCAGATGTTAGACGCAGATTCGACCAAGAACATAGAAGCGCCACGCTTTGCCAAGGTATTGAAGGGGCGCGAAGTTATTGCCCTGTCCTTCGGTGCCATGATTGGCTGGAGTTGGGTACTGATGACCGGCGTATGGCTGAATGAGGCCGGAACTCTGGGTACGGTCATCGCCTTTAGCGTTGGTGGACTCGCCATTGCGCTCATCGGGCTGACCTATAGCGAATTGGCCTCAGCGATGCCTCGCGCTGGCGGCGAGCACATTTATACCCGTCGAGCCTTGGGCAACCATTGGTCATTCGCCTGCACCTGGGCGCTGCTATTTTCTTACGTCAATGTCTGCCTCTTTGAAGCGGTAGCGCTGCCCACTGCAGTGAGTTACCTGTGGCCTGACATCAGTCTCGGGACCCTGTGGAATGTCTTGGGTAGTGACGTCGACATCGGCTTCGTGATTATCGGTTCTGGCGCGGCGGCTGTGGTTACCTGGGTCAACTATTTGGGGATTCGCACCGCTGCACTCGCCCAAACCATCGTCACAGGATTAATCATTTGTGCCGGCCTACTGCTGTTTTCTGGTGCTGCATTTAATGGCCAGGTGGCCAATGCTGAACCATGGCTAGCAACACCAGCCAGCGGCGTATTGGCCGTACTGATCATGGTACCGGCGATGTTGGTAGGTTTTGATGTGATTCCGCAATCCGCTGAAGAGATCGATCTACCGCCCCAACAAGTCGGCAAATTATTGGTGATTTCGGTGTTCTGTGCGGTGGCATGGTACGTACTCATCACACTATCCGTGGGACTGGGTTTAACTGCGCAACAACAAGCCGACAGCACTATGGCGACTGCTGACGCCGCCAGCGCACTGTGGAGCAACTTTGGCGGCGGCAACTGGGCTGGGGCCTTCTTGGTACTGGGCGGCATCGGCGGCATTCTCACAAGTTGGAACGCGTTTATTGTCGGTGCCTCACGAGTGCTGTTCGCACTGGCTGAATCGGGCCACGTACCAGCTGCATTTATGCGTTTACATCCCAAGTACAAAACACCCTATGTGGGCATCTTGGCCATCGGCATTTTGTCTATGTTCGCGCCCTTGTTCGGTAAAACTATCCTTGTTTGGCTCATCAACAGCGGCAGCTTTGCGGTCACCATCGCCTTCGTATTTGTTGCCATCTCTTTCTTGGTCTTGCGCCGCAAAGAGCCAGACATGCCCAGGCCCTTTAAGGTCAGCCATCCGCGTCTGGTCGGCTATGGCGCGGTGCTGTTGGCACTGGGATTACTATCGGCATTTCTGCCCTGGAGCGATAGCGCATTAAGCTGGCCAGAGGAGTGGATGACCATTGTGATCTGGACCGCCATTGGACTGATTCTATGGCTACGCTACCGAGCCCGCGACGGTGACACGCCATGATCAGTATTTGGGGCGGCGCAACATCGAGGACTCTACGCGCGCACTGGGCCTGCGAGGAGCTCGAGTTAACCTACACCCCGCGCCTCATTGGCTCCCGCACCGGGGAAACTCAGAGCGCAGAATTTAGGCGCCTTAATCCTAAGGAAAAGATACCTGTGCTTTGCGATGGCGATCTGGTGCTTAGCGAGAGCGCCGCCATTGTGACTTATCTGGCCGACACCTATGGACGCGGCAACCTTGCACCACTCCCGTTCACCCCAGAACGGGCGCTGTACAATCAATGGCTGTCATTCATTCAAATGGAGCTAGACGCACATACGCTGTACGTGATGCGCAAGCACAAAGACCTAGCAAACCTTTATGGTGAGGCACCAGCCGCGATTGAAACCGCAATCGCTGGTTTCAATAAGCAAATCCAGGTGGTGACCGAGCACCTTGCCACACGTCCTTTTTTGCTCGGGGAGCACTTTACTGGCGCCGATATCATGCTCACCTCGATTCTAACCTGGGCGCAAAACTACGGCTTTGACCTAGACTCTACGCTGCAAACTTATACAGCTGCACAAACTGCCAGACCTGCGTATAAACGTGCAGCAAAATTAAATTTCAGTATCAGCGCGGGGGCTTAATAAGGCCCAAGGATTAACTGCATGGCCAAATTACCCCGCACGTAACGGCTATCAGGATTGATCGGCAAATCCTCAAATCCAGCATTGTGATAAACCTGCAACGCAGGTTTCAGTATGTCATTGGTGGTCAGAACAATGCGCGATGCGCAACGCTGTCGCGCATATTCGATGCACTGCTCCAGCAACAAGCGGCCTATCCCCTGCCCCTGGTGTGCGGGTTGCACCGCCATTTTTGCCAGTTCAAATTCCACCCCAGCGGTTGCGTCGGCAGACTTCGGCACCATGGCCACACAGCCCACCACTTGAGACCCAAGCAGGGCGAAGAATATTTCGCCGCCAGGTGCTATGGCGTATTCAAACGGATGATCTAAAGCCCGCCGATCTTCAGCCTCTACGGCGAAATATTGTTCTATCCACTGATAATTCAGTCGCGCAAAAGCTTCTGCGTAACGCCTATCAAAGCCGACAATTTCTGGACTCATGACGCGGCTGCAGGTTCCATAAGCCAATTCAGTACCTTGGCGCTGTATTCCTCAGGATAGGTGTGGGATAGGTCTTCTATCTCCGCATAAACCACCTTTGCGCCTGCTGCTTGCAGCGCCTGCTGAGCGGTGCGCGCCACATCCACAGGAAACATCCAATCCAAGGCACCATGAATAAGGTAAATCGGCAGACCCGTTAATCGTTCAGCTGAGGCCGCCGCTACCAGCATCGGGTGAAAAGACGCCGAACAGGGCGCTAAATGGGTAAATGCTGTGTCATCTTGTAGCCCTGCAACGTAGGAGAACGTACCGCCATCGGACATACCACCAAGCAGCACTCGGTGAGGATCGATGTTCCAATGCTCCTGAGCGTACGCTACTAATTTATTGAGGCGTTGCGCATCTGCGGCCGGATCCATAAGTGACCAAGTATTTTCTGCCGATGTCGGCGCAATGACGATGCAATTATGAGAGCGCGCAGCGCGCAACCAGCTCCAAATAAATTGCCTGCCGTGACCGCTGCCACCGTGTAAGGCCAGCACCAGAGGCACTGCTTCCCCCGCATAATATTCTGGCACATAAATCGAAAACCCACCGCGCTCATCAATGCCGTTATTCGCGTGCATGAGGCCGACACCTTCTTTATCCGCAGCGGCGGCAGCTAAACGCTGAATCAAGTCGCCATTATCGCGCTGCTCTGGTTCGAGATAAAAGCGACTGACCGGCGGCAGCATCGCTGCAACGGGATACAGCGCCTCGATCGCCTTGGTGGTTAAACCCATTGCACGATAAGCGACAAACGCCGGCTGGGGCGCCGCCAATGCCTGCTCAAAAGACTCAAAGGCGCGCAGCCCTTGNACAGCGCTACGTGTGACTGCATCGACAAAGCTTTGCAAGTGCTCAGGCCAGTCAATGCTTTGGAAAACTTCAAGGCCCTGCGCAAGGGTCTGCTGTTGCGGTCGAATGGCCGCAACCAGTTCAGGAAGAGATGGCGGGTTCATATGTCGGCCTGCGGCCCGCAGCGCGTCTAACGCGCCCAGCAACGGTGGTACCAGGGCCGTTGTGGCGTCGAGTAAATCATCGTTATCTGCCATGGCAACTCGCCTTTCACTTTGGTTAGCGCACTCACTCTAGCACTTTTCGGTATAGTCGAGCCGCAGCGGATAAACCATGAGCCACCACTGGGGCATGATCGACCACGAAATAAACACACGCCCATGAGTAGTCTTTGCTGTATTCATGGCATCAGACAGCGAGTTCTCTATGACCTCTGATCAACCTTACTATCTGCCCTTGGCCGACGAAGTTGACGTCTTCCAGGCCGCCTATGCAGCTCGATTACCAGTGCTGCTGAAAGGCCCTACCGGCTGCGGAAAAACCCGGTTTGTCGAGCACATGACTTGGTTATTGGCTCAGCAAAAGGCCGCGAACCCAGAACATGCATTAATTACCGTGTCTTGCCACGAGGATCTCACCGCGACCGATATGGTCGGACGCTATCTGTTGAAGGGCGATGAAACCATTTGGTCTGACGGACCACTGACCCGGGCAGTACGCTCTGGCGCGATTTGCTATTTGGATGAAATCGTTGAAGCTAGGAAAGATACTACGGTTCTCATCCACTCACTGACCGACCACCGCCGCATTTTACCCATCGACAAAACCGGGGAACTGATTGAAGCCCACCCAGAATTTCTTTTGGTTATTTCATATAACCCCGGCTATCAGAGCGTGCTCAAGGATCTGAAACCAAGTACCCGACAGCGTTTTGTCAGCCTTGAATTTGATTACCCGGATGTGCAATCCGAGGCGACGATTATCGCTCACGAGTCCGGTGTCGATGCCACCGCAGCGGAGCGGCTGGCGGTGATCGGCGAGCGCGTCCGCAATCTTAAACAACACGGTTTTGAAGAAGGCGTCAGCACCCGCCTATTGATCTACACCGGAGAACTCATCGCCGGCGGCATTGCTCCGCGCCGAGCCGCAGAGGCCGCCATCGTCAGCGCGATTTCTGACGATGCCAATGTTCAACAAGCGGTCGCCGACATCGTCGATGTGGTGCTGCCCTAACCGCGCATTGCTTTGAGCGTAAAACTCGCCGACATAGAAGCGCCACTGGCCCTGTTTACCGAAGGGATAGCAGGGCATTACCTGCATCTGCGTAGCCGTGANGAGTTCAGCCTNAACCCAAGACTGAATATCGACCTAACTACCACCACCCAAACTCACGACAGTGTNTTTCTGCCTGAACAGCTGGCCACAGATCACAGCGGGGCCTATCGGGTACTGGTTATGCAGCAGTTAGGCCAACGCGAGTGCGGGACCTTCCGCTTNAGATTAGAAGAAGCGCTGACACGCATCCCGACCTTGGCAGAGCGCTACCAGCGNCCACCGGACTACAGCCCGAGAACGGGCGACTACCGACTGTTATTTGACTGTTTTTCGCTGCCGGCGCTGGCGGAGCGGTTGTTCNTATGNTTCGAGCATATGCGTATACAAGGCCACCTGCTGCGCAGCTATCCTGGCTTNACCAGACACCTCGAGCTATTCCAACAGCAGCAACTGCAGGATCAGGAAATCAAAACAGATCTACTAGGTGTCGCCGAGGGCTGGCTCTTNGGTGACGAGATCGACCCCCTCGCCGCTACCGATCCAACTTGGGCTGATCTTTACCAACGCTTGCAGCAACTAGCACTGCAGGTCGACCACTCGGTGTACGACAGTGTCGCNCAACTGTGNGCCTGCTACGAGGNCGTCTGTGCCCAGTACAGTATTGGTTCCGACCATGAATTCGCCAACACNGACGAATCCTTGGTGGATTGGTTGAACCGCGAGCAACGTCTNGAAGACTGGCAAGAGGAACTGGAACAACTTGAGGAGCAGCTTGAGGCGCAGGGCTCAACCGCGCCCTTAATGCCCGAGGAAGACGTTGAAGCAGTGCCGGGAGAGGCTGGCGACGGTGGCATTCGCGAGCCGGATCTGGACATTACTGATGCAAAAGAGCAACGCGACAACTTACAACGGCGGATGGATATGGAGCGCTCGTCCATCCAACACGCGATTGGTCCAGACCGAACTGAGGCACGCAGCTTTCGCTACGACGAGTGGGATTATTTGAATAGACAATACTTGCGAGCTTGGTGCCGGGTATTCGAAGAGCCATTGCATTTGCCAGACAACGAGCCCAACGAAGCCCAGCTGGAGGCGGTGGCACGACTTAAGAGTGTAATTCGCGATTACCAGCCCATGGTGCAGCGCCAACTAGAACAGATTCGCCCAGCCGGACTGGAACGCGTACGTCGTGTGCAAGATGGCGACGAACTGGACTTAAATGCNGTTATTGAGGCGCGCCAAGACATTCGCGCCGGTCAAAGCCCGGACGAGCGCGTCTACTCACGCAAAGAGCGCATAAATAGAGATGTTTGTGCGGCCTTTCTGGTGGATCTCTCCGCATCAACGGATGATCCAATAAAACCGCCAGAACCCAGAGATTGGTCAGATTACGATCCGGACAAAGAAGTGGACTTGCGCGCAGGTTGGTATTCGGGCCTGGAACCTGAAGAGGAAGAACCCAGCGAGCCAGAGCGTAAAATCATCGACCTGGAACAAGAGGCGATGGTCGTCATGGCAGCCGCATTGGATGCCTTGGGCGACCATTACGGCATTTACGGGTTCTCTGGTTACGGCAAAGATTGCGTAGAAATATTCGTGGCCAAAGAATTCACCGATGGATTTTCGCGCCAAACCTTGCACAGTATTGCTGCCATGCGGCCTCGAGGCTCCACCCGCATGGGGCCTGCGATACGTCATAGCAGCCAAAAACTCATGGCCTCNGGCCATGCCATGAAGGTGCTGATCGTTATCAGCGACGGCTTTCCTCAAGACAGTGACTATGGNCCNGAGCGGGGGAATCACAGCTACGGNGTAGAGGATACGGCTCGGGCATTACTAGAAGCTCAGCAGAAAGGTGTGGAAACCTTTTGCATCACCGTGGACAAATCCGGGCATGACTATCTGAAGAAGATGTGCCCAGACGCTCGTTATTTGGTTTTAGACGAAATCGAAGATCTGCCTGAGCAACTGACCAAGGTCTACACCGCTCTGACCGGTCGCTAATTACTGAACTGACATTACCAGTAACAGCACAAATAGCATTACAAGACCGANAATAAANATCGCATTNGACCAGTCTCCCGGCTCTGCCTCAACCTTATTCTCGCGCCAGTGTTTTAGGCGTGGCCATAGGGCCACTAACATCAAAATGCCCGCCGCNACGGCCAGAATCTGCAACCANTCCATTGGNATCCCCTGAGATTATTGTGAATACAAAAAACCCGACGCTGAGTCGGGTTTTTGCACCAATTAAGATGTGCGGTTTGACTTAGTCGTCACNGCTACTTAGACCCAATATCTGCAGCAGGCTGATNAAGATATTAAAGATGCTCAGNTACAGNCTGTANGTNGCCATNATGTAGTTGGTCTCGCCNCCNCGAATTATCGCACCGGTCTGCATCAGAATAAGCGCGCTCATCAGCAATATCACACCAACAGACAAGCCTAAGGACAGCAACGGTAACTGCATGAAAATATTCGCGATCATTGCACCAATGACGACAAACAAACCGACAGTGACGAAGCCGCCCATAAAGCTGAAGTCACGCTTGCTGGTTACCGCGTAGGCTGAGAGACCCAGAAACATCACTGCAGTGCCGCCCAATGCCGTGGTCACCACTTGCGCACCGTTGCTCAGCGTTAGGTACATGCTGATCACTGGCCCAAGACCAAAACCCAATAGACCGGTCACTAGAAAGATCACGCCCAGACCCGCGCCAGAATTCGCTGTTCGCGGTAGCACAAACATACCCAGTACCATGGAGGCAATCAGACAGATCATGTAGGCGCCAAAGGGCATCCCCATTGACATAGACAGCGCTGCCATAACGGCACTAAAGCCGAGCGTCGCTGATAAAAGTAAGTAAGTGTTCTTCAACACCTTGTTGGTTTCCAGCGCCGACAAACTGGCGACGGATGCGGTTCTATAATCTCTTGAAGCCATGCAAACCTCTGAACTTAGTTCAATTTCTGCGCGTTTTAAGCGCGCTTTATACCCGTTCGTGTAGCGTTGCTCGCCAAGGGAAAAATCCGACCCAGTTTGCGGCGTCCCACGAACCCAAGGACCTTTATATCTTGGCGTCTGAATTGACGATTGCAAGAGTTTGTCAGCGGATTTTTTTACTGTCTAATATGGAATCAGTTCTTCAACCCCGCCTAAAGCGGCTTTAACGCATCATCCTACGGTCACAATTTGCTTCTAGCATTCTATGCAAAGATCAATGAACATCAGTTCTCGAATAGCCCGGCACGAGACGGTCTTTATGAACCAAGCACAACTCGACCCTAAATTCGAAACCTACCTGCGTGATGATCCCCGCATCTCCTACGTGCAACCGGACGATCCATGGCTAACTCGCCAGTTTATTACCAGCATCGAAGTTTTATTCGGTCGGCGCAAAATTGAATCCATCTATCGCGAACTTAAGCGCCACCCTTTCGCTGTCGAAGAATTTTTCGATGCGGCTTTCACCGCTACAGGCATTCAGCCCCAATTCAACCCGCAGCAAGTGCAAAAAATCCCCAAACAGGGGCCTCTAGTTTTTGTCGCCAATCACCCCTTTGGTGTGGTGGACGGTATGGCCCTGTGCAAAATCGCGCTACAGGCACGCGGTAATTTTCGCATCTTGATTCACGCCATGCTTTGTCAAGATCGCGATCTGGCAGCCTACTTTTTACCCATCGATTTCCGCGAAACCAAGACTGCTTTGAAAAACAATATCCACGCCAAACGTTTGGCTCTCGAGTACTTGAATCAAGACATCCCTATTCTGATTTTTCCATCTGGACTGGTGTCTACTGCAGATCGCAAAGGCTTTGGTCGCGTGGTAGATGCTCCTTGGACAACCTTCGCCGCGAAGCTTATCCGCGACGCTAATGCCACTGTAGTACCGGTATATTTCCACGGCCAGAACAGTCGCCGGTTTCATCTGGCATCCCATGTGGCAGAACCCCTGCGAATGGCTTTATTACTCAACGAGGTATTGAAAAAATTTGGCCATAGCGTACCCGCCGAAATAGGCGATCCGCTGCCCTGGGAGACTCTGGCGCAGTTCGATTCTCGACAATCCCTCACTGATTACCTGTATCAAAGAGTACAAGCACTGGCTCCCAGCCCAACTCGCCCCAAATCACGGCTAATAAAATTGCCGCGCCGATGATGCGTAAGACTGACCGCGCTCATTAAGGTTCAGTTCAGCTAACGCGCGATATGCTTGGGCAAAATCAGCGGGGGTCCTACCGATGCGCCAGCGTAACCAAATGAGCGTAACCAAATGAAAGTGCTTGAATCCATCTACGTGCTGCGCAATTTACTTCGCGTATCACCAGTGCTGTTGATCCTCGCGTGCGTATGGCTGCTCTATACCGACAATGTCTACGGGCAAGAAACGGCCGATGTGCAGCCTGCGTCACAGCAACAAGAGCCGCCTCAAACTAAATATTTCGACAGGGCCGAACTAACCGAACTCGTGAGTCCCATCGCCCTTTACTCCGATGACTTACTGGCCTTGGTTTTGGGCGCGGTAGCACACCCAGTGCAGGCGATTAGCGCCGCGCGCCGGGTTATGCAACAAAGCGCTAACAACACTTCAATCGATTACGAATCCGACTGGCATCCCAGTGTTGTAGCGCTAACCCACTATCCCCAGGCGCTATTGCGCTTCGATCAAGATCTGCAATGGACTGAACGCTTGCATCAAGCCGTAGCACAGCAAAACAATGATGTGCTTACTGCTATTCAGGCCTTTCGCCGCAGTGCCATAGAGAGTCAGGCGTTATCCAGCAACGAGCAGGTGGTTGTGGAGGACGATGGTAACTTTATTCGCATCCGCCAACGCAATCCTGAGTTGATTCATGTGCCGGATTACCAACCGCGCAACGTCGTAGAAGTAAGCCCAGCACCCACCCATAGGATCATCCATCGAACTAAATACCAGCCCGTAGTTTATCGTTCTTACCCGCGCTTCGACCCCTACTATCACCACCGATCGGTGCATGACTCCTTTTGGTATGACCCATTTTGGAACGACCCGCTATGGGGAATAAATGGACACGAGTTTTTATCCTGGCGCGATCGCCATAGGCATCATCCTCGGGCCCATCGTTGGTGGCACAAAAAGCATCGGCGCCATCATAAGTCATACAACCGGCATGGTTCAGATGTTACCCCGCAAGGAAAACACCGTAGTCGCCAAACCAAGGTAATTGCGGCTAAGAAGAACACTGATCATCGAAGTCCACGCAGGCATCACAGCGTGAACGCGTTCAATCAACCCATGTTTGAGAATAACCGCCGGACTAAACCCAGGACCACGCGACCACCGGCACAGCCCGGCAAACCCAAACGCGCTACTGCACACGACCGTAAAAAACAATCAGAACGGCGTTATACGCCAGAGAAAAAAGCCATCATGCACAAACACCAACCGGCTGCACCGACGAGGCCAATAAGGTAAGAGTAGCCGTTAGCCGTTTACGACGCCTGTGGTCTCCCAACGGCGCCCATGCAGTGCCCACACCGTAGCCACCATCAGCAGGCCCGACACGGGGCACCAGTAAAAGAATGCGATATTGGCATTCGCCATAATCAGCACGCTCACTGTGGCCAGCACAAACCCCAGAATAATGGTCGAGAATCTGCCGATACCGTAACGCGCAAGAACAATGCTTGCGAAAATTGCACCGTAGAAATAATTGGGTAATTTAAAGGTCAATTCCAAAAGCCCAACACCCTGATAGCGGCTAAAAAACATGGCCGCGGCAAAAAACAACAGTCCCCAAACCACCATAAGCAGTCGCGAAGCCAGCAAGTAGTGCGCTTCAGTTTTATTCGGTAGTAAGCGCTGGTAGATATGGTTCACGGTCAAGTCCGAACTTTCCGTTAACGCCGAATCCAGAGTCGAAATTGCAGCGGCAAAAATCGCCGCAATAAATAACCCAGAAATGCCAACCGGCAGTTCGTTGACAATAAAGTATGGGAAAATTCGGTCCGGCGACTCACTGAGTTGCTGGGCCAATTCCGCCGGTACCCCCCGCTCCGCGTAAAATACGGCGAGCGCCAGCCCAACGCCCAGAATCACCACATGTACGATATAAAAGAGCGCCGCCACGTCAAAAGCCTTTTGCGCGTCGCCAACGCTGCGGCAAGCGCGCACTCTCTGCCAAGTGCCCTGAGTGCTGGCCTGAGCAATACTCAAACCGACAGCGCCAATAATCCCCGCCCATATGGTGTAGCGCTTGGTCGGGTCCGTATCAAAATCGAATAATACCCATTTGGCCTGCGCGTCGAGCCAAATGATGGCGTCGCCGAGGCTTTGCTGAATATTCAAACTGACAAAAATCAGTGCAAAAACCGCACCCAAGGAAAACAAGACAAACAGCAAAAAGTCAGTCCAGATGACAGTTTTAATGCCTGCCAAGGCGCTCCAAACGATACTGATTGCAACCACAAACAATGCACATCCAGGAAGCCCCCAGCCGCTAATGACATCCAGTACCAAGCTTGCCGTGAGCAGTTTCACTGCGGAGTTGATTAAATTCAGTAGCAGGCCCAGATACATCGAGAACTCGCCGGTATGCGCATCAATCCGCGCACCGATGTATTGGTAACTGGTATTGATCCCCTGACTTAAGTAAAACGGTTTTGCCAGTAGGCGTGCGACCACAACCTTGCCTGCAGCAAGTCCGAGAATGACCTGAAAATAGGTGAGGTCACCGCCATCGGCAAAGACCGCAGCAGGCACCGATACAAAGGTCACTGCACTGACCACAGTAGCAATGATGCTTGCTGAAACCGCCCACCAAGGTAGCGATCCATCTGCTTGAAAAAAGCCACGCCGATTGGTGATGCTGCCGCTAAGCCGGTGCCCCAAATAGGTCACAGCCAGCATCACCACCACCATAATCAACAGATCCGCTGGCTTCATCCCCACCCTTTATGCCATCTGCGCCAATGGCGATCGCCTAGATTCTGACTATTCGCGTGCCCACGTTGCCACCGGCAAGTAGATCTACAAATCCCTCTGGTGCTGCCTCTAGGCCGCTGACTTCATCAGTCAAACTAATGAGTTCACCGGCTTGCAGCCAAGTGTGTATTTGCTGCCGCGCCTCAGCGTAGTGTTGCGCGAAGTCGAAGACCAAAAACCCGCGCATGGTGATGCGGTTATTGACCAACAATCCAGGAATGCCGCGCGGACCGGGCTCTGGTGAGTCAGTATCGTACTGGGATACCACGCCACAACATGCGATACGCCCGCCAACATTCATACGGAACAATGCCGAGCCTAAAATCATGCCACCGGTATTATCGAAATAGACGTCAACGCCATTTGCTGTGGCCTCTTTCAGCGTTTGCCGATAATTAGCATCCTTGTAGTTCACTGCCACATCGAATCCCAGCTGATCTACCAGCACTTGCGCCTTGGCGTCACTACCCATCACACCAACCACCCGACACCCATTAAGGCGCGCCATTTGTCCAACTAGATGCCCAACAGACCCGGCCGCCGCCGACACCATAACTGTCTCACCGGTCTTTGGCTGCCCTACATGCAAGAGCCCAAAGTATGCCGTTAGGCCGTTCACGCCGAGCGGCCCAAGGTAATGTACTGGGTCGTGGGAAGGATCGATTTTGGTCAGTGCCCGGGCCTCGTGCAGGGATAGGGTTTGCCATCCGGTAGGCGCAACCACCGCGTCTCCTACCGCATATTCTGCGACAGTGCTCTCAACCACCTCGCCAACTCCGGTACTGTTCATCACCACCCCAGTAGTCGGCGCACCAGCGTAGCTGGCGCTACCCTGCAGGCCCGCCCGAGTGCCCGCAGTAATGGCAAACGCCGTTGTTTTGACCAGCACTTGGCCAGCGGCCGGCGGCGCAATCTCGGATTCCGCTAAACGGTAATTGCTGGCACTAAGTTTGCCTTGGGGCAAACTGTCGATTAACACTTGTTGATTGCGCATCCCTCTCTCCTCATCTGACTGATAAAACCACTTTACCCCAGAGCAACGTTAACCAAATAGCAAAAACGGAGATATAGCATTTCTACAAAGGCTTCGATCCTGCTCGTCGCAAGGCTACTGCTGGATCATGCTCGGCGGTCGCCGAGAGCCACAGCGGATTTCACAATTTCGGTCTTTGGCAGCGTAAACCGCTACTAGGCCAGAGCCCGCCAGTTGCCACATCCCAAGCAGGGCTTGGGATGACACACCTCTGATTAAGACAAACGTTCGCTTAACAGTTGGTAAAACCCGTCAACATCGTCCCACTCAGTCGCGCAGTCCACTGGGTGGCCCATATCATCTATCAAAGTACGTCCATCGTCGGTGACCAGTACATTTAACTGCTCAATTTTCAGCCCATGCCGCGAGAACGCCAGATAAACGGCAACGCAGTCATAAAGTATCGACGACTGCTTACGCGGATCCATAGCGCGCAACAAATCCCCTAACATGGGCCAGCTTGAGGCCACCTCAAACCACTCTTGGTGATTCGCCATCACTGCCTGGGCAAGCGGCGAGGAACTCTCGGCGACTGCGGCAAAGTGCTGATCTTGCAGCAATATATTGCCGCAGGTATCTAGGGGCGTAATGGTCTTGTGCCAAGGTGCCGCGAACACCGCCTGACAAGCCAGCGCATGCTGTTTAACGTTGTATTCGCGCATTGGCTTAGGCGCACCCAGATAACCCCTACGCAGACTGCCGTGCATACCGACAAAGCTACTGCGCTCGGTTAACCGCGGTTCGCGCACTAGAGCCGCAGCTATATTTGGCAGCGGACCAATTCCGATAATCGTCACTGGATCCGGGCTGCTCATTACAGTGTCGCAAATGGCGCCCACGCCATCCGCATAAACTGGCCCGGGATAGTCATCTAACGAGTACTCTCCCAACCAACCGGTATGCCCCAGGGGTGCGGGGTCTAATGGCAAACCAACGCCAATGGGTACATCCTCGCGGCCTGCAACACCCAGTAGTTTAGCGACCAAGGCCGCACGATGTTGAGTATCTCCAGTTGCCGTGGTGATTAGGCGAATGTCTAACTCGGGGCAGCGCAACAAAAACGCCAGCGCCCAGACGTCATCAACGTCGGTACCAATATCAGTATCAAGTATTACCGGGATCGCCATCGTTGAGTCCTCCAGTTAGGCCGACAAAGCTGCTATGAACTCTGGTCCAACGCCACAACAGCCACCGATAATGGTCGCCCCAGAGCGACGCCAAGTAGCCACAAAATCAAGATATTCCTCTACCGTCATCTCAGTAGGCTCTGTCTTGATCTCATTGTCTAAAGTCCAGCCCGGCGGCACATGGAAACGATTCGGGTAGGCGCCTGTGGGCTTATCGGTAAGCGGTGCCAATTGTTCCAGAGCAACTGAAATAGCGCCTGGATCCGTGCAGTTAAATAGAAACGCATCGACGTTGTAGGGTTCGAGTCCTGCAACCACCTGCTGCATTGTTTCACCGCTACGAAGACCGCCTCCAGGTTGATCCGCGAGAGTTAGCGCGACCCATAGGGGTTTGTCGGGGTCAGTTTGGCGCGCAGTTGATGCGGCATTCACCGCTTCGCGCACTGACGACATAGTCTCGGCGATATACAAATCTACATTTGCAGACAGCGCCTTGACGATTTCCGCGTAGATCGGCCGCGACGTCTCATCATCCGGCACCAAGTCAGGACGATAACTTTCACTCAGCGGCGGCAGACAGCCAGCCACCTGTACCCCAGTGGCGTCCGCATCGGCCACTTCGCGGGCCAAGCGCGCTGCAATAGTCGTGAGCTCGACATATCGCGATTGCATATTTTCTTTAGCTAGGTAGCTGGGCACTGTGGAGTAGGAATTCGTAATAATCACGCGCGCGCCAGCTTTTACATAATCCTCATGAACCGCTCGAACTACTTCAGGTTTTTCCACCAAAGCTTTCGCCGACCAAAGTCCTCCAGAGGGGAAGCCGCGCCGGATCAGTTCACCGCCCATGCCGCCGTCCAATATCGTTAATTCACCAGACATAATTCGAATCTCAATTTAATTACAGCTATACCCAAGAAGACCAAAACCATCCTCGCTATCGGGAAGCAATGGAATGGTCTCTGTGCACGTTAACTTTCTCAGCAGTCAAACCCTGCATAAACCCGGACCAAAATCGCAACCAGGGCGGCTCGAGATAAAAACCAAAACCACAACGAGTGCTCGGTTTGTATAGACACTCTAGCCCAACATACTGTTACTAATTGTTGCTCCGCTGTGTTATCCAGCGAGCGCGATAATAGCCAAATTAGTGCAGCAAAAGCTTCAAAAATTTCATCACAAGTAACGCAATATTCACTGTCAAGTTAGGGCAAAAAAGGACGATACCCAGCGATCGGTAAGGCGCCTGTGATCCGTGCAGTGCCAACAACAGTTCGGTATATCATTAGCTAGACCTGATAGAGTAAAGATCGATGAGTTGATCGACCGCTCGGCAACGTCTACTGCCGCGATCAGCTAAACTAAGGGAGCATTGTTATGACCAAGATTCGCTACCTGACCGAAATGGGCATGGGTGTAGATGTCCACGGCAGTGATTACACTAAAGCCGCCTGCCGCGCCGTCGCCGACGCATTGCGCCACTCGTCGTTAAATTTTTTCAAGCCTCTTGGGAAATCTCACAACGATATGCATATCACAGTAAAGATCGGCGTCGCGAAACCTCACTTAGTGGACTGTGCAACTGTCGCCAAACAGGTTCCTTACGGTACTGTGACCGTGGAACCGAGCAAGGGCGGCCTTAATATCGATGCCGTAGATGATAGTAGTGATGAACTGATCATCGCTAATGCAGGTATTCTCGTCCATTTTGTTGACTGAAAAGACTCGAAAACTTAATTTGGCGCGATACTCTCGTTGCCAAAGCTACGAGATGTTGACCCTCAGAGCGGGAGCTCTTTCAACGAGCCGGATTTTCTGCGGGAGCTATTCAAACAGTCAAAGAAAAAATCTCGAAGCAATTCAATACTGGCTGTGTTGGCATAATTTGGCCTCACCAAAAAAGCTATTTCTCGATGCGGACCTGGGTCTTTCAGCCTGAAAGACGACAGTTCGGCGTTGGCATTTACAAGCGGCGCCAATGCCATCTCCGGCACAAGCGTCTGACCAAGCTTGCACCCCACCAACCCGACCAAAGTTGTTAAGCTCGAGGCGCCTGTGTTGAGGGTGCTTTCGGACGTTAAGCCGCATATTTCCAGCGCTTGATCAGTGAGACAGTGGCCCTCGTCTAACAACATGAGTTCCTCAGGGTCTATATCTTTGGCGCCAATCGGACCGGGTTCCCCGGATACCCGATCTCTGTGACTGATTAAGAAAAAATCTTCACTCCAGAACTTAAAAGACAACAAGCCTTGTTGCGGGAAAGGCAAGGCAAGAATGCCCGCGTCCAGTTCGCCAGACTTTATGTTGTTAACAAGAGATTGGGAGGTCGATTCTTTAATCTTTAGAGTCAAATCGGGGTACCTTTTTTGCAGGCCGGGGAGTACCAGCGGCAACAAGAAGGGCGCAATCGTTGGTATAACCCCTATTTCTAGCTGCTGTGTGAGGGGCCCAGAAAAAACATCACCAAGTCTCGAAATTTCTCTCATTTCCGATTGGACTCGTTTTGCTTTTTCTAGGAACAAACGGCCAAAAGGGGTTACCAGTACTTTTTTAGTGTCCCGCTCAAATATCTTAGCGCCAAGTGAGCGTTCTATTTGCAAAATCGAGTTGCTTAAAGTCGATGCTGAAATAAAGCAGCGATCTGCGGCTCGTTTAAAGTTAAGAGTTTTTTCTATTTCCAGCGCGTAATTTAGTTGCTTTAGCGAGATCATCAGAACCTCAATGCTTTGAAAAACAAAACGTATAGATCAAATTATACAAATTTACCAAAAATACGAATCGAAATAAGATTGATACTCATTTAAAAAAATCGGAGTTCGAATGGGCTTAATAAACACACCAATCAAGCCGTTTACAGCAGACGCTTTCAAAGATGGTGAATTTGTCACCNTTGATAGCAATGAACTCAAAGGAAGATGGGCAATTTTTTTCTTCTACCCTGCCGACTTTACTTTCGTCTGTCCGACCGAATTAGGAGACTTGGCCGANTACCACGACGAACTTCTCGCGCGCGACGTGGACGTTTATGCAGTTTCTACCGACAGCCACTTTTGCCACAAAGCTTGGTGGGACTCCTCCGAGACCATAAACAAGGTCAGATACACCATGATCAGCGATAACACCTTTGAGATATCCAATAATTTCGGAGTGCTTCGAGACAACGAAGGCCGAGCGGATCGCGGCACNTTTGTCGTAGATCCTGATGGCATCATCCAAGCGATGGAAATTACAGCNGAGGGGGTCGGGCGAGACGCTGACGATCTGATGCGCAAGGTAAAGGCAGCGCAGTATGTTCGCGCCCACCCAGACGAGGTGTGTCCTGCAAAATGGAAAGAAGGAGAGGAAACGCTCGCACCCTCCTTGGACTTGGTCGGCAAAATCTAGAGCTGAANTGAGACCCAGAGGACCAATCTGAAACAAAGAGCAAGGACAATCAATGAGCAGCGAGCTCCTGTCGAGCGAAATTCTTAGCGCGGTTACGAACTATGTGGCGGGTCTAAAAAAGTCGGTCACATTTGTGCTGCAAACCGGAGCCCACGAAAAGCGTGGGGAACTGGTTGATTTTCTCTCANCACTCGCTGCAACCTCTCCGTCATTAGCCCTCGAGCAACGTGACACACAAGGATTACTTCGAAGCCCAATTAGCTTTACCTTGGAGGCTGACGAGGCAGCAACCGGGATTATTTTCTCAGGTATACCTAGCGGTCATGAATTCAACTCATTGATATTGGCAATCCTACAAAGCGGCGACGCGTCTGATTTAAAGCTTGATGCTTCAATCATCGAAACCGTCCGGTCAGTTAGCCAACCTCTCAGGTTCGAAGTTTTCATCAGTCTCAGTTGTCACAACTGCCCGGATGTAGTGCAAACGCTCAATAAGTTTGCATTGCTAAATGAAAAAATCAGTACGGAGATGATAGATGGCGGTTTATTTCAAGGGCTCATCAAAGAAAGAGAGATACAGGGAGTGCCTAGTGTCTTCATGAATGGCGAGCTGTTCGTAAATGGCAAAGTCGACACCGCCAGCATCATTGACAAATTGCGGCCGATAGCCGTCAAAAAAGACACGGCCACCAAACATTCAACGCCAGAGCAAGACGTTGTCGTCATTGGCGGTGGGCCGGCCGCCATTAGTGCTGCGATATACAGCGCCAGAAAAGGATTCAGCATCACCGTAATAGCCGAAAAACTAGGCGGCCAAGTGAAAGATACTATGGACATCGAGAATTTAATTTCGGTGCCATCAACTACGGGTACAAAACTCACNGGCAAGCTCCATGAGCACTTGCGCGAATACAACGTAACCTTGCGCGAACATCTACGCGTCACAGACATCGAGCAAGGCGAACCAAAACGACTGCGCCTGTCCTCTGGCGAACTTCTCCAAGCGCGAGCAGTCATAATTGCGACCGGCGCAAATTGGAAAGAATTGGGGATACCCGGCGAAAAAGAAAATATTGGCAACGGAGTAGCGTTTTGCCCCCACTGCGATGGACCTTTTTTCAAGGGTAAAGATATTGCCGTCGTGGGAGGGGGCAACTCGGGCGTGGAAGCTGCCTTAGACCTATCAGGCATCGCAAGAAGTGTGACCTTGCTGGAGTTTTTGCCAACCTTAAAAGCGGATCAAATATTAGTCGACCGAGCGCAAGATAAGCCAAATATTGAGGTTATAACCAGTGCAGCATGTACAAGGATTTCGACCGAAAACGGGAAAGTGAGTGCTGTCGAGTACACAGATCAAACGACCGATGCCGAACACTCAGTCGAAATAGCAGGCGTTTTCGTGCAGATTGGTCTTGAGCCTAACAGCGAGTTTTTGAAAGGTCTCGTCGAGCTGAGCGACTATGGCGAAATTATCATCAACGAGCACGGAGAAACCTCACAACCCGGTATTTTCGCCTGTGGAGACGTCACCACTNTACCTTACAAGCAAATTGTTATTGCCCTAGGCGAGGGCGCGAAAACTTCGCTAGCTGCATCAGATTACTTAATGAGGCAGAGCGTCCCATCGACTAAAGGCTTTGCCGCTGGATAGTAAAAAACGTTCCTCGCACGCCTCCCGCAGACAAAAATCGAGCATTCGCTCTTATTGAAATACGTCAATAATGCGAGAGTACTTCACAGCGAGCTCGCGACGTTTCTCGATCCCACCCACAAAGCTGTCATCGTCCACCTCGTTGTATACTACAAATAACCCAGCGTTCGCCGCTTGAAGCCAAGAAAAACGAAAATTTGTCGCGACAAGATTGGAGCGATCATCGGACTGCACCAACGCTTGGAAAAGAATCTTTGGTGAAAAAGAGTAACCAACCCGCAATCGCACTACATTGACTTGAAAGTCACCGGCACTGGGAGGATTGCCATCCAGAGCGGGCACAGGAGTCAGCTCTATGTCGTTGTGGCTCCACGTAAGAGCAGCAGTGAACGAGTCACCAAGTCTATAATTTACCTTTGTCTCTACCGCAACGCGATCGCCGCCGTAAAAACCGCCGATAAAAGATTTCACCGAGCCGGAAAGTGCCTTTTTGCGATCCGTCATGAACACTAATTGCGATTCTCTGTGGTCGTATTCTCCAGCCTGGACGAATGTGCCTTTATTGATCTCAAACGGTTCGCGCACACCCTCATGGGTAAGATTTATTCCGGTATGAATCTCCAAGCCGTTATGCCACTCGAAGTGATTGTCTATATGCGTAAATCCCGACTCATGATATCCATCATTGCTGAAATAACTCCGGTGGTAGACATGCGGGCGCAGCTCAAACAGGCCCCACAAATCGGAAGGTCTAGTGCGATTAAAAATCATGAAATCGAACTTTTCGTAATTGGAGCGCCTCAAAAAACCCACCTCTGGATTGAAGTTTTTACCAACCNTGGCGTAGCCCAATCGATTGGTCCATGATTCAGAATCCCAATTAAAACGGAGGCTGCCAGCCTGATCATCGCCGCGCTTGCCCGGTGTTTCGGTTTGCGCCACATACCCTGTAATCGTTATCTCGTCNCCGACGCCCCAACGACCATCCACCGCAAACGTGTTGTTATAATCGCTATCGCCATCGCCCCGACGAGTCACATAAATGGCCCCCAGAGATGAGCGATTAGCAAGTTCCTGATTCACACGGGCTACNGAGTAGNTATTGCCCGCGAGCGCATTGACCGGTTGCGTCTNCATATGGATGAGACCTAAATTAGTGGAATCGCTGACCTTGCCAGAGAGGCGAGCACCAGCAGCAATAGGCTGCTGAACACCGCCAGCGCCTATACCGATACGTCGGCTAAAAAATAACTCTACTTCTCTTGGGTTTCCGACGGAGAACTGTCCCGCATTTTCTAAAAAGAACGGCCTTTTCTCAGGCAGNAANATACTGAATCGATCGAGATTTACTTGCACGTCGTCGGCTTCTACTTGAGCGAAATCAGTGTTGTACGTGAGGTCTAGCGATAAGCTAGGGGTCAATAAATACTTGGCGTCGAAACCCCAGTCCCCATCGCGCTCTGCGTTGGAAGCCAATTCGCCGCCGCTTCTATGTTCGCCCAAAACGTAGGGCGTGATTTTCAAATTGCGCTGTGTCGGCACCACAACGTTTTTTAGTGTTCCTGCTTCAGAGACCCGGAATAGATTGTGCTGTCGGCCTAACGGAGCCCAGAAAGATAGCTCGTTGCGTCGCGCAATCACACGGTGGAAATTAATACCCCAATCCTGAACGTTGGCACCGCCATATCGAAGAGACTTGAAAGGAATGGCAAATTCTGCGCTCCACCCCAGTTCATTTACCTCTGCCGCAACATCCCAGGACGCGTCCCAATTAAGATTAAATCCGCCACCGCCTGATCCAAAACTCCCAGCACCACCCTTAACGACTTGGCCATCAAATTCGACGGCTCCTGGCGTGGTTGAAAACACAAAACCATTTTGCCGATCTTTGAATGAGTCGATTATGACGGCGAAATTGTCTACCTCCGGGGTAATGGAATCCCTTCCCCCATCGGAAATGATCAGGTTTGCAGGATCACGGTCGTAGCAAATTACACCGATGTAAAGGGTGTCTGTTGTATACCCTATGAAAACTTCAGTTTTCTCGCTCGCCGCCGCACCCTCAAACGGACGAACTTGCAGAAAGCCGGTTGCCGGGACGAGCGACCGCC
>NZEI01000033.1 GCA_002690405.1 Gammaproteobacteria bacterium
ATAGCCAACGCCGTGTTCCATCGGTTCATCCGCCATAAAAACTTTTGCATCTTTACTGACGACCGCGCTTGAGGGGTAGCTCAGCGATTTGTACCAAAGTGCGCTTGTATTTAAGGCATGGGGCTTCGATCCATAGTGGGCTTTGACATCCAGTAATTGCGCCTCATAGTTCAAATAATCTTGCTCCATGGACGTTGGCAAAGATGGCGCGCTGCTGCTGGCATCATTACCACTCGAAGACGAAGACGATTGTGAAGTGCTCGATGTTGAGCCGCTACTGGCACCAGACCCAACGGGGCTGATACTAGACGATGAGTCACCGCCCCCACCCCCTCCGCAAGAACCTACGAACAGCATAGCCAAGCCCGCTATCAAGACACGATGGATCATAAAAACCTCGCAATTTAGTTTTTTGTTTGCAGTAAAAAAGTTGAACACCTAGCGCCTATCCAAGGCCCCCAGCACCGGATTGGAGCGACCGCGAGATTACAACTGTATCCGCAAACTCACAAAGGGACTTTTGCAATGAACTATTGAGGCGAGGTATTTCGAAAGTCTATGGGAATCTTTGATGAATTTTCCAACCTCGAAACATCACGAAATCAGTCTCTACCATTGGAGAAAGTCGCGGAATCAGAAGGGCAACAAGCAAATGGGTTGGGGTGCTGAGGCCTATTGAGTCGACTCATCTGAGCTAAAATGGCCGAGAGAGAGGGATTATTCATCATCGCTTAGGGCGATGATTTCACCCTTCGGGTTCGCTCGCGCTCATGTGTCGTAACGCGCCAACGCGTTACTCGGATCGAACCTAGGAACCGAACCAAGTCCGCCCTATTCGCACTTAAAAAAGCAGCCTAAAGGCCCTTTTTTATGTGGCGGAGAGAGAGGGATTCGAACCCTCGAAGGCTTTTACACCTTACACGCTTTCCAAGCGTGCGCGATCGACCACTCTGCCACCTCTCCGATATTTAGCTGTCATTTAGCTTTTAGATGGCGGCAACCCACCCAGCCACACCTCGGCGCCCGAATCCACTGTTACCGTTGCTCCCTTCCGGGCCTGGCGGAGTTCACAATTTATCGCCGCGAGGGGACCAAAGTGGGTCACCATAGCGGCGCGTATGCTAGCCGAATCAATTAGGGATTGCTAACAGATCCCGCCCTTTACTTAGGTTTTCTTGCGTTCGCCTGCACGAGGCAGTAAAAGGCTATTTTTGCTGAGCGATGNGCATGCGCGACGACCACCGCCCCTATCCNTTNAAAGTTGCCCTGGCNCGCATTGAAGCCTTTTGGGTAAATCGTTTTGTCCGNCCGCAATTGGATTCTCTGGGCCGTCACTCCATGATCATGAAACCTTGGTTTCTGAAACTCTACGGACGCAATATTCATTTCGGCGAAAGCGTCCACGTGATCACCGCTAGAGATCGCACCGTACGACTGACGACCTGGGCTATGCACGAGCATCAAGGTGAAATTCGAGTAGGTGACTTCGCCCTGCTGTGTCCCGGTGTGCGGATTGATTCCGCAAGCTGTGTCACCGTTGGTGAAAGCTCGATGATCGCCGCTGGCGCGTATCTTACTGACGCTGACTGGCATGATATTTACGATCGTACTCAAGCCATTGGGCGCACAAGCCCGATCACGTTAGGCAGCAATGTCTGGATTGGCGACGGCGCCATCGTCTGTAAGGGCGTGTCGATCGGCGATAACTCGATTATCGGCGCGGGCTCTGTAGTGACTCAGGATATCCCCAGTAATGTTATTGCCGCAGGCAATCCGGCCAAGGTATTGCGCCCCCTAGACCCGGAGCAGTCATTAACCACACGACGCTCTATGCTCGAAGACGGAGAGGCGCTGGCGGAACGCATGGATGCACTGGAGCGATGGACCCGCGCGGATAAAACCTGGAGCAGTTGGTTACGCTCAATCATCGCGCCGACAAAGAAACACTGAGCTATTGNCGCGCCACCCGAATCTGCGGNGCGACATCGTCCTCACTACTGCGATACGGGTTAATATCAATGCCTCCACGACGCAAGAAACGGCCGTATACAGACAATCGCTGGGGGCTGCAGCGCTGCCAGATATCCNTAAATATCCGTTCGATAGTCGTCTCATGGAAGGCCTGATGATTTCGGTACGATACTAAATACCGCAGCAAGCGCGCAGGCTCGATAGTCACGCCCCGATAATCAATGGCGATACTGGCCCAATCGGGCTGACCGGTTACTGGGCACAAACTTCGAAATCCATGGCTGTACAACCTATGCTCCGCCTCTGCAGCTCGGTCTTCGCATAACAATAGTTCNGGNCTGTAATCGTAGNCATCAATATCAATATCCAGATCGTCTAAGCACTGGCCTGGCAGCAGCCCTGTTTTTTCGATCGTATTAACCCCGCGCAGATTCGCTGNAATAGTGCAGCCAAAGCTGCCACTGAGATCCCTCTCCAAGGTTTCAAGCAACTCNTGGNCATTTGCGAAGCGTGTTTGACTAAACCCGTTGAGGTACAGCTTCATAGATTTGCTTTCGATAATGTTCGGTGACGTTACCGGCACGTTAAAGCTCAGTTCAGCAACCTCTGGTTTACCACGGGCGTTGAGCCAAGAAAATTCGTACGCGGTCCACTGATCCTCGCCAGCAAGTTGCCAACCGTCCAGCCCCACCGCTTGCCGCCCCTCAGCTCTCGCCATGGGATGCAATAACGACTTATCGTAGCCGTCTTGATACTGGGTTTGCGCGCCCAGAGGTCCAGCATGAATGGTCGGCGAACTGTCCATATCGCTGCTCTTGATTTTGATGTTATTGAAGCAGCATAGAATACCAGACGCCCTGCATTTCCGGGCAACGCTGCAAATACAAAACCCACATAACGCGCCCTGCCCGATAGCCACCGTGCGGCTAAACGTTTAATCTGCGACATCCGATTAAAGTGCTAAACATGCTCGATACTTTTCAATCTTTTACCACCGCATTCGCCGATCTGGCTTGGGGCCCTTGGCTACTGTGGTTATTACTCGGCGGTGGCTTTTACTTTTTGGTGCGCGCGCGCTTCACGCCCTTTCGTTATCTTGGCCATGCCATTGACTTGCTACGCGGTAAGTATGACAACCCAGATCATCCGGGCCACATCAGTCACTTCAGCGCTCTGTCTGCAGCCTTAGCAGGCACCATCGGCATGGGCAACATTGCGGGTGTCGCTCTAGCAATAAAAATCGGCGGGCCGGGCGCCATTTTCTGGATGTGGATGACCGCTATCTTGGGCATCGCAACAAAGTTCTTTACCTGCACTCTGGCCGTTATGTATCGCGGCAAAGATGACGCTGGAGAGCTGCAGGGTGGGCCGATGTACGTTATTCGTGAAGGTCTACCAAAACGTTTTCACTTTCTCGCTTTCTTCTTTGCCATCGTCGGCATGGTGGGCTGCTTGCCAGCATTGCAGGCCAATCAATTGATCCAGATCTTTCGCGACCTAGTTTTTCTCGAGCAAGGTATCCTTGCTCCCGGCGCCGACCCTTTTTATTACAACCTTGGCAGCGGCATCGTCCTTGCCGTGCTCACTGCCCTAGTTATCTTCGGCGGCCTTTCACGCATCGCCCGCACAGCGACGGTACTGGTGCCCTTTATGGCGGTCCTCTATCTCGCGGCCATAGTCATCGCGCTGTTAATGAATGCTGAGCAGGTACCTGCCGCCTTCGCTTTTATCATGACTGATGCATTTTCCGGTGACGCAGTGGCGGGCGGCAGCCTGCTGGCGGTCATGATTTACGGCGTACAACGTGGGGCATACAGTAATGAAGCGGGCATGGGTACCGAATCCCTAGTCCATGGGGCCGCCAAAACCGATCAACCGATTCGCCAAGGCTTGGTCGCAATGATCGGGCCAATTATCGACACCATGATCATCTGCACGGCCACAGCCTTGCTGATTTTGGTCGCCGGCACCTGGCAGGGAGCAGAAGCCGAGGGTGTAACCTTAACTGCGAATGCCTTTAGTAGTTTGCTTGGCCCCGTTGGAACTGTGATTATCTTTGCCTGTGTCCTGAGCTTTGCAACCACGACAATCTTCACCTATTCCTTTTACGGTTCTCAGTGCGCCAGTTTTGTTTTCGGCACCCGCCATCGAACCAGCTATCAATGGGTATTTGTAGCATCGATCGTTTTGGTTTCTGTGATGTCCATCGAAGCGACTGTCGGCCTAATCGACGGCTCCTTCGCTCTTATGGCTATCCCCACCATGGTCTCGGCTATCTGGCTAGCGCCTAAGGTTCTAGCCGAGGCGAAAATTTACTGGAAGACACTGCCGAACCTAAAACCCAACTAGCTTCGGCACGCTAATACGCGAGGACGATCACGTTATGCCTTATCAACCGTTACCCGAAGCGTTACGCGCGGCAAAACCGGCAAGCGAACACACCCAAAGGGCCCAAGCTAAGGTGCGTGAGCAACTAGATTTCGCCGATCGCCAAAGTTTCGACGACGCGGCAAAAGGTTTCATTGCCACCCTAGAACCATTAACCCTGCAGCGCGATAGCGGGCAGGTCACTTACGACCTTGCACGCATGTCATTCCTCGAGCAGGAAGCACCAGACACGGTAAATCCCAGCCTGTGGCGCCAAGCCCAGCTGAACGCCCAGCATAACGGCCTATACGAAATCTGTGACGGTCTGTATCAGGTGCGCTCTTTCGATATCGCTAATATGACCTTAATACGGGGTAACAGCGGCTGGATTATCGTCGACCCGCTGACCTCTAGCGAATCCTCTGCTGCAGCTTTGCANTTAGCCAACGACCACCTGGGCGAGCGACCCGTGGTGGCNGTCATCCACACCCACAGCCACGCCGACCACTTTGCAGGCGTGTTGGGCGTTATCAACCANGATGATGCCGCCAGTGGANGGNTTGCCGTCATCGCGCCCAAAGATTTCGTTAAAGAGTCACTGAACGAAAACGTTNTNGTAGGCAACGCCATGGCACGGCGCTCCACCTATATGTACGGCAATCTGCTACCTGCCTCGCCTACCGGGTACGTCACTACCGGCCTTGGCGCNGCATTATCCATGGGCACGACCGGGTTTATCGTGCCTAACGACCTGGTATGTGAAACCGGTGAGACGCGTTTAATCGATGGCATCGAATTTGAGTTTCAGATGACCATGGGCACCGAGGCACCGTCCGAGTTCGTATTCTATCTGCCTCAGTTCAAAGCCCTATGCATGTCGGAGATCACCTCTCACCATTTGCACAACGTCTATACCCCTAGGGGTGCGCAGGTGCGCGACGCACTGGCCTGGGCCGCACAAATCAATGAGTCGATAGAACTATTTGGCGAGCGGCTAGAAATTCAATTTGCCTCTCATCACTGGCCAATCTGGGGACGCGAGGCCGCCGTGGAGTATTTGCAGAACCAAAGAGATCTTTACAAATACATTCACGACCAGACCCTGCGCCTAGCAAATAAGGGTTATAACAAAGAAGAGATCGCCGAGCGGGTGAGCTTGCCAAAATCATTGAGCGAAAAGTTCTATAACCGTGATTACTACGGCACAGTGCATCACAACAGTCGCGCTGTTTATGTGAAATATTTGGGGTTTTTCGACGGCAATCCGGCCAATTTATATCCACTGCCACCTACGGAACAAGCCGTCCGCTATCTGGATTTTATGGGCGGCGCAGATGCTGTAGTAGAAAAAGCACAAGACTGTTTCGCCGGCGGAGACTACCGCTGGGTCGCTGAAGTACTCAATCATGTGGTTATGGCAGATCCCGAGCACATTGCAGGGCGCGCGCTGTTAGCCGATACCTATGAACAATTGGGCTACCAATCAGAATCTGCACCGTGGCGAAACTTTTATCTCTGCGGCGCGCTAGAACTGCGCGAAGGACTGCCTGAAACACGTAACTACGCCGCGAGTCCCGGCATGGCGGCGGGCATACCAATTGAAAATATTTTTCAGGTCATGGCCGTACGTTTGCTACCAGAGCAAGCTGCGTTACAAGATTTGCAATTACTGTTGCGTTTCAGTGATCTTGAATACGACTATGTGCTGCAAATAAAGAATGCGGTACTGCACTATTTCGTTGCGACAGCTGCAAGCCAAAGCGATGCGCAGCTGTCTCTGAGCACTACCCACTTCAAGCAAATGATTATGGGCCAGACCAACGCCGGGGAGTTAATCGAGCAGCAGCAGCTTAAAGTCGATGGCGACGTGAACGCGCTGTTACGGCTGGGATCGTTATTCGACCAATTTCCACGTCGTTATCCACTGGTGACCCCTAGGGAACAGTAAGCTTTTAGCCAACGCTATTGGGAGGAGAGAGTTATGCAGACTGTATCAGTAACCTGTGAGGCAGGAGAAATTCAGGGCCGAGTCAAAGAGGAGGCGCTTTTATTCGCGGGAATTCCCTACGCGCAACCACCGGTGGGCAATTTGCGCTTTAAGGCGCCGCAACCGTTAAGGCCCTTTTCCGAGCCTTTCCCGGCCCTAAAATTCGGCGCCGCAGCACCCCAAATCCCAAGCGGCGGCATGACCGATAGCGCTCCTGTTCGCTGGGACGAAGACTGCTTAACGTTAAATATTTCGGCCCCGATAGGGATTGAAGACGACGTCCGTAAACGCGCCGTTTTGGTATGGATTCATGGCGGCGGCTATCGCACCGGCCAAGGCGCAATTCCCTGGTATAACGGCACCCGCTTTGCTCGAGATCAAGACATTGTCGTGGTCTCCATCAATTATCGACTTGGAGCTTTGGGGTTTGCGGACCTCACTCACCTCGGCGCAGAATTTAAAACATCCAACGTCAACGGCATGCTGGACCAAATTGCGGCTCTGCAATGGGTACAACGTAATATCAGCGCCTTCGGCGGCGACCCAACCAAGGTCACCATCGCCGGCGAGAGTGCCGGAGCATTTAGCGTCGGCGCATTGATGGGTTGTCCGGCAGCTAAGGGGCTGTTCACTAGGGCTATAGCACAAAGCGGCGCAGCCCAGCACACCCTCAACCCAGAAGCAGCGCAAACTGTCGGCAAGGCGTTCTGCGCGCAATTACAACAAGACAATGCTGTGGGATTACTGGCGGCTTCTGTAGAGGACATTCTCAGCGCGCAAAATGCTACCGCGGCCGAATTCGAATCTGGCGCCGGCGTGATCAGCAAATTAGGCACCAGTGTTTCGACGTTTTACCCCGTCCACAACACCGAACTGTTGCCTGAGGATCCGCTACAGGCGATAACATCTGGGAATGCCGCCAATGTTGATGTGCTTATCGGCAGCAATAGCGATGAGACAACACTGTGGGGGCATGGTGAAGTGGACGAGGCGAAATTGCAGCGAATCGCCGCAGAATTCAATGTGAACGACGGCATCAGCGCTTATCGGACCAATCGCCCGGAAGCGAATGCAGCCGAGCTGCTGGTCGCACTGACCAGCGACCACATGTTCCGAATTCCGGGCATTCGTTTAGCCGAAGCTCAAATCGAGCACACCCCTAACGTCTGGATGTATTTATTCGACTGGAAGTCTAGAGCTTTCGACGGGCGCTTGGGCGCAACCCACGCCCTAGAGATCCCGTTCGCTTTTAATAATTTGGATCGCGCCGGCGTCGATGCTTTCATCGGACCTGGCCCCATGCCCCAGCACTTAGCCGATACCATGCATGACGCATGGAGCGCCTTTATCAAAACCGGCACAGTCTACTGGCCCGGTTATACCCTAACCCACCGAACAACAATGGTATTTAACGACACCAGCGCTACCGTGGACGACCCCATGAGCGAGGAGCGTGCTATTTGGCAAGGCGTGCGCTGATTAACTTAAGAATTCGTCAGCGTGTAGATCAAGTGCGTGGCGGGCATGACGCTGGGCCATAGTGGTAAACATCCGGTCTCCACGCTCGGTGCGCTCTACGATCATAGACGCAACAACGGTCACCGCGAATCCAGCAAAAGCGCCATAACGGTAGGCTTGCCAACACTCGGGCCACTGAAAATTCGTCACCCCCGAGGCAGTCAGCGCATCAAAATATCCCCGCACCAATTGCTCCTCAACTGGTGCGCGATCCGCAGCGGTCAGCCCTGCACCAATGAAATAGGCTACATCACTTAGCGGTGAACCCAGCGTAATGCTCTGCCAATCTACTGCAGCGACATCAATGCCTGCGTCGTTGCTAGTGAACAGCAGGTTGTCCAACCGATAGTCCACATGAATCAGCGAAAATACGTCGGGGAGCCCATCTGCCACCAACGGCGAGTCATCGTCCTCGCCCAATTGCTGAATAATGCGGCACTCATCGTCGGCCAGCTCGGCACCATAACGATCAACAAAGCCTGGCAGTTGCGCTCGATAGAGATCGCGGGTGGCGGTAGCCGGACGCCCCTCGCGATTATATAACCAGGTCAATTCAGCCAAGCTTGAGTCGCACCAACTCGGCCCATGCAGGCCAACCAATTGACTAAGTGCCGCCGCCGCTGTCTGGGCATCACAGCCACGCAGTTGATCGCCTTGCTGAGCTGGCGCCAAGTCTTCCAGCAACAAAAAGAATTCTGGCCCCTCTCCTTCAATCTCGGCGAAATAGCATCGCGGCGTACGGATGCTTAAACGGTTCTGTAACTGTTGGTAGAAGCGCACCTCTTTGAGGAAGTTTTGCAACGCAACACCCGTGGCGCGACTGCTTGGATCGTCTGAAGGAAACTTGCCTACCAAACTGCTGGGCGCATCGGCAGACGCTGTCGCATAGTCAAAGGTATAACGGATGCACTTGCCAATTTGCCCGGTACCCACTCGTTGAGCCGTAAAATCGCGGACCTCGGCATCGATGCCGGCCGCTTGAAAACATTGGTTAAACCAACCTGCATCGATTGTCTGCTCATCGGGAATCTGCGGCATCATATCTATCCTCCAGTCGCCAAGCGCGCATCAAACAGCGGCGCCGCTGGGCTAAAACGCTGCCTGTGTTTTGCGACGGCAGCTTGAATTTGCGCGACGACCTCGGGATTCGCCTCAGCGACATCAAAGCGCTCTGAGGGGTCGCGGTGCAGGTTGTACAGTACCGGCCGTTCATGTTCGGTGCGCTCAGGCGGCAGGCCATAGGCGCCTTCGGTCACAAAGTGCAGTTTCCACGGCCCTAAACGATAGGCATACAATACGCCGGCACGGTAATAAGCCAGTTCGTTGCGCGGACTCGGCGCCTTACCCAACAGCGTCTGCGTCAGATCTTTGCCGTCGACTCCGGTTGCCACATCACTGCCCACAAGGGACATTACGGTAGGAAATATGTCCAGAGCCGAACCGATATCGCTCACCACCCCCGGCGGTAACTTACCCGGCCAGGAAAAAACTGTCGGCACACGCATTCCACCTTCGAAGGTCGTGCCCTTACCGTCTCGCAGCAACCCAGCACGACCGCCTTCTTCATTCATGGTCAGCCACGGACCATTATCACTACTAAAGATGACTAGCGTATTGTCCTCAATACCCTGAGCACGCAGTGCTTTGCGAATTTCCCCGACGCTCCAATCGATTTCTTCCACCACGTCGCCGTAGCGGCCACCGATACTTTTGCCAACAAAATCAGAACTGCGGAAGAGTGGCGTATGCGGCATGGTATAGGGCAAATAGACAAAAAACGGCCGCTGCCGATTGCGCTTGATAAACTCCACCGCTGCCTCGGTATAGCGCTTGGTCAAATTCGCCTGCACCGTAGGTTGTTCTACCGAATCAACAAACTCATCGTTGCGCCGCTGGCTACTGATCAGTGGTGTTGCATAGTCTTGTTCTTGAGGATTCGCGTATTTCTGTGCGCGGCGGGCAAAGGATTCGACACGGGCTGCATTGTCCCCGCGCTGAGACATCGCAACCAATTCCTCGAATCCCGGCTCGCCAACCCAGTCCATATCGTTGGAGTACGGTACCCCCAGCCACTCATCAAACCCGTGCCGCGTGGGCAAGGCATGGGGCGCATCACCCAAGTGCCACTTGCCAAACATACCGGTGCGATATCCACGCTGTTGTAATGCCTCCGCTAGAGTGACCTCTGCATCCGGCAGTCCACCCGGCTCATTCGGAAAATAAACTCGTATTGTGCGGCCATACAATCCGGTGCGCAGGGGCAACCGCCCAGTCAGCAATGCGCCTCTGCTTGGGGAACACACCGGTGCGGCAACATAAAAATCTGTCCAGCGTTGGCCATTGCGCGCTAACTCATCAATGTGAGGAGTGCGTATGTAGGGATGCCCATAGCTTTGAACATCGCCATAGCCAAGGTCGTCGGCAAACAGAATAACGATATTCGGTGGGGCTGAAAGCTTGGCTTCTGGTGCTCGAGCAGTCCCAGCAACCGCACCGTTGAATCCCCAAAACCATAGTACGAAAACGATCGCGAGCCGCTGCATCATTTCTATCCCCCACTCTTTACACCCCAACACTACTGCGAAACCAGAGCGTAAGTCACCCTCAATCCGGGTAGCCGTCCAAGCTTTTATGCAAGCCCTCAAGTAATTGGCTTATACAAGCGCTGAGCATGACAAAGTCGGCATCGTGCTTAGCCAGTGGATCGTCCATGGGCTCGTCAGGCATGGATTCCTGATCGGCTAGTCTGAGTTTGCGCACTACCAAGTCAGCGTCCAGTACCAAACGAAATACCTGATCAAAATTTAGGCCCAGACGGTCAACAGTCAGCCCCTCTGTGACATGCCGTCGCACTGCTGGATCGGCGAGATCGATATCTAACCAGTTCACTGTTGCTGCAACATCACTGGGATCGCGCATACGGCACTCGCGGCCGAGCGAAAACGAGTCTACCCGAGACTGCAAGAACACCCGTGTGAGCAGATCCAGAACCGGACGTCGATACACTAATGGCGCGAAATGCAGGCTGACCATAGCCCGACCGAGATTATCCAGAAAATATTCCGCCACTGTTTGCGAGGGGGTGCCTACCACCAACAACTTTTGGTCGCGTAAAAAAATCGCCTGGACCCGATCCGACCGGGTGAGTGCTTGAGGCAGCAACTGCGAATAGACATCTTCTTTGAGTTCACGCTTTTCAGCTCGATTTGGCTCACTTTGCATGCGCTGTTTAAACTCAGCAATGCGCTCCGCCAGCGCTTCCTTCACCGCCGCTGCCGGCAATACTCGGGTCTGCACACGCAACTGCATCAAATCGTTGCCCGCTAGACGTCGACATAGCAGATCACCGGCATTTTCTAGCGGCGCTTCAAAACCGCCGCTACGCTCTGCAAATGCTCCGCAGGGTTTAAATTCTGCAGCCGCGAGCAGATCCGACAGCGCTTCCTCACTATCCGGCCATTCAGTTTGGATGCGATAGACACGAAAATTGCGAAAATTTGAATTCACATTAGCTCCAACAGTTATCTTTGCGGGCCCGATCCCGCGTTGAGCTGCACAGTGTACTCCGAGCTGGGCGGCTTTACGCTGCATGCCCTAACAATTGATTACCCACTCGGTCGCGGTATGATCAAAGCATCGCATTTGAGGGGATACCGATGACGCAAGATTCACAACAGCCGACTGGCACGCTAATGACAACCCGCCGCAAGGTCATGCAATACGCTACTTTGCTTGGCGTGGGTTCCACCAGCTTATTGCAATCGCGCGATTTAAAAGCTGCGATCGTTGATGGCAAAGAAGCCGCCGGGTTAAGCGATCCCTGGCCACAAATGCAGTACCGCAAATTAGGCCGAACCGGCCATAACAGCAGCCGCTTAATCTTCGGCTGCGGCGCTACCCTATCGCGCAGCCGACACGACGATCTGCTGAATCGTGCTTTTGAGGCCGGGGTCAATACGTTCGATGTGGGTTATAAGCATTATTACAACAATGCAGAGCGCAACTTAGCGCCATTCTTGAAAACACACCGTGACGATATTTTTCTCATCTCTAAGGCTCAGGTGCCCGCAGACATCGATTGGGACGAAACGATCACTGCTGCCCAGGCGAAAAAAGCCGCTCAAGGTTGGCTGGCATTCTTAGATGAAAGCCTCAATGAGATGGGCATAGATCATGTCGACGCGTACTACTTCATGGGCCAAAACAACGTGTCGATCATGCGCAGCGAGGAACTGCATCGAGCCTTCGAAGAGGCTAAGGCCGCAGGCAAGGTGGACTATTTAGGTGTTTCTACCCATGAAAATGCCGAGAATGTTCTGCGAGCCGCAATCGACACCGGCGTATTCGACCTCGCCATGATTGCTATTACGCCCGGCGGTTGGTACGACTGGAACGATCGCTCTATTTTACCTGGCTCACCGCCTATGAAAGACCTGCAGCCCCTGTTGCAGGAAGCCAAAGAGCAAGGCATCGGCATCGTTGGCATGAAGGCCGGTCGCTACCTGGCAGGCCGCGCTTGGTTGGGCTGGGGCAACCCTAAGGCATTTGACGACTTCTACGAGCCTAAGCTCCTGCAGGCAAAGCTGTCAGAGTTTCAACGCAGCTACGCTTTTGTACTCGAGCACGGTATCGATGCCGTCAACGCGGATATGCAAAGCCTACTGCACCTACAAGAGAACTTTATTGCGGCGGCCACTTCGGCTGATTACTTCGAGCAAACCGCATAGATGGCAACAGCGCTGTTCTACCAACCCCAGTGCGGTATCGCTGGGGATATGCATTTGGCTGCGCTGATTGATTTAGGCGTCCCTCTCGATTACGTGGAAACAGAACTGGCCCGACTTGGTCTTGGCAGCGCATTTTCGCTACGGCTCAGTAATGAGCAAAAAATGGGCATCAGCGGCGTAAACATCCGGGTCATCGCCGAAGATCAGCACGATCATCGGCACCATTCGACTATTCAGCGCATGATTCGTGACGCTGGCTTTAGTCCGAGTATCGAGCGGCGCGCTCTGGACATTTTCCAACTCATCGCGAATGCGGAGGGCAAAATCCATGGTATCGCACCCGACGATGTGCATTTCCATGAAGTTGGCGCGATCGACTCCATCGTTGACATCGTCGCCGCGGCTATATGCATCGACTATCTGCAGCCCCAGGTCATCTTATGTAATCCTGTGGAAGTGGGCAGCGGCTTCGTTGACTGTGCCCACGGCCGCTTTCCTGTACCCGCTCCCGCTACTCAAGAATTACTGGTAAGTGCACCCTGCACCTATGGCGGTGTAAAGGGCGAATGTACCACTCCTACCGGCGCGGCAATTCTGGCAGCCAGCGTTGACGAATACGTGCCACGGAGCGCCTTTAAGCCGAGCAAAATCGGCTATGGCATCGGCGTCAAAGATTTTGAGATACCCAATGTGCTGCGCGTCGCTCTGGGTGATTACCATGCTGAAGACGAACTGTCCCAGCACGTAAAATTGGAAGCCAACATTGACGATATGAGCCCTGAGGCATTTGAGCCACTTATGAACGCCCTATTTGATGCTGGCGCCGCCGACGTCTATTTAACCCCAATCGTGATGAAGAAAAGCCGCTCAGCCCAGTGCCTGTGCGTATTGTCCGAGAGCGACAAAGCCGAGGCTCTATCCGATCTTATACTCAATCAATCCACGACCATTGGTCTGCGCCAGTTGCCCTTCAGCAAACGCGTATTACCACGACATATGCGCAGTATCGAAACTCAATTCGGCGCCGTCAGAGTCAAAGAGGTTACCCAACCCAACGGTCGACTGCGATGGAAACTCGAACACCAAGATGTATTGGACATCGCTGCCCGTAGAACTGACAGCGACTACCAAGAATTACGAAGAATTATAAATAAAGAGGTTGAGGATTATTACTCAAACTCCTGATTTTCATACCAATTGCTATCTAAACTACCGCCCCGCTGGATTTCAATTCCGCGATTGCCGCCGCATCTAGACCAATACTTGCTAACACTTCTTCAGAATGCTCGCCGGGTGCAACAGGCGGCTCCGGTAGCTCGGGTTCTGTTCGTGAAAAGCGCGGCGCTGGTGCGGCCTGCACAATATCTGCCGACGCGACAAAGGTATTCCGCGCCTGGTTATGGGGATGCGCTACTGCCTCGTCAAAATTCAGAATTGGCGCATAGCAGATGTCCGTACCTAACATGATTTCATCCCATTCATCTCGGGTCTTGGTCGCGAGGACTGCGGCTAGTTTTTCACGCAACTTCGGCCAATCGTCGCGACTCATCTGTTTTGCAAGGTCCGGGTCCTGATCGAGGCCAGTTTTTTCCAGCAACAATGCATAAAACTGTGGCTCGATAGAGCCAATAGAAACAAAGCGCCCATCCTTGGTTTCATAAGTGCCATAAAAATGTGCTCCACCGTCCAGTAGGTTACTGCCCCTATTCTGGTTCCACACACCCTGCCCCATCAGACCGAAGATTGAGTTCATAAGCAGAGCCGATCCATCGGTCATTGCTGCATCGATCACCTGACCCTTGCCTGAGACACCGCGCTCATACAAAGCGGCGACAATGCCGAAGGCGAGTAGCATGCCACCACCACCAAAATCACCCACCAGATTAAGCGGCGGGGTTGGACGAGATCCCGGCTCCCCAATGGCATGCAGCACACCAGATAAAGAGATGTAGTTGATGTCGTGGCCCGCAGCATGGGCCATGGTGCCCGTCTGCCCCCAGCCGGTCATTCGCCCGTATACGAGCTTGGGATTACGTTCTAAGCATACATCGGGGCCAAGACCCAGACGCTCGGTTACACCGGGGCGAAAGCCCTCCAGCAACACATCAGCAGTCTCAACGAGCTTTAATACCGTTTCTACGCCTTGAGGATTCTTCAGATCCACAGCGATACTTTTGCGCCCTCGAGCCAATACATCAGCGCTACGCGCTCCACTACCTACCGCGGCAGATCGGTCAACACGAATAATTTCAGCGCCCATGTCCGCCAACATCATGCCGCAGAATGGCCCCGGGCCAATGCCCTGGAGTTCAACAACTCTTAATCCTGTTAATGGTCCCATCTATTTCCCCTCGTCGTGTTTGCTAGACCCGTGTCTATGCGTAAATTACTCACCCATTGTAAGGAGCATTTCTCTGGCAATAAAGACACTACGCTAGAGTGCTTTGCATTCAGCCGAGGCCACCTTAGACTGGGCGCTGGGATACTGGGAGCACAACTACATGGTCGATATCGACGACTTAAAAACGCAATATCTAAACAATGAATTCGATCGCAAAGACTTTATTCTAAGTTCCGACCGATTGGTCATAGCCGCCACAACATCAGGCGAGAAACGTCCTCAGTACGTTGATCCGGATCATCCTGACTTTCAGGCGACACCGGCATTTTTATGCAGCCTAGCCTCCGGCCGGCATCTACCCATCGATTTTCCCGCTCTTGGCGGCGTGCCTATGGACGGCGGCAAGGCGGTAGAGTGCTTCGCACCGGTGCGTCCGGACATCAAACTTACGGGCAAGACTCATCTACATGACATCTATGACAAAAAAGGTCGTTCCGGGCGCATGATTTTTATCGTCGTGCGCTTGGAATTATTCGATGAGAGCGGCGAGCATCTCGCAACAACAGATTCACGTTTAGTCATTCGGGAGAAGTAGCGATGAGCGTTAACACAATTCACGATGTGGAATTTGGTGCCGAACTACCCGTATTTGAACCGGATACTCGCATTGAAAACACTATGGCTTTCGCCAAATCCGTGGGCTGGGGCGGACCGCGCTTTGAAGATCATGAGGGTGCGCGCAAGGAGGGATTTCCAGGTGCACTGGTACCAGGAATTATGGGCATGGGATTTTTGACCAGCGCAATTCACAGCTGGGCTCCAAATGGCAATGTTGAGCACATCGACACGGTATTCCGTGCCCCCATGCTCGCAGACACTCCGGCCATTATCAGCGCCGTAGTTACCGACATTGACGAAGAAGAGGGATTGGTCGAATTAGACATGACCGTGAAGAATACCAAGGACGAAACCCGGGTATTCGGCACCGCCAAGGTGCGCTTGCCTATCGAATAAGTTTTAGCCTGGGAGCAAATCGCGCAACGCGACCTCAGTACCGACTTTAACTGCCTGACCTTGCTTAAGGACCGCCATGGCGGTCCAGTGGCTTTCGCTACCCTTGGGCACCCCGACTGCAACTGATTCGTCCCAGAATATCGGGCGTCTGAAGTAGATGTCAGCACTGAAAGCCCGGGGCTGATAACGACGCCACATTTCTGCGGTTAAATANTGCACCCCCATACCGCCACCAATTAGTGGCGCGCGGAAACCCGCTTGTTCTGCGGCCTCTTGTTCATAATGAATACTATTACCCTCCATGCTGTAGGCCTTAACCCGTTCTGGAGTCAGGGTATATTCATTCAATAGCTGCAGTTCTGCCGGNTCTGCGATCACNGGCTGTGGCCGCTCTCCAGCACCACCTTTGTCCGCCGCATTTAGATCCGGCTTCAACGAGGTACGCACCGCACTGATCACCCGACGGCCTTGTTCGTCTTCGAACCAGACATCGGTGTGTACACGACGACCGCGCGGTACCNCACGTACCTCGAGAATTTCCCCACGCACGTTGAGCGGCTCATCCAACAATGGCGGGCGATGCATCTGTAAGCCCTGCAACATATTTATATTGCCTTCGGCACTAATGCCGCTGCGTATACCGGCATGGATCGCAATACCAATAAAAAACGCCGGATCAACCTGCTCACCGAATATNCCAGCGTCAATACCGCAAGNTGCCAGCTTTTCAGTCTGGTGCGTTGGTGCCACCGATATTGTATCCGCCAGATATTGGAATCCAGCCTCAGGCTCGACCCANTGATCAGGTTGCTCGAGCATCTTNTTCTCCTATCTGAACATATGGGTGCCACCACAAACGGTCAAAGCCTGACCGGTGACATAGGCACTCGCATCCGAAGCCACAAAGACGGCAATGCCCTTGAAGTCGTCTGCTTCGCCAAAGCGACGCAAAGGTGTTTGCTCAGTAACACGCTGTGCCGCCTCTGGGTTATCCCACAATGCTTTCGCGAAATCAGTGCGGATCAGTCCGGGGCAAAGCGCATTGACCCGAATGCCCTTAGGTCCCCACTCCATTGCCAGATTTCGAACCAAGGCGATGTCTGCCATCTTCGAAATATTGTAAGTCCCCANAGTATCCGACGGACCAAACGCTCCGACACTGGCGGTAATCATAATTGCGCCGCGCCCTTTTTCGAGCATGTCTGGNGCTACCATCTGACACAGCCAATGATTCGAGCGCAAATTAGAATTCATGGTTTTATCGAAGGCTTCGTCNGGAATCTCTGACATGGGCCCNTAAAAGGGATTAACCCCAGCGTTCGCAATTAATGTGTCGATTGGGCCCAAGCGCTCACGGGTTTCGTCGACCAAAGCCTGTAACTGCTCTTTGTAGCCGATGTTACAGGCGATGGCGATNGCGCGTTCCTCACCACAGGCGGCGTTAATCTCGGCAGCAGTCTCTTCGCACTGGTCTAACTTACGACTGGAAATCACCACCTTACTACCGTGCTCGGCTAATGCCATGGCCATAGATTTACCCATGCCCTTGGATGCACCCGTAATTAAAGCGACCTGCCCAGTCAGATCAAACAGCTGTGTCGTTACGCTCATCAGTAATCCCCCGTTGCTAAAAACCTAGAGCATACCTTTAGTCTGCCGCGGGGTCTTGTGCTGGGGCTATCGAGTTGCACAGACAGACGCCTAGGCGAGCAATGGGGAATTGATAGATTTGTTACGACACCAAATTCCAGCCTCCATCCGGCGCATCTTGGTGAGACTTAAGATGCTCTACCAACGCTCTAGGACGATAACTCCCATCGGCATGCCAACGCGCCTGCACCGAGTGGTGGATCCTCGTTGGCACCGAAACTTGACTGGTCTTGTAACTGATCAGTGGCTCTATCGGGCGCGCATATCGTTCGCGAAAGCGATAAAAGGTTCTTCGAGATTCGTGCATCGGTGCCAGCGCATCAGCCTTGCCACCAATAGCAGTATGCCGTTGTAGTCCCAAACCAAACTGCGCGGCTTGTTTGGTCATCCATTGCAACGAATTAGCCGCCAACAGCGAACCGGAATCTGGACAAGGGGGGTGACCGCCACCCACATCGCCGTGGCATCCGGCAAACCAAACCTGCTGCACATCCGCCTCTTCTCGCGGTAGCCATAGCGTCGGCTGAAAATCAACGCGCCGCTCGTTAAGCGCNAGGGCCTGACGAGCGACTTNGACATTGGGGCCAAGTTTAGCNTCATAGAATTCATCGCGATTATCAAACAGGCCCAGCACTGAAAGAGGAATCCCCATAGCGCCAACGGTATCCCAAACTCCNACAAACTTTACTGTCCGCGACTTAGGCTGAGCATACTGTCTGCGGAACGCCACCGACGCCTTTCCGGCAGGGGCATAGTCTNGCCAGGCACGTTTGTAATGATCGAATGCGCTATGGATTAAACGCGTATGAGCACGCTTAAGGATTCCGCAGTTGTTAATCAAACCGCATAGCGACCGCACGACATAAGCACCGCGACTGAAGCCGAAGAAAAACAGTTCATCGCCTGGCTCATAGTTCTGCACCACATNACGATAGGCGTCTATGATGCTCCCTTGCACACCATTTCCAGCGAAACCGCTAGACCAAGGGATCTGGTACCAACCCAAGCCGTCGTCATAAAACGCCTGCTGCGCAATGCCATCTGCGGCACGCGGCTGTATTGCCTGAGCAATCCGCTGCACATTCGTTGGATGGTCTTTGCGTGGATCTTTTTCCGGCCGGTTCCATGTGCCGTCAGCACAAATAACAATCCGCTTTGACATTCTTACCTCCATATAAATAAAACTCCGGAGCTATTCGGCGTTGCTCTACGGTTTTTATGCGGGCTGTTGAACGGGCACAACGACTTGCCGACAAACGGTTACTAATGTCTTACGAGCGCGCCGATGGTTAGGTAACCATCGACGCCAAAGTTATCGCCAGCTTTGCTCCAGGATGCATCCGCCTATCGGCTTTGGCCGTGGTACATTGTTCGTCAGAACAGACGATATGTTCACGACACGAGGGGGAAAACGACTTGTCAACGCAGTTCATTTTTAATGAGGATCAAGAGCAGTTTCGCGACAACCTAGCGCGATTCCTTGCCGACAAATCACCGACCACCGAGGTTCGAGCGCAGATGGCAGACGCCAGAGGTTATGATCCTGCGGTATGGTCACTGCTCAACCAGCANCTGGGTTTGGGTGGTATTGCGATTGCAGAGCAGTACGGTGGTGCGGGTTTCGGCCCTCAGGAATTAGCCATTGCCTGCGAAGAGATGGGGCGCAGTCTATATTGCGGCCCCTACTTTGCATCCGCGGTCTGTGCNGCCCANGCACTCAGTGCAACTGGCGGCGAAGNCCACAAGCAGCAGTGGCTCCCGCGAATTGCCAGCGGTGATTTGATTGCCTGTTTGGCGATTACTGAGCGCGCACCCATGTGGAGTGACGAGGATATCCAAACCACAGCCACCAGCAGCGCTAATGGCAAATACCAACTCTCTGGCACCAAACACTATGTCATTGACGCCCAAGTCGCCGAAGTGGTTTTCGTCGCCGCCAGAGAAGTTGACGGCAGNNTCGCCTTATTCGCTGCAGATACTGCGGCCGATGGCCTGANAGTCACCCCAGTACAGAGCATGGACGCCACCCGCAAGCTCAATACCGTTACCCTTGCCAACACCCCCGCTGAACGCCTCGGCACAGCGGACTTACCGAGTATAATGGACTACGTAGTGGTGGCTCTGAGTAATGAGATGGTCGGCGGTGCTCAAACGCTATTGCAGTCAGCACTAGACTATACGCAACTGCGCTTTCAGTTCGGCCGCAGCATTGCGTCCTTCCAAGCCATCAAACATCGTCTGGCAGATTTACTACTGGAGGTTGAACTGGCTAAGTCAGCAGCCTATCAAGCTGCCTACTGCCTGACGGTCAACGAGGACGTGCGTGAGCATGCCAGTCTAGCAAAAGCGGCGGCCAGCGAAGCTTACGTCCATGTCGCCAGCGAATGTATTCAGTTGCATGGCGGCATCGGTTTTACTTGGGAAAACGATACCCACTTGTGGTTTAAGCGTGCGAAAAGCTCTGAAGTTTTATTCGGAACGCCTGCCGCCCATCGCGAGCGTATGCTGCACGCGATCACCCACGGCGCAACAGCAAAAGCGAGGATTGGTTAACTATGAATATCCAAGAGATACGCCAAGAAATCCGCACCTGGCTAGCAGCCAACTGGGATCCAAATTTAGATCTTATTCAATGGCGCGAACTATTAGCCGATTCCGGTTGGGGCGCACCAGACTGGCCTAGGGACTATTTTGGCCGGGACCTAGAGCCACAGCTGAGCGCGGTAGTCGACGAGGAACTGGCACACATTGGCGCCATTGGCGCAGCACACAGCGGTGTTCGAATGCTCGCTGCGGTCACTCTATTAGCCCATGCCAATCATGAGCAAAAACAACGCTATCTGCGCCCTATTCTCACTGGCGCGGAGCACTGGTGTCAGTTGTTTAGCGAACCGGGCAGCGGCTCTGACCTAGCAGGCGCCACAACTCGCGCCGACCTGCGAGGTGATGAATGGATCATCAATGGCCAGAAGGTATGGAATACCAGCGCCCACCACGCCGATTTTGGTCTACTGTTGGCGCGCAGCGACTGGGACGAACCAAAACATAAGGGCCTGAGCTATTTTGTTCTCGACATGCGCCAACCCGGCGTTGAGGTGCGGCAGTTAAAACAAATGAACGGACACGCCTCCTTCAATGAGGTGTTTTTTACTGACGCTCGTGTGCCACGGGCCAACCTCATTGGTCAACCCGGCGACGGCTGGCAGATCGCTATGACCACCCTGGCCCACGAACGGCGCTCCTTCGATCGCCCGCGCAACCCAGCAGCAAAAGCCGTCTCGCCTGCCCCAATCTACCAGCAGTATCAGGAGGAATTGGAAATCGCAAACGAACCCTATAAGTGGTATCCACAGCGTGCGGGGCGTGTCGATCTGATATTGCAGCGCGCGAACGAAACTGGCGCGATTAATGACCCCGTGTTGCGCCAGGACATTGCACGCCTGCATATTCTTGCGAGCTCTGCTCATTGGACAGCACAACGCGCACGAGCGGCACAAAAGGCCGGCAAAAGCCAAGGCCCAGAAGGTTCACTAGGCAAACTGGCCGCCAGCCATGTCGGCCGCTTGGCTGCGCAAGTGCATACCCACATCAGTGCCAACGATGCGCTGCTCACCGGACCCGACAGTCCAATGGACGGCACCATCGCAGAAATTCTAGTGTCCACACCGGCAGGCTCCATTGCCGGTGGAACCGACGAAATACAGCGCAACATCATCGCCGAACGAGTACTTGGCTTACCCAAGGAACCCCGCTTCGATAGCGGACCCTTCCGGGACGTACGTCGCAACACCTCAAAGGAGCCAGGGCAACCATGACCACCCAAGCCTTGCAGGGCGTTCGAGTACTCGAGGTCGGCCAACTATTAGCGGGACCCTTTGCGGGCACAATCCTCGGGTACTTTGGTGCCGACGTTATAAAGATAGAACCCCCAGGTAATGGCGATCCTATCCGCAACTGGCGCCTACTGGATAAGGACGGCACTGGGTATTGGTGGCGCAGCTTGGGTCGAAATAAGAAGTCTGTTACCGCCAATCTGCGCACCGAGCAAGGACGCGAAGTTCTCAGGCGCTTGATGCTTACCGCCGATGTGGTGATCGAAAACTTTAAGCCCGGCACTATGGAAAAATGGGGGTTAGGGCCAGAGGACATCAAACCTCACAACCCACAACTGATTTACACCCGTATTTCGGGTTATGGCCAGAGCGGGCCGTACAGCAGTAAGCCCGGCTACGCATCGGTTACCGAAGCCTTTAGTGGATTTCGCTTCCTCAATGGTTTTCCAGAGGACGTCCCGGTCCGACCCAACTTGAGCCTTGGGGACAGTGTTGCTGGGGTACACGCCGCTTTGGGCATTTTGCTCGCGTTACTGGCGCGCAAAGACAGCCAACAGGGACAGGTTATTGATGTAGCGCTGTACGAAGCGATGTTTAATTTAATGGAGGGTGTGGTGCCCGAATATGACGGTGCCGGAGCCATCCGCGAACCCGCAGGATCAACCCTCACCGGAATCGTCCCCACCAACACCTACCTCTGCCGCGACGGCAAACACGTAGTCATCGGCGGCAATGGTGATTCAATTTATGTGCGCTTAATGACGGCCATCGGCCGCGAAGATCTGGCTAACGACCCTGATCTCGGGTCCAACGCCGGGCGTGTAGAACAGCAACAATTGATTGATGCGGCCATCGGCGGCTGGACTAGTGCGCACAGTAGCGCAGAGGTCATCGCCATATTGGAGGGCGTGGATGTACCCGTTGGACCTATTTACTCCATAGCCGACGCTTTTGACGACCCACACTATCAGGCTCGCGGCATGTTCGAAGAGGTAGACACTCCTAATGGCAAACTCAAGATACCTGCCATTCTGCCAAAACTATCGCTGACCCCTGGGCGGACTACCTGGGCTGGCGGCGCAGTAGGCAGCCATACTGACGAAGTATTACTGTCCGCAGGCTTTGATAAGGAAACTTTAGCGGCGCTACGCGACCGCGGCGACATTTGAATAACATCCAATCGGCTGAGCTATTCGTCCAGCGGCAGCACTCCTTGTGCTGTTTCAGTTTTGTAGCCGTCACGCTTCCATGCATCTAAACCGCCAGAGAGTTCGACTACTTCAAAGCCAAGGGCCGCGAGGCTAAATGCACCCTTGGTGGATACATTGCTGCCAACACCATCGCAATAACAGACATAGAGCTTGTCGCTGTCCAGCGTTCGAACCATGGCATTAGACAGGCTTGCATGCGGCAGGTTAATCGCCATAGGAATGTGCTCCGCGACATAAGCCGCAGCCAAGCGTGCATCCACCACCACAATCTTGCGTTGGTCGGCTTGTAGTGCCGCAAACAACTCGGCTGCGTCAATTTCAAAGTCCAGTTTTGCCTGGTAATAGTCAATTTGGTTCATTTCAGCTCCGCCTAAACGACGTTCTAATTCGCATCTATGCTGGACATAACCTTGCTAACCTTGCAGAAGTGCCCTATTCCTGTGATCTAATGCAGAAACTCGTTACAGTTCTAATCACAGGGAGAGTGAACCATGTCAGTAGAGCAAATCGACACCGGAACCGACGAACTGTTGTGTAATGTCGACGAACGCGTCGCCACCATCACGTTAAATCGCCCCGAAAAGCGCAACGCACTGTCTGATAACCTCACACCAGCGCTACGCCAAACGCTACTGGATCTAGAAACCCGCAATGATGTGGGCTGCATTGTTATCACTGGCTCCGGTACGGCATTCTGCGCGGGTGGCGACATTGGTGGAATGGCCGGCGGTAAACTGCCTGCAGATGCCCCGCGACCAACCGCGGAAGAACGTACTAGAACGCTCATCCAGAAGCAGGAAACGTTGACGCTACGACTGGCTGACCACGCCAAACCCACTATTGCAGCGCTGCCTGGTGTCGCTGCCGGTGCAGGGTTAAGCATCGCCCTGGCTTGTGATATTCGCATCGCCGCCGCCTCTGCATTCATTACTACTGCATTCCGCAACATCGGCTTTTCCGGTGACTACGGCGGCAGCTGGCTACTGACCCAGCTTATCGGCCCTTCCAGAACCAAGGATCTGTATTACACGGCTAGGCGAGTGCAGGCAGACGAAGCATTGCAGTTGGGGCTTTTTAATCATGTTGTCGCTGATGCAGAACTACCCAGCGCCGCATTTGAATTGGCAAAACAGATCGCCTCTGGGCCACCTATTGCCTTGGGCTATATGAAAGAGAACATTAACCGCGCAGTCACCGGCGATTTACGTTCATGCCTCGCCTTGGAGGCCGATCGAATGACCCGCTGCGCCGCCACTAAAGACCACAAAGAAGCGGTTACAGCGTTTTTGGAAAAACGCCAACCCGTCTTCAGTGGTCGCTAGACTGGAAATAGATAATGCCGAAATGGTCAAACTGGTCAGGCCGCCTAACAAGTAAGCCGGACCGCTATGCGCAGATTTACTCGGAGCAACAAGCGGCAGCCCTTGCTGCTTACTGCAACCAAAATGACAGAGTCCTGCGNCCTGTAGGCGCCGGACACAGCCATCAAGACCTGGTCGGTAATGACAGTGTTATCGTCGATCTTGTGGGTTTNGCCGGCGTCATCAGTGCCGACACCAATTCCGCATGGGTCTGGGGTGGCAGCCGCATCCACACCCTTGGGCTGGCCCTGCATCAACACGGATTAGCGCTGCCAAATCAAGGTGATATTGACCAGCAGACGATCGCTGGCGCCACTGCCACAGGCACCCATGGCACNGGTGCGACGCTTAGCAATCTCAGCAGCCGCGTCACNGGATCACAAATAGCCTTAGCCGATGGTCGCCTTGTCACATGCTCTGCCTCATCTGATGACCCACTGGAGCGTGAACTTTGGCAGGCCAGCCGTTTACACCTAGGCGCCTTTGGGATCGTTACACGCTTANAGTTGGCGCTGATTCCTAGCTTTCGCNTGCAAGAACGGACTTGGCAAGCGCCGCTGCTNGCGACTTTGGAGGATTTGCCNNCANTCGTGGAAGAAAATCGTCATTGTGAGTTCTTTTGGTANCCGCATACCGATACNGCTCAGGTTAAGGTTATCAACCCCACTGACGCAGACCCAATCTACCCACTGGGCGACGAGGGCAGCCGTCGCGGTTGGAATTTCGAGGTATTGCCGAATCACCGTCCGCACCTGCATACCGAGATGGAATACAGCGTCCCCGCTGAGCACGGACCCGACTGCATGCGCGCAATCAAAACACTGCTCGAGCAAAGGTTTCCAGACGTGCGCTGGCCGGTAGAGTACCGCACATTAGCAGCGGATGATGTTTGGCTATCCACNGCNTACGAACGCGCCACAGTGACCATTTCAGTGCATCAGGCGGTTGCTGAGCCAGACGAACCCTACTATCGCGCCTGTGAAGAAATTTTTCTTGAATTTGGTGGCAAGCCGCACTGGGGTAAGGNCAACTACCTTACGGGGGAGCAATTGGCAGCNCTGCATCCGCGCTGGGAGGACTGGTGGCGCGTACGCGACCNAGTTGATCCCANCGGCATCTTCCTAAATCCGTATATGCAAAGTATCAGACCTTAACCTACCCTGCTCNGAGAGAGCTGATCGTNAAGGAATGCCATGTATCCAACTTATAACTCAAAGTTTCCGGAACTAGGATTTTACGGACTACCCGGCCACAGTCGTGCGCCAAGGGATATTTTGCGGCAAGCTCAAGATGCCGAAGCATTGGGCATCGGTAACATCATGATNTCCGAACGCGCCGATTTTAAGGAGATCTCTGCTCTCTGCGGCGCGGTCGCTGGGGTGACGAATACGCTCTANATTGGCACCTCCGGCACTAATCTAAACACCCGTCACCCAATCGTAACTGCCTCAATGGGGTCTACTCTTAATCGCCTATCCGAGGGACGTTTTGCACTCGGTCTGGCCAAGGGAGTGAAATTGCGTTGGCAGGCATTAAATGTGGACTTTCCGAATTTTGCTCATGAACGAAGTTTCGTCGAGCTGATGCGCAAACTGTGGCNTGGGGAACAGGTAATCGGCCATGACAGTCCATTGGGTCAATANCCGGTGCTGCAGTTAGCCCCCTANGTCAGCGAAGATATTCCACTAATGTATATCGGTTTTGGCCCTAAGAGCTTGGAGCACGCCGGCCAGATCTACGACGGCGCCCATCTACATACCTTTATGAGCGACCAAGCCTTGACTGAGTCGGTAGCCGCGTTTCGGCGTGGCGAAACCGCCGCTGGGCGCACCAACGGTAAATTATGGTCGGTNCTCGCAACCGTGCATCAGCCAAGCGATACCGACTACCTGAAAATGATCGTGGCGCGGTTGGCCACTTACCTGCAAATCCCAGGCTATGGCGAAGCGTTGGTNAAGGTAAACGGCTGGGATATGGAGACATTGCATCGTTTTCGCAGCGCGCCTGAGGTGAAAAACGTTGGCGGGGCCATCGACAGCGTGGCGGATTTCACACAACTAGAAAACATTGAGAAACTCATTCCACAACACTGGCGCCCCGCCGCCGTTGGCGATGCGAAAACCTGTGCCGAACGCTGGGTCGACCAATTCAACGCTGGCGCGGACGGGCTGATCATTCACGCCAGTACCCCAGAACAGTTTGCGCCTGTTTTGGCCGAGTATGAGAAAATTCGTCCCAATGAGCTATTTGCGGGGCGCAGTAATCGGCCCGGCTAGGCNTGGNCCTAGTTTGCGGGTTTATGTAACCGCGTCTAGTAATTGCCCCGGCAACTCTACCCAACGGTTAAATCCGTGAGCACTGAATTCCTCCACCGAACCAAAGCCGTATAAGACACCAATAAAACCCATACCGTTATTGGCCGCGCCCAGAGCATCATGTTGACGGTCGCCAATCATCACACAGTCCACTCCCTGCAACTGCTGGTCGGCTAATGCATGGGCCAACAGCTCACCTTTATCTTGCAAGCGCCCGTCCAACTCGGATCCATAAATGGCCGTAAAAAATTTAGCCAAATCAAAATGCTGAAGGATTCGCTCAACAAATACCCGTGGCTTGCTAGAAGCAACGAACAGCAAATGTCCGCGACTACGCAGTTCCTCCAACAATTGTGGGATACCGGGATAAAGCTCATTCTCGTACAACCCAATACGGGAAAAACGCTGCCGGTAAAACTCCACCGCAGCATCCGCCTTAGCTTCGCCTACCAACTCTACAAAGCTCTCGTGCAACGGCGGTCCGATACACCAAGTCAGTTGTTCTTGGGCTGGCGCAGCTATTTGCAATTGCTGCATGGCAAAGCGAATACAGCCAGTAATACCTTGCTGCGGATCGGTGAGCGTACCATCGAGGTCAAAGAATAATGGTGTCTGAGTCACGTTCAATTAGCCGCCTACAATATAGAACCTTACCTTGGGTGATCATCATAGCGCGCCAAGCAGNAAACCGGTCTATTGTTTGCCCCGTCGAAGCNTGGTGTTATGGCCATAGCAACAGGGACTACAAATTATGACCGTATCTAGCCTTTTCCCAAACATAAGCAACCGCAGAGTTGCGACCAATGGCATTCACCTAAGTATCGCAGAGCAGATCCCAGAGAGCGCTAATGGCCAACTCATCGTATTACTGCACGGCTTCCCTGAGTCCTGGTATTCCTGGCGTCACCAATTCGCCCCTCTCGCGGCGGCGGGCTATCACGTTGTAGCCCCGGATATGCGGGGTTACGGAGACAGTGATCACCCAGAACCTATTGAGAGCTATAACCAAGTTGAAGTCACCAATGATGTCATTGGCCTGATAGCAAGCCTAGGCTATACAACCGCCATTGTGATTGGTCACGATTGGGGCGCACCTACTGCATGGAGTACTGCACTAAATCATCCAACGATAGTTAGTGCAGTAGGTGCCTTATCCGTACCGTTTTCGCCGCGTGCGGAAATGCCGCCCTTGGATATGCTGAAGATTGTTTTCAAAGACAAGTTTTTCTATCAACTGTACTTCCAGACACCTGGCATTGCCGAGACCGAACTCGAGGCCGATGTACGCACTGCGCTGCGGAAGTTCTATCACATGGCCAGCGGTCAAATGGACATAGGTCTGATATGGGATAAACCCGCAGATGCAGACCTGCTGTCTGACCTCCCGGATCCAGAACAATTAGGCGCCTGGATGAGCGATGCTGACTTGGATTTTTACGTGAGTGAGTTCAGCCGCAGTGGGTTTCGCGGACCACTGAATTACTATCGCAATCACAATCTCACCTGGGAACTGACTGAGGGTGCACCCACGCAGATTCAGCAACCTGCTTTGTTTGTCGCCGGCGATCGCGACGGCGTTATTGCTATGGGTGCCCAGGCTTTGGAAAACATGCCAACCTACGTGACCGATCTGCGCGTCAACGCGCTGATACCCGGCATCGGTCACTGGACTCAGCAGGAGGCTGCCGAGGCCACTAACGAGTACTTACTCGACTGGTTGGCCAGCCTCGACTAAGGCGCCATATCCAATAACTCAGTGAAGCCACTGGGCGCATGCGGCCCAACAATTAGTTGTTCCAATACGCCCCTACCCGCACGGCGACCGAGATCGCCCTCCATAGTGACGTCGCATATCGCCTGGATGTGTAAATTTAGCGCGTCGTCTACATCCGCTAGCGCATATTCTTCAAACAGCTGAGCGTCGCCACCATGATAGTGGCCATGGCCAAATTCTGGGTGGCCATAACCCACACCTTTCATGTACCAGTGAAAACGCGGCCGCATANTAATCTGCGCAACACCACCATCGAAGGCCTGCAGGTTAATCACTGCCGACTTGGCATGTCGGGTTNCGGTAATAAATTCGATATCACTACTCGCTCGGCGCATGGGCTGAGCTTCTCCAGTTAATGGAACAAACACCCCGGCAGTGTTCCAGGGCTTGCCATCCNCATCATCGTTCAGATGATAAAGACTGACACCATCCGGCCAGTTAATGGGTGCCCACAGCCAATAAAACTGATTAACGCTGGGTGCCTGAGGATTTGGCTGCGCATCTGGCAGACCTACCGGCCGAATACCCCATGAGCGATCCCGGGTGCCTAACCACAGCTCCGGCGTCACCTCAATTCTTCGGCCCCTAAACTCGATCCAACCTTGCCAGTGACCATTTTGCGTGAGCCGGGTGTAATCCATGAAGGTCTGAGTGCCAATGCGCCGGGTAAACCGCGGCTCCTCCTGAGCAGGCGCACGCCCATTGAACAGAAGATCGGCCTTTAAACCATGCTCCGACGAGTCAATTACGATGCGCAAACACTGCAATGGCTTCACCACCTCCACCGCAATCGCCCCAACTTGGGTATGCATACGCTCGTGGTTAAGCACTCGCGAGCTCAACAGATTGTGCTGCACTCCATCGACAATGAACGAAAACCCCGCATCAATGACATCCAATTGCGGGTATATGCCCATGCCGAGAGCAAAAAAGATGTCTTCTTCCAAATGGTAACCGTTGAAGAAATAGCGGTCGTAGAAGTTTCTGCTGGCTCCAGCATAGGCTATGGGTTCGGGATTCTGATGGATCGGGAAATCGTCGGCTTGGCTTAACACACCCAACTCCTGTGTCCTAAATTTAGCTTACAGCCTAGCCCCAGGGATATCCTGATGCCAGACACGATTGCGAAATCAGCGCCGCTCGTTTAGCTTCGGTTGTGGGGAGAATTGCAAAAATTACCATTCAAACACGGTAGCTGCAGCTTACCCATTTGCTTACACGCTAAAACAAGGATTAAACATGCGCACGATGCTTTTAAGTTTGCTTCTCTTTATATCAGCGACAGCAGTCGCTAACGGTCATTTACCGGGCGAAAAAGGCAGCCATCCCCACATTGGCAGCTTGGCTTGGATGACCGGCGGATGGAGTGGCCCAATCGGCCCAGACACCGTGCTGGAGGAGAATTGGAGCACTGCCACGGCGGGCACAATTGCTTCACTGGTCCGCATCACCTCGCCCGAAGGCACTGCAATGGTCGAAATTGTGCACATCGAAGAGGTTGAGAACACTCTGGAACTGCACATCCAACAATGGGACAGCGGCTTCAAACCGCGCAGCCCGGCACAAAAAATGCGCCTTAGTGAATTGGGCGAACAATCTGTGGCCTTTACCGCAGCTAGCCCTGGAGGTTTAAAGAAACTCGGCTACGCCATAGTGGGTGAGGAATTCCACGTCCGTATTAAGACTGCGGATGATCAGGAAATGGTCATCAAATTGGCGGCAAAGCCCTAAACCAGAGAGGGCGGCAACTATGGCAAGCATAAATAGCGTTACTGGCCCAATCGACAGCGCTGATCTGGGCTTTACCCTGATGCATGAGCATGTCCTTGTGGCCGCCAGCGGTTTAACCCAGAGTTACCCGGATCTGCTTGGGCAAAACTATGAAAGTCGCGCTATTGACTGCCTTAAGAAGGCCAAGGCAAACGGTATTGACACCATGCTCGATGCCACGACCTTCGATTTAGGCCGCGACCCTAGGTTATTACAACGCGTTGCCGCGGCCTCTGGGGTTAACTTGATTAACGTCACAGGCTGGTGGCTGGATGTACCGCGCTTTATGCACGGCGTGGGCGCTAATCAAATGGCTGANGAATTCATCCGCGATTTNACCGAGGGGTTCCGCGGCACTGATATTAAAGCCGGCATGCTGAAGTGCGCNGCTGACTTTGAAGGCGTTACTCCGCCACTAGANACCATGGCCAGNGCAGTCGCCCGAGCACACGTGCAAACTGGCGTGCCGATTATGGTGCACTCGTACCCTACCGGGCAGGTGGGCCGGCGCCAGATTCAAATCTTCCGCGAGGAAGGCGTAGATCTAAGCCGGGTGAAAATTGATCACTGCAACGACACCACCGACACCGAATATCTGCAATGGATTCTCGATCAGGGCTGTTTTCTCGGATTAGACCGCTACCCGGGGCGCCACGTGAGTCCGCATATGCGCACGGTCACGCTCAAGCGCTTAATCGATATGGGCTACGGAGAGCGTCTATGTCCGAGCCATGATTGCATATGCCTGCATATCCANAATGAGCAAGCTGACGGCAGTATTGAAACCGAGCACGTATTCCAACGCTCTAATCCCGATCAATTTCTATATATGCAGAGGCATGTCATCCCAGACCTTTTGGCCATGGGCGCGAGCGAACAGGACATTAATATGCTGTTCGTCGACAACCCGCGCCGCTTGTTCGAGGGCCGCTAGCTNCGACTATGACTTCGCCTGAAGACGCGCCTCCCTGCGCGCAATGGTATCGCGCAATCGCGCATGCCGCGCAGGCGTAAGCGGATAATTCCAAATGAGCTTCATGGCCAACCCATAGAACAGCACAGGGCCAAAACAATAAACCAGCCGCAGGGTTAAAACGCCTAGATCGGTGCTGCCTTCAACTCCGAGAGCAGGATCAAAACCCAAGCGTCCGACAATGTAATACGAGAATCCTGTGCCGCAGGCGATGGCAAGCTTTTCCGAGATCCCTAAGATCGCAAAATAAGAACCCGCTCGCTTACCACCGGTGCGCGCTGAATCAACGTCTACAACATCTGCCAACATAGCCAGAGGCAGAAACTGTAGGCCGCCAAAACAAAAGCCTTTAACGATAAAGAGCAAAAAGAAAACGAAATAGTCTCCCTCGACTAAGAGGAAATTAGCCGCACTGACACAAGCAACGGTGATCAGCGTCATCATAAACGCCTTGTGCTTGCCGAACTTCTTGCCTAANAACAGCCAGAACGGAATGGCAGCNAAACCNGCAANAAAGTAAAAGAAATAAGCTGCTCCAATCGTTGGAACACCCACTATGTCGGCAATGAAAAACAGCGATACCGCATTGCGAAACGCCTCACCAAACTGAACCAAGAGCACAATAATGAGNACACGTACCATAGGGCCATTCTTCATTAAGTGACCGAGACTCTCTTTTAGCGACACCTTCGCTACTGCGGCCTGAATCGGCGGTTCCTTGACCATAAAGAAACATATCGCAGCCGCCACCGGAAGCATGCCGATGACCACNAGCGCAAGCCAATACAAAACTGGGCCGGTAAGCGTGCCACGATCAACTGGCACGGCATTCATAATTTCGCCGGTAAAGGCGCCAGTAGCATCAGTCCAAATTTTGCCGAATACCGCTACTACACTGTCACCACCATCCGCCGTGACCTCGACAACNAGCGGCACCGTCGCCGCAAGCAATAAGCCNGCAAGCACATAGATCTCTCGCCCTGCNGTCACCCTAGATCGCTGATGATAATCAGTTGAAAGCTCCGCCCCCCACGCTCTATGCGGTAGCGCGATCATTGTCGAACCAAGGAAAAACACCGTCAGCCAAACAAGCATATAGAGCAGACCCACATCTGGCGCTGGAATAAATAGTTTATAAATTCCCAGCAACATGACCGGCGTACCGATAATCAGCCAATGTTTGCGCCGCCCANAAGGGGTCCGCCAGCGATCCGACAACTCACCAATCAAGGGNTCCGTAACCACATCCGTCAANCGCGCGATCATCAAGATCAACCCGACCGTTGCCAGATCCAGCCCAATGACACCGGAATAATGCGGTGCAAGCCATATTGCCAGCGGGTAACCGTATACAGCCATCGGCATACCCAGCGAGCCATGTGCGTAGATCGTCGCACGCGGTATTGGCTTAATCTCAGACATATTTCCCCCTCAAAAAAATTCNNTGCCTGTACTCTATACCGAGCGCCGAATGGAGGCGTGGCTAGTAGGACTCAACGGTATTTTCGAACCGAAATCCAGTTTTCGCCATCACCAAGCGGTGACGCTCGCCATCNACATCGGCATCCCAGGGCTCATAACCTGAGTCACCATGCCACATCGCCACCCGGTCACCGCTGGCCGCTTTGACGACTCGGGTTCGATAGGTTTTATAGCCGTGCTGCCGGAAATGGTTGAGCACCTCAGACCCAGGGCTGTACTTNGACAGGTGGTATAGGGTGATCCAGGTAGGCGGCACCAAGTCAATCTCACCCTCAGCATGTTTCGCCAAAGCNTCTTGGGGACGAATCCAAGCATGGGCCTTGATCTCGCCATCATCTATGGCGATGTCTTCGTCACCAGAGATTTGTGCGGCAAAAAACCAAGTCGCNAAACGTTTCTGCGGTCCCGGTGGTGGTGTCCAATGGGCAATCTGCACAAACTCCTCAGCACTTACAGACAACCCAGCTTCTTCCTGAGTTTCTCGCGCTGCCGCCACTCTAGCCGCCCGATCCACATCACCACTGATTGGATAATCTTCCGCGTCTATTTTGCCGCCCGGAAATACCCACATACCGCCGAAGGTGATCTTCGAATTTTTTTTCAGCATTAACAGCTCAATGCCCGCATCCCCATCTCGCAGCAGCACAACTGTTGCNGCGGGTATCGGTGCTGCAACGCCACTGTCGTCCTCACTGCGCGCATCAATGTTGCCGTACATATCATTNGGATGCTGACTCGCGCTTCCTGNCCGATCGGTGGTTTCATTCGACATTAATAATCCTATTTATAGATATANTTTCTAAGCNTATGTTTTAATTNANTAATCTTTGATCTTTAGCGAGCGCCTGCGAGTACTCTAGGGCAACACCTTGCACCTCTTCTGACCAATCCCGCCACATATCGCCTTGGGCATCAGTGGTGCGAAAGTGATCCAAGTCTTCGGTCCAGAAATCTGCGAGCACCGCCTGCCGCATAACGTCCGTGTAGTTGTGTCCAGCCATATGCGCGGTTCGATGATGCCAAAACACGATATCTCCAGCTCGCCCCCAACACTCCACCGGCTGCACCTCGGCATTGAGGCGTTCAATTTCTGCAAGGTATTCCGGGCTATGCACAATGCCCTTGGCACTGGGCAAATGCTCGTAATATGGGATACGTGGCTGGTCGTAGCGCAGAGTAAAGGTTGGATACAACGTGCGGTGGGATGCTGGCCAAACTTTAAACGCGCCACCGTCTTGGGGACTGTCATCTAACAGACCGACAACTCCGAGCTGAAAGGGATGCCCATCAGTATGACAGGCGTCCGGCTCTCGGGGTTTCTCTCCGTATGGCAGAGTGCAATAGACGCCGCGTGCCGCATCTGTGCCTACAGCTGGATCCGTTGGACCTCCAGGCCACGCCGGACCGCGACTGCCCATAGGTTCACCATTACTGACCACTTGACGCAGCTGCCCGCCCAGCAGTTGCTGTGCCATAGCACAAATAGTATCGCTATAGATCAGACTGACCACATCTTCAGTAACCCCAAGGTGGCGATTCAACCAGCGATAGCCCATACGGGTGTGCAGGCTGTCAGCGCTTTGCAACCCCTCGGGAAAAGGCCCCAAATGGGTATCCGGGTTGTCCTGACACATTTCTGAATTCTCAGGCAAAGAGTCCCACATCGCTTCACGCACCCGGGCACATAGATCTAGATCCATAACCCCAGGAAGCAACAGATAACCATTTGCCTTGAAAAAACCGATTTGTTCTGTAGTTAACATCCCGCCCTCCTCATTTGAGCATACTACAACCGCGGCTATGACTGCCCATACATTGGCGCTGAGGTAAATATGCTTTACCTTTGACCTATTCAGGAGAGGAGGCAACACATGCCATTAAGCGGCGTACGGGTAATCGATCTTACGGACGAAAGGGGGATTTATGGCGCCAAGTTACTCGCCGACCTCGGCGCAGATGTCGTGCGGCCCGAACCACCAGAGGGCGATCCACTAAGACAGCGCGGCCCGCTGACGGCTACAGACAAAGCCACCGAAGCTTCTTTGTGGCACGCATTCTTCGCATCTAACCGACGCTTCTTCACATTGGACTTGGGTACTGCTAGTGGACTAGAGCAATTCGATCAATTACTGCTGCGCGCAGACATCGTGCTGACCTGCGATAACGCTTTTGCCGTCAAAGAAGCAGATTTGGCAAAGCGCTCAGCAGAGCGCCCTGAACTGATTGTGATTGATGTATCCTCATTTGGCACCAGCGGCCCATGGAAAGATTATCTTGCACCGGATCTGGTCGCCGGCGCCCTTGCCGGGGCGGCAGCAACCACTGGTGATATCGATACCCCACCGCTGAAGGGCTTCGGGGAGTTAAATTTTATGGTCAGCGGTGCCTACGTCGCCATCGCCGCCCTCGCGGCCTTGGCCAAGGTACGCAAAGACGGACAAGGCCAGCGCGCCGAAATATCTGTTCATGAATGCATCGCATCCTGCCTAGAGCATGTCCTAATGTTCTATTGGTACGCAGAAACCATGCAGAGACCTGAGGGCAAAGTACTGCCCAGGCGCGGCGCACTGCATTGGTCTGATGCTTATGCGGTAATGCCTGCACAAAATGGCAGCATCATGGTCACCCCGACACCCGACTTTGACACTCAACTGATGTGGCTTATTGAGGAAGGCGTACAAGAAGATCTAATCGATCCAAAATATCAAGAACCGGAGAATCTGCGCCTACGCGTCGAACGCTCTATGCAAATTCTGCGCGCCTGGGCTGCCGGCAAAGACGCCCGCGAACTTTTCTTGCAAGCCCAAGAGCGCCATTGCCCCTACGGCTGGGTACTGCCTCTGGAAGCCGTAGCGGAGAATCCACAATTAGCAGCCCGGGATTGGTACCGGAAATTAACCATCAACGGTCAGACCATTACCGCCCCCGGCGCTGCCTATCATTTCAGCAATACTGAGGGTGAGATTGAGCTACCTCTGAATCCGCATACTGCCGCAGCCACCAACGCCGCAGCCATTCTTTCCGACCTTGGCTGGAGCGCATCATGAGCCACGACAATCGACCACTCACAGGCTTGCGTGTCCTAGACTTTACCCACGTACTTGCGGGGCCCTTTGCGACACGCATTCTCGCTGACATGGGTGCAGATGTAGTAAAGATAAANNCAGCACAACGTGCAGTGGGTGCTCAAGATCCCAAACACCCCTATTACTTAATGTGGAACCGCAATAAGCGCGCGTTGGCGTTAAATTTGACAACTGACGAGGGCAAAACTGTTGCCCGCGAATTGTGTTTACAAGCCGATGTGGTGATCGACAATTTTTCCGCTGGTGTTCTAGATCGTTGGGGCATCGGCTATAAGGCTATACACGAGCACAACCCACAGGCGATATATGTGCAAATGTCAGGCATGGGTGATGGCGGACCATGGTCAAAATTTGTCACCTACGCACCGACAATCCACGCACTGGCGGGGCTTACTCATACCACCGGCGTCAGCGGCCGCGAGGACATCGGTATCGGTTTTTCCTATAACGACCACCAGGCAGGCCTACATGGTGCTGTGGCAGTGCTGGCGGCGCTGGAGCAACGCCATCGCACGGGCATTGGTCACCGAGTCGACATCTCTCAATTTGAAGTGGGGGTGAACTTCCTTGGACCGTCATTACTCGATTACTTTGCCAACGGTACTACTGCCCGCCCAGTGGGCAACGATCTACCCTACGACGCCGCAGTACCCCACGGTTGCTACCCCTGCAAAGGCGCTAGCCCTAACCCGGATAACATCCCCGGCCTTGGCGAGCGTTGGATTGCCATAGCCTGTATGACCGATACCCAGTGGTCCGCTCTGAAGGCCGTGATGAACCATCCACAGTGGGCAGAGCAAAAAGAACTAGACAGCGTCGAAGGCAGGATGGCGCATAAGCAAACCCTTGAACAACACCTAGGCAACTGGACACAAGACCAAGAGGCCTACGATTTGATGGCACGCTGCCAAGCGGCAGGTGTACCTGCTGGTGTCGTACAGGACGGGGCCGACCTGTTAGAGCGCGATCCACAATTGGCAGGCGCCGAGTTTGCACGCCCTATCGAGGACGTGCACCCGGAGCTCGGGCCAACATGGAGCGACGCACTACCCATTCACTTCGCCAAGACACCCTGCAATCAATACCAGCGCGTACGCGCAATCGGCGAGGACAATGCAGCGGTTCTCCAAGACTGGCTGAACATGTCCGCTGCAGAGGTCACCAAAAAGCAGACTGACGGAGTATTGGAATAAAGACCAAACGCCTTTCTTATCCAATAATCCGTTAGACTGCTGCAATGCGCATTCTTCAAGTCGACAACTGGCAATGGCATCGTTACGGCGCGTTGCGGGTGAGCACTTCGCGCAAGCTTTACCACGGCCTTATACGACAAAATCACCAGGTACTTGAGTTCAGCGATCGCGACCTCGCGCGCTACGAAGCACCTTTGAACATAAAGCCCATTGGCCGGCGTCGCGCCAATCAGCGATTACTGGAAACCTGCGACAACTATCAACCCGAAATGATTCTACTCGGCCACGCCGACCTGATCGAAAACCAAACACTACTGGATATAAAGCAGCGCTACCCAGATCTGCGCATCGCATACCGCAACGTCGATCCACTATTCAACCCACGCACCGTCAAAAATATTCAGCGTCGCTGCGAGGTCGTGGACAGTATATTTGTGACCACCGGCGGCGATGTACTAAAACAATTTTTACGCCCTACCAATACCGTTAGCTTCATGCCAAACCCCTGCGATCCCGCCGTTGAGAACCAAGACAACTCACGCAAGCAGCACTTCACTTGGGATGTGCTGTTTTGCGGCATCGGCAAACCTGATGATCCAAGGGTTGCCCAAGTCGCCAATCTTAAAACCCAGCTAACAGATATGCGTTTTGGGGTATTTGGCATGCACGGTAATCCGCCGCTATGGGGGATCGCCTATGACCATGCGCTCGCCGACAGCAAAATGGCTTTAAATCTGAATCGCTACGAGGGTGATTACCTGTATTCATCCGCTCGGATATCCCAACTCATGGGCAACGGTATACTTACATTCCTGCATACCGCCTCGGGTTATCAACGCTTTTTCAGCAACTCCGAGGCGGTATTCTTTTCCGACGATGCAGAACTACAAGAACAGCTACGCAACTTTCACCATGACGACGCCGCGCGAAAAACTCGGGCAAGTCAGGGCCGGCAGTTTTATCAAACGGAATTCAGCGGCCAGCGTATTGCCCAGTTCATCATCGAAACCACGTTTAATTTGCCCTACTCGGCAGACTATTGCTGGCAGGATCAAGTCTTTAGGGCTTAATCTCATCAAAGAATTGCTCATAACGCGCAATCACTTGGGCGCGGCTATAACCCGCCGCATAAGCTGCTTGCCCCGCCGCCGCATAGTCCTGCCGCTGTCCTGCACTGTCGAGCAAATGCATTATCGCTTGGGCCATAGCCGGCGCATCTTCTAAATCACAGAGTGAGCCGTTAATGCCATCGGTAATCAGTTCCACGGGGCCTGCGGCACGCGCAGCCACCAGCGGACACCCATGCCACCAAGCCTCTAACACAATATTGCCCAGTGGTTCGATACGCGAGGAGCAAACGAAAACATCAGCGCGTTGAAAATACGGCCGCAAATCGTCTTGCCAACCTAAAAATTCTATCCGATCACGAACGCCCAGACGTTCCGCTAACTGCGCCAAATTAACTTGTTCCGGCCCATCTCCAGCCAGCCACAATGTTGCTGNGGGAANAGCGCTTAGTGCCTCGATGAGGACATCAAAACCCTTATTTCGGTGCAAACGACCCGCCGCCAACAATACCGGCGCGTCGTCTCGTTTNGNTGCCGGGAACTCGATNGCGTCATCTGCAGATANCCGCCGTTCATCGATAAAGTTTGGAATGTAATGAANACGCTCACTAGGCACCCCTTGCTTGCGCAAGTACTCACAGATNCCTTCAGTGTTACCGACAAAGGCCTGACATTGCTGGTAGTACTTNAGCGAATAGTAGCCACCAAGACGTGCAGCANTGGTCCATGCCCCACTGGGGCAAAAACGTGCGGCCCGACTCATCCAGTTGAGTGCTACATCCGCCTCAAATNCCTGTAACTGAGCNCGCATCCGGCGCTTTGTTTGCACATCCANGCGACCACCAAATCTATGAGTCTTAGTNGGTACCNCCGCCAACTCGAGCATTTCAAGCCAGCGGGCATGCGGGCGCAAAATTGCAATTTGATTTAGGTCTGTATCCTGAGCCAGTGCAGACGTGAGGCGCGCATAAAATAGCTCCGCCCCACCGGCCTCTTGCCCAGCCATAATTTGCGCTACGCGCATGTCCGCCACTCCTCAATCCATGTACTCTTGATGCCCATGAGGACATTTCGTTGAAACCATCAATATTGCAGGTACTGCCGGCGCTCAATATGGGCGGCGTCGAGCGCGGCACACTAGAAATCGGCCGTGCACTGGTTGCGGCGGGCTATCAATCTACCGTGCTGTCTAATGGTGGCCCTATGGTTACACAACTGATCGCAGAAGGCAGTGACCACATAACACTGCCCGTGCACCGCAAATCCCTCGTTAGCTTAAAACTGGTACGGCCTTTGCGCGAGCTGCTGCAAAACTACGACCTAGTGCATGTGCGCTCGAGACTCCCTGCGTGGCTGATCTATCTAGCTTGGCGCGGTATGCCTCAACATGCGCGACCGCGGCTGGTGAGCACAGTGCACGGTCGCTATTCGGTAAATAAATACAGCGCTGTGATGACTAAGGGCGAAATAGTGATCGCCATTTCAGAAAATGTACGCGACTACATTTTGCAAAATTATCCGAACGTACCGGCAGAGCGCATTCAACTCATTCATCGCGGAGTCGATCCATTATCATTCCCCAAAGATTATCAGCCAACGAGTGNATGGCTAACTAACTGGCAACAGCAACANCCGCAACTGATTGGCCGCAATCTCTTGGCGCTGCCTGGTCGCNTTAGTCGTTGGAAGGGGCACGAGACTTTCTTACGCTTAATTGCCAACCTTAAACAAGACTCGGACATACATGGCNTNGTAATTGGCGGCGCAGAAAAGAAACAGCAGCGCTTTCTTCACCAACTGCATGAACTCACTCGCCAACTGGGCATCGAAAACCGAGTAACATTTTTAGGCGCCCGCCAGGACATTCGAGAAGTCATGAGCCAGTGCAGTATNATTTATAATCTCTCGACCCAGCCNGAACCTTTTGGACGCACAATGATCGAGGCCCTTAGCTTGGGCAAGCGCGTAGTAGCATGGGCTTATGGCGGCGCAGCCGAAAGCGTTGGCGAATTATTTCCACAGGGCTTAGTACCTAGCGCCGATGAGGCTGCACTTGCTGCCAAAACGCAGTCCCTACTTGCTGACGACTCCGCGCAGCCATCGCCCAATACCTTTGTGCTTGAACGCATGCAGCAGCAAACACTCAACGTCTATGAGCGTCTACTCGACGATAAAGCTTAAGACATCGGGATTGGCACTAGGGCGTATCTGGGTCATTGGTCTGTCGAATACGCTCCAGCAGCGGCTTAAGAGACTGCTCAATAACGCTTCGCCANTCACNCTGCTGATGAGAGCGCGTATTACCAACCGCCGAAACCTGCAGTGCTCCAAGTGCTGAAATCGAACAACACTGCAAATAGCCGTCTGCATAAAGCCGCTTAATTTTATCCGCATACCGCATTGGCGGATTAGCTAACTTCGGACTCAGGGTAACCACCTTCACATCCGCAGCCAGCGCTTCGTGCACCATAGACATACTGTCCTCACCGCATAATACAAAGTCNGCAGCCTGCAAGAACATAGCATTGCGATTGCGTGGNCGATCGGCGAACCATACAACCTCAGCCAGAATTTCCGGGTTGAGCAAGCCTCGTAANACAGCCTCTGCACGCCGACCAGTGCGACGCGATGTAGTCAGCAACCAAATNACCTTTTGTTCCTGACTTAGGACATTCATGGCCGCGGCCAGTTGCTCCCAGTCCCGGTCTTTATAACGATAGCCCGAACCATCACCACCGAGTAATACCGCACCAAAGACACAGCCCGGATACTGCTGACGTACAACTTCGGCTTCTTCTCGCCCAGCATCAGGGTCGTTATTCGACGGCAAGATCGGCATGACAANATTATTTTTCAGCGCNCNACCATTGGGATGTTCCAGCGCCTGCAGAGTGAATACTGCACTGAATAATTCCGCATCTAATCCTCGTAGCGAGCCCATAAAAAAATTNGCACTGCCCAGCTGCTGCGCCAGCAGCGCATTAACAAAGGATGTATTGCCACCGGCAGAAATAATAAGTTCGGGGGCCTCATCCANATCNGGCCAAGATGCATAGATTAAGCGTGCNAGTCGATAGGCCCCAGAGCGACGACTATTTTGCACCAGTCGCAATAGCGGCCTGAGGAACGGCAAACGCATCGGTACCGTGATTTCTTGGCAGTCCACCTCTTGAATNGCGGCGATGCGCCTCACCAACCCGCGTGCCTGATTAACATGCCCGGGCACACCGTCACTGAGCAAGCAAACCCGTAACGGCACAGTCACTTTACGCCCCCGCTGNGATTCGCCGAGGTCTCTTCTTGCGTGAGTAACTCAGAAAACCAACGCTGCAGGATGAGTTTGGCACAGCGCCGGTGCTCAGCCAGCGCAACAGCATTTAAGTTTTGTTCGGACAAGGGCCCCTTAGCTGACTGACCGACATAGCCCAATGCATGCAAACGCCTCACGCCATTGGCTAACTTGTTACTGCGACGNCTTGCGCGCAACTCAATCACTCCAACTCGGCCCGAAAAAGATAGCGCCTCATAAACCATGGATGCACTATCGGGGGTTACCCACGTTGCACTGCTGCGGCTGAGTTGATGNGTNAACCATGAGGGTTGGGTGTCGCGCCAATGCACGTACTTAGCATAATCGGGTAACTGCAAATGCTCGCGCAGTTCATTCGGTGTGCGCCGGGAATCAATGATCTGCCATTGCTGCTGCGNCGCCTCAGCGACAATTTTATGAACCTGNNGAGCAACGTCCTCATTCGACCAGTGAAAGTGTTNACTTATGCCCCCCAGCAATACAACCCCGCGCTGCGGATCGGACTNGCTAACTTGGGAAGGCGACAGCATACCCAGCGTCGGCTCGACATTGCGCGACACCCATACACGGTCATGCTCTGGCACCAAGGCTAAATCGAATAAGAACGTCGGCAGCGAGGGCCGCATCAATACCACACAACGCCCACCCAGATGCCAACGCGTACGCAACATTGGTTTATGCAGATGATGGCCGGCACCAATGATTAAGTCGGGTGCCGCCGCACGCAACTGCCAGTCAGAATTTAAAGCCTTGGCATCGGCAGGCCACTGCACATCGCGCACATCGATCTCGGCCAGTTCTCTCAGCCCTTGTACTAGGCCCTGAGTTTGCTTTTCATGACCCGGCTTGCCATCAAGAAATCGCCAAACTTTTAATGTATGTTTGATTGTTCGCCCTCAACGCTCGCAGTGCGTTCTAGGGCTGCCATGATAGTGCGCCGTTAACGGCTAGCCAATGCCTATGCACAGAACAAACGAGGTAGGGAAAAATGCTGTCATTGCTGATGCAAGGCCAATTCGCCGTGTTTTTGCTGCTTCTAATCGCCTTGGTTCTATCCCTGAGCTTCCACGAATTCGGCCACGCATTGGTCGCCAAGTGGTTTGGCGACGACACCGCGGAAAGAGCTGGTCGTCTAACATTAAACCCGCTGTCCCACATTGATCCAGTTGGCCTGACCATGGTGGCCCTCATCGGCATCGGCTATGCCAAGCCTGTGCCCACTGATCCGCGCAACTACCGCCGTGCCAGCGCTGATCTATGGGTGGCTTTAGCCGGTCCAGCGATGAATCTATTACTTGCCCTTGTGACCTGGAACACATTCGTTTGGTTATGGGAGAGTGGCTGGCAAGATCAGGGGCCGTTGGTATTTTTCACCCTACTGGCACAGATCAACCTGCTGCTGATGCTCTTCAATCTGATCCCGCTCGGACCATTGGATGGGCACTACATCCTGCCGCACTTACTGCCTGCGCGCTGGGCACAGCGCTACCGCCATGCCAACGCGCGCTTCGGCACCGGTATTTTTCTTGCACTGGTAGTTTTAAGCCTAGCCGGCTTACCGTTCTTAAGCGGGCTAACCGAACTGTCACGGACCATGCTTGACTGGATTACGTTATTCAACTGAGGCAGTTATGCCCCAGTTGAAACGTAATACTTCAATCAGTACTAAGTGGCCAAAGCCTGATTCAGATCTTCGAGAATGTCGTCGATGTGCTCGATACCCACGGATAGTCGTATCGCTTCCGGCGCAACACCCACCGCTCGCTGCTCGTCTTCAGTTAGCTGTCGGTGGGTAGTGGATGCCGGATGACAGGCCAATGACTTAGCATCGCCAATATTCACCAAACGCTTGAACAGTTTTAGCGCGTCGTAGAATTTAACTCCCGCGTCGAATCCACCCTTGACCCCAAAGGTCAAGATTCCGGAAGCCTTGCCGCCCATATATTGCTGCGCGAGTGCGTGATGAGGATGATCCGCCAACCCAGCGTAACTCACCCATTCAACATTAGCGTGGCCTTGCAGATATTCGGCAACCGCCTGAGTATTCGCGCAATGTCGTTCCATACGCAAATTTAAGGTCTCAATACCTTGCAACAGTTGAAAGGCATTGAACGGCGACAACGCCGCACCAGTATTACGCAACGGCACCGTACGAGCCCGGCCAATATACGCCGCAGGACCAAAAGCCTCGGTATAAACAACACCGTGATAACTGGGTTCTGGAGTATTCATACCTGGATAGCGCTGTGCATGCTCAGCCCAAGGGAACTGGCCGGAGTCGACAATGATTCCACCTAGGGTCGTGCCGTGGCCACCCATATACTTAGTCAGCGAATGCACAACAATATCGATCCCATGCTCGATCGGCTTCAGCAGCGCGGGCGATGCAACCGTATTGTCCGCAATCGTTGCGACACCATGACTGCGAGCCATTTTTGCAACTGCGGCAAGGTCTACGATGTTTCCGGCGGGATTACCAATAGTCTCTAAAAAGACCGCCTTAGTACGTTCGTCGATGAGCGCCTCGAGTGCTGCAACCGAATCGTCAGCTGCAAAGCGCACCTCAATACCTTGGCTCGGCAACATATGTGCGAACAACGTATAGGTACCACCGTACAATTGTGGAACCGCTACGATGTTGTCTCCGGCTGATGCAAGATTGAGGATCGCGTAATTGATCGCCGCACTGCCTGCTGATACCGCCAACGCTCCGATACCGCCTTCCAAGGCTGCCACCCGTTGCTCCAGAACATCGCAGGTCGGATTCATAATACGACTGTAGATGTTGCCGGGCACCGCCAAATCAAACAAATCGGCCCCATGTTGGGCATCATCAAACTCATAAGCGACGGTTTGGTAAATTGGCGCCGTTACCGCATGGGTAGTTGGATCAGTTGTATAGCCGCCGTGAATAGCGATCGTTTCGTCTTTCATAGTACCTGGACCTAATTTCATCGAATCGCATATTGTGCCCGATCCACAGACAACACCCAAGGCATCATGAACATCTGCCAAGACCTTTATCGTATGAACTAATAACGTTGGGAAACGTCAGCTAAGCTCGGACAGAGCCTGCACATTTGACTAAAGAGCTGCGTATTTTTGCGCAATAGCATTTCGGGCAGTGGTAACGCCAGCCGCGCAGTGCGCCCAAAGGGCAGTTCTTCAATCTTGAGCACAGACAAAAAACGTTCTTGGCACAGTAGCTTAAGCAAATGGTGGACTCGCTGATTGAGCCTATCGAGTTCTGGTAATAGCGCCAGGGTCGGCTTTCCCGAGGCAATGCTGTCAAACAGTATCGGCAAGTGTTCCACACCACAGTAAATTCGCTCGGCGCGGGCGGCGAGCAAGGGCAGCGGATCATCAGGCCCCAAACCGTAGGCACTAATGGACTCCACATATGACGGTTTTAAATCTTGCCTGAGACGCTCCTGTACAGAGCTACTAGTCAGTCGCGTGGTCACAACTAACCACTTGATCTTGTGAGTTTTTGCGAGTTGGTTCATGCCATCGATCAGTATTCGCCACTCTGCATCAGTGTAATGACAGCCGCCGCCATCACCGCCGACGATCATAGCCCAACAGCCGCCTTTGTGGCTTCCACCTGCGGCCTGATAAGTCGCATAGCCATCATTAACTACATCAGGGGTTAGCCTTGATGGCGGCAAGATCAATGAGATCGCATTCGCCAAAATCGGCGCATCTAGCGTTAAAACAGCGTTAAACCACTCGGCACGAACGCCATTCTGGCCGCCAATAAATACGTTATCGCACTGATAACGCTTAGCGAGTACCGCATTCACCAACATGGTCTCGCTCCCTGCAGAAACGATGAGGTCGGGTTTTCGATATTCACAGGCCGGCCAGTTAAAGCAATGTGCGGCCCAACTTAGGGACTCATCAGAACTCATCGTCAACGCTTTACGCAAAAACCCACGCATCCAGTTTGAATGCATTTGTACTGAAAAATCTTGGATGGAAAGAGCAACGCATGACGATATGGTGCGCAGTAGCCCGCGACTTTGGTGGCTATGACTGAGAATCCCGTCGGTCAATAACAACGCGTTGAGTGGCATAAAAAATAGTCCTTTGGACGAATTTATCAAACCACACTAAGCACATTTGCGATTCTCGCATCTATTAAGACGACAAAAGTGACAATATTCCCGATAAAGGGTCTAGTTTTTATCGTCCCGCTGCAGCAGTAGCCAACCAACCACCCCACTGACCAGGGCCGCTGAAAATAAAACAAGGTGGGTATTCGCTGCAGCAATCAGTGCCGCGTTCAGGTCAAGATCAAAGGGTATCAATGCTGCGACAATACCGCTCGCATAGGTACCAAAACCGCCCGGCGCATGGATCGGTAGAACCGCTGTCAATTCACCCCCGCTGACACCAAGTAATGCAGCGGCCCAGGAAATGGACAGCAAATTAGCCAGCAACCATGCCAACGTTAACAACTTGACGAGCCAAGTGAGCCAGGTCCATATCCAACTTAGCCAAAAATCTGTAGTGCGCGCGGGCAACCCGCTGAGCAGTCGATTTAGCAATTTACGCCAACCCGAGGCCCGCTCCGACAGCTCTCCATTTCGGCGTCTTGTGAGCAAATACATGCCTGGCGGTATCAGTACGAACGCTCCGATAAGTAGTGGCGCGATGGCACCCCGCGAATCTTCGAAAAAATAAAACCACTCTGGCAACTGGATACTTTCTGGCACAACGAACACTGCAACTAAGGCCAGAGTAACAAGCGTATGTAAATCTAAAAATCGAAACCACAGCAACGCACTGGTGCCCCGTAACAAATCAACATCTACATGCCGGCGCAGTAACAGTGGCAAACTTGCTTCGCCTAAGCGCGCAGGTAACAGATGATTAAATAGGTTGTGGGTGAGCATTATTGCCAGCATCAACCCAAAGCGACGTTTGATGTCGCTAAAAAAGTAGCTGTACAGGCGCAACGCGCGAACGATATATGTGAGTATCAGTAACGCTAACATTTGCACCAGCAATAACGCTGGCAATCCGAATAGAGGCGTGAGCACGACACGCCAACCCAGCCACACCTCGATCAGCAGACAGTAGCCCAACGCAATTACGATGCCGAACAACTGACTTAAGCTGATTTTTTGTCGAATAGAGCCGCGCATCCGTCCACTTTACCTCGCTCAAACCGCCATGAGAATTCCGGAGAACCCTGCTAGCCGTGTTAGCATTAGACTTTAAATGCCGTGCTCTTATTAAGGTAACCCCCATGAGCTTTAACGATTCGCAAAGTTTGTCCATCGTCGTGCCCGTTTATAACGAAGAAGACAACGTTCATCCTCTCGTGGAACAAGTGCACGCAGCCATGCAAGCATACGCGCACCCGTGGGAACTGATCATCGTCGACGACGGCTCGTCTGATGCAACATGGTTGCGCCTCAAAGAGGCACGCGAGCGATTTGGCGATCACGTGCGCGCTTTTGAATTGAACCGCAACTTTGGACAAACCGCAGCCATGCAAGCTGGTCTGGATCACGTCCGTGGCGAATTAGTGGTCACCATGGATGGCGATCTGCAGAACGACCCCCAAGACATACCCATGCTCCTTGATGAGTTGCTCAAGCAAGATCTGGATATGGTTTCGGGCTGGCGTAAAAACCGTCAAGACAAAGCGCTGACTCGACTGCTGCCCTCATTCGTCGCCAACCGCATCATTGGCCGGGTTACGGGCATACGTCTGCGTGACTACGGGTGCTCATTAAAAGCCTATCGTGCGGATGCAATCAAAAGGCTGTCACTGTATGGCGATATGCATCGTTTCATACCCGCTTGGGTCGCCGTTACCACCCGGGCCTCGCGCATAGCCGAGGTACCCGTACGACACCATCCCCGCGTCGCAGGTAAATCCAAATACAACCTGTCGAGAGTTGCAGCGGTAGTCGTGGACCTTATTTCTGTATTCTTTTTTCTCCGTTACGAGTCTCGACCTGGACACTTCTTTGGTGGCATCGGTCTCACCCTCGGCGGCCTTGGCACCGCGATATTCGGCTACTTGGGCTTTATCAAGCTTTTCCTCGGCGAAGACATTGGCAATCGCCCCCTGCTGACCCTCGGCATGATACTGATCATCGCCGCAGTACAGCTATTAACCGTTGGCGTGCTGGCGGAACTGATGACCCGCACCTACTTCGAGGCGGGCAAGCAGAAGTCCTACGTCATCCGCAATGCACCCGAGACAGATCGGGACGGCTGGCACCCCGCCCACAGCCAGGACTGATCCATTATTAGCCCGTAGCTGCAAGGTGTTTGAACCCGCGACAATCCGCTCCCCGATTAACTGGTGGTTGGCTGCGCTCATCGTCTGGGCGTTTTTTATGAATCTTGGCGGTTGGCCTTTATTCGACGTAGACGAAGGCGCATTTAGCGGCGCCACGACCGAAATGCTTGCCAATGGCAACTATATTTCCACCTTCATTTATGGTGCTCCACGCTTCGACAAGCCAATTCTGATTTATTGGCTTCAAGCACTCAGCGTAAATGTGTTTGGCCACTCGGAGTGGGCATTTCGATTGCCATCGGCGTTGGCATCAAGTCTTTGGGTCTGGGTGGTATTTGCCTTCGCTAAACCTCGCCTTGGCGATGCACAGGCAATTCTAGTAGCAGCAATGCTCTGTTTGAGCCTAGCCTGCTGGGGCATCGCCCATTTCGCGAGCGCCGACGCACTGCTGAATCTATTTCTCGCCCTGGCCTTTGTCGACATGTATAGGTACTGGGAACAGCCAAGCCCGCGCAAACTGCGCCGGGTATACGTTTGGATTGGGTTCGGGTTACTGACCAAGGGACCCGTGGCGGTATTGGTCCCCATGGCCAGCGGGCTATTGTTTTTTGCCAGCACCGGCCGCCTCCAGCAATTTATCTACGCTCTTGTAAATCCTTGGGGCTGGGCTTTACTGCTGTTGATCGCGGCGCCCTGGTACATCGCCATTTATCTGCAGCAGGGCCAAGATTTCGTTGACGGCTTTATCCTCAAACACAATGTAGCCCGCTTCACGGACACCTTTGAGGGCCATGGCGGCAATATTTTTTACTACATTCCAGTACTGCTTCTCATGCTGCTGCCGTTCACTGGTTTGTTTATACAATTGCTACGCAAGCGCCCGCTAATCGCGATAGAGCCTTTAGAGCGATACTGCTGGATGACCTTTGGTTTCGTATTTGTATTTTTTTCGTTCTCGGGCACCCAGCTCCCCCACTACCTATTGTATGGGTTTAGCCCGCTACTATTACTCTTATGCACTCAACTCGAGCACCTGCGCTCCAAATTGTTGGCCCTAGTCCCGGCACTAATCCTGCCCCTGATATTTTTGCTGTTACCGGAGCTGCTCTACAGCGCGGCTGCACAGATGGACAATGCCCACCAGCAAGCCATGCTTAAGACCTCAATCGACTCCGCGGATTTGTCTTACCGGCTGCTCACCATCGGGGCCGCCGTGGCCACCACCGGACTGCTATTGCTTAATCGCATCACACTTTGGCAAAGGTTAGTGGCGGCGGGCCTAATTCAAGCGCTGCTACTGGCTTGGGCGGTATTACCCCTGTTGGCAAAGATTCAACAGCAACCCATTAAAGATGCAGCGGTAATCGCTGCAGAAAGATCAGCGCCCTTGGTTTTGTGGAAGGCTCACCTACCCAGTTTCGTTACCTATACCCAGCGACCGGTGCAACGCCGCGCACCAAAATCTGGGGACGTGGTGCTTACCCGGTTACAGCACCAATCTAAGTTGGCCGCCCACGAAGTGCTGTTCAGCGCCAATGGTATCGTGTTGGTGCAAATGCTCTAGCACTCCCACGACGATGTACCCTCACTGACCCCTCTCAGCCACGCAACGGATAAAGACGCAATAGTACGTAGGCACAACAGCTACCGATCAGTCCACCGACCAAAACATCTGAGGGCCAATGGGCGGCTACCGCAACTCGGGAAAATCCCGCCAAAATTGCGATCCCTAGAAGCAAGAACCGCAGCTTTCGACTCTGCAGCACCAAGGCCAACAGCACCGCACCGGTAAATACATCGGCACTGTGGCCCGAGGGCATAGCATGGAATCCGGCATCAAAGGTCCATACGCCCCATTCCCCTGTAAACTGCCCTGGTAGCTCACTGTTTGGGCGGCCCCGCCCCAACAGCATTTTCAAAATTCGAACAACAAGTACCGACCCTAACAATTGCGCCGCCAAATACCGCCATACTAAGCCCCTGAGGAGCGCCTGCTGAGTTACAAAACCCAAAACAAGCACAGCGCAAAACAACAGATAGAACAGATAGAGAAAGACATCTGTTGTNGCCTCGAACCAAGGCCGCGCTNNCTGTAAACCAGTCANTNGCNAGNAANGCCTGNGAGCTNNCAANTTCATCGNNTAGCAGCAANGACCAGCAGCAAAAAGCGAAGACAAATAGTCCGGCCACTTCAAACATGCGTCTATTGACCGCAGGCTCCCGAACATCGATTTGGCTAATAAGTTTTTGCGCTAACATGGCTTTAGGGCTAACAAGTATTGGGCTTTCCATGGCAAGGCTGTAGCTGTCATTATGCACGTTCAACAATGCTTCGGGGCTGCAATGTCAGTCTTCAAAATGCTGCGCACGATACCCAGATAAAATCCAAATGATCGCCGCCAACTATATAAATCGCTCAGTGATCGCCGTCTTTGCGACTACCCTGACGGTGATTCTATTAATCGCCGTGGGCGAACGTTTTACCCACTTTTTAGAAAAAGCCGCCCTTGGCCAAATCCCCAGCACTACAGTACTCACTGTAGTGGCCCTGCGATTACCCGAGATCCTACAAATGGTCGTACCGTTTGCGTTGTACTTCTCGTTACTGCTGGGTTTGGGCCGTCTCTACAGCACTCAAGAAATGGTTGTCCTAGCCAATTCCGGCATGGCACCGACACAGACGCTGCGCTGGCTAAGTCCGTTGATCGTTGGCTTAGCCATTGCGGTCGGCGCCATGTCTCTGATGCTCACCCCGTACGCAAGGCAAACTCTTGAAGCACATCTGCAACAAAGCAGCCAAGACATCGGTTTTGCGGTTTTCCGACCCGGCGTTTTTCATAGCGAAAATAACGGTCAACGGGTGACCTATGCCGAAAGCACCTCGGACGATGGCAATACCATCAATAACGTTTTTGTAAGCTGGCGCATGCCCTCTGGGGAATACACCACTATTTGGGCCACCCGGGGAGAAAAAAGCCGCAGTGCATCACAACAACCCGTACTGTCACTCTTTGATGGCAAACGCTACATTGGCCAGCCCGGACAACATCAGCTGCAGACCGCTAAATTTGCAACGCTGCATATTCCACTGGAGCCGATCCTGCTCAGTCAGTCACTACCGCTCGAGGCTGTAGCAACACTGGATCTAGGCGCCGCACCTGAGCAGCGGGCAGAATTTCATTGGCGCTTGGCATTGCCACTATTTTTGCTCATTGCCGCGGTGCTTGCTGTGGGCAATGCGACGGTACCACCGAGACAAAATCCGTTCGTAAAATTACTGCCGGCCATGGCCTTGGTGATTAGTTACTACCTGGCATTGATCGCCAATCGTTGGGCTATCAGCGAGGCGCAAATCCCGCTAAGTCTGGGATTTTGGCCAAGCCATGTGCTATTTGCTGTGGTGGCATATTTAGGATTGCGCAAACTTAGCCAAGTATCCTCAAGCTAAGTTACTTGTCGGCATCAGCGCCGATTAACGCAACTTTGTCCAGAGACAAATTGTAGAAATGCGCCAGCACCATTGCACAGCCGTAAACTAGCCAAAACGCAAATACCACATCGGACAAATAGTGGTTGCCCTGTACATTGCGTCCTAACCCAACAACCAAACCAACCCCAATACCAAGCAGCAAATAGCGACGCCGCGCAAACACCCAACCCAAGCCGATAAACCAAAAACCGAGGGCCGCATGACCGCTGACAAAAGAGCAATTAGTAGGACACTCACCTGAAAAGTCTAAGAAATCCTGATGCGGCGATTCACCAGCAAACATTAATGTATCGTCCGGCCGCTCGCGCCCGGAGTTTTTCTTAACTAATTCGTTCACCACCAGCCCAGGACCAAGCAACAGCAAAACCAGCAGAAAATAAACGCGTCGGCGCGCGATATGCCCTGCCGGATGGTTGCGAATCGCCCAGGCCATCGCACCAAGCAAGACCAATAATATTGGCCACTGCAGCCACGCGAAGCCTCTATAGACCCACTGTACCGGAGCGAGTTCACGCAAGAAAAATCCGTCTTCAACTCGATAGAACAGTGACGCCCACCAGTAGTCTAACTCTGGCCACAATAGGAAAATAAGCACACAGGCAGTAAGGAGGACAACATCCCAGCGCCACCACGCAAAGTTGATCATTGATAGCCCTTAAAGCCGTCGAGGCGGTAGATATACAGCCGTCGCGTCAAGTCGTCGTACACGGGCACCTGAATTGGCGCCAACTGCAAACTTAGGTTGAAGCGTTTCAGCACCTCATCACCCAGAGGATTGCGCGCTATAAATAGTATATCGGCGCCAGGGTTCATGCCTAAATCCGCCACCAATTCGTAATGATTGTCGACCAAACCGTTACTATTCCATGCGCGCATCTGCGGTCGCGGCGCGTCTGAGTAATAGTGCAGATTCGCCAGCAACAGGCGGCTATTACTCACTACCAAGCGCTCTGGCTCCTCTTTGAGCATGGGTTGCAATGCCCACATCGCCTCGCGCCAGCCTGTTACCCTCTTATAAGGATCATTTTTTGATGTTCGTTCAATATCCAATGCCGCTAAGAGCGGGTGATAAAACTGCAAAATCAGTATTAGCGCCAGATTAAGCGCCAAACCGGACGCATTCTGCAGTATGCGCGCATTGCTCATTGCAACGCCTACCAGCATCGCAACGCCAGCAAAACCAGGGGCTGCCCAGTTAGCGTTCGCTCTCGAGAGCAGCGCCTGGGCACTGATCACAACAAAAAACACCACGCTCATGCATAGCGCAAACTTATAACCAGGATTCAAACGCCAACCCGGTTGCTGCATACCAGGACGCAGCCACCACAAAAACCAGGGACCAAGGCAGATAAGCTGCGCCGCACCGAACTCTAGTAGGCCCGCCAAGTTCAGCGACGAACGATCAATCTGGGATATTTCAGCCGTATGTTTGAGGCTGACGAAATCGTTGGCGGCATTCCACAACACGTTAGGCAAAAATAACAGAGCCGCGACAATCACTCCCAAGTAAGGCCCGGGACGCCGGAAGAAGCGCCGATACTCGGGCACCCACAACAATAATAATGCTGCTGCCGGCAGCAAAATCGCCATCGAGTATTTACTCATAAGCCCGAAACCACTGAACACACCAACGAGCAACCAATAACTTAGGCGGTCTGTTTGTAGCGCGTGGCTCAAAGCCCAAAGTGCGGCACACCAAAAGCACAGTAATGGCGCGTCTGTAGTGATAAACATGCTGTTGAAGCCGACTAAGGGCAGCGACAAAAATATCGCGGCTGCCCATGCCGCTGAGCGGGGGTCGAACCAACACAGGCTGGTGCGCCAAACAAAAATCGCCGCAATCGAGTAGTAGAGAGGACTAGCCAATCGCACAGCCCAGCTTGACTCTGAAAAAGCGGTGGTTAGGGCGATGCTCCAGGCCACTACGGGGGGTTTAGAAAAATACCCAAACGCTAAATCTTCAGCCCAACCGAAGTAGTAGGCCTCATCATAGAAAAGCGGCACGTCCAAAGTCAGCAGCACGCCAATTCGATAACAGACAACCANACCGAGAAAACCCAGAAAATAGTTGCGAGCCGCCCGCGCGACGGTTGGGTCAATATTGANGGTTTTCGGCTGATCTATCATGGGCGCTAAGCCTAACGCGACTAAGGCATGGAAACGACTGTCTAGNGTTCACAAAATATAGATTACTGAACACGCATGCTACACCCATGCAGNCATCACTTAATGAAGGCGATACCAGCCGCGTCATCGAAATGGCCTGGGAGGANAGAACGCCCTTCGAGGCGATAGAACAACAATTTGGTCTGAGCGAATCAGAAGTGATTAGACTGATGCGCTCAGAAGTGACAAAGGCCGCNTTTAGGCGCTGGCGCGCACGGGTCAGTGGTCGCAAAACCAAACACCAGCAACTNAGGCCAAGCGGCGTTAGCCGCCATCAGGCCAGCACCCACAACAATGTGAACCGCTGAAATAAAGCAGNCTAAAACACGCACCCNNGCGCCCGCGCGTCGAGTGNTAACTAGTCTTTCGTCGGGGCNTTATCCTGCTGCGCCGCCATGGTTTCCATACTACCCATTACAGTTGAAACAAGGGTAGCCACATCACCCAATTGCGCCGGCACGATCATAGTNTTGTTAGTCTTGGCAAGCTGACCAAACTGGGTAACCCATTGCTCAGCAACACGCAGNTTAACCGCGTCCCGCCCNCCAGGTTCAGTCAGTGCCTGAGCAACTTCCCGAATACCGCTNGCGGTCGCTTCAGCGATGAGTCGAATCTCTTGGGCGCGGCCTTCAGCCTCATTAATTTGCTTGAGCTTTTCCGCTTCGGATAAGTTGATGGTTTCTTGACGATCACCCTCAGACACGTTGATTCNNGCCTGCCGCGCACCTTCGGACTCAGCGACCACTGCGCGCCGCTCACGCTCAGCACGCATTTGCTTCTCCAGAGCATCCTTCACCGAATTCGGCGGTACGATATCCTTAATTTCATAACGCAATATTTTCACACCCCACGGCTCCGCCGCCCGGTCGACNGCGTTAACGACCTGCGCGTTGATGGTTTCGCGCTCTTCAAAGGTTCGGTCTAATTCGATCTTGCCGATTTCTGAGCGGAGTGTGGTTTGTGCCAGCTGCGAGACAGCAAAACGATAGTCCTCGATACCGTAACTTGCGGCTCTGGCATCAGATACCTGCATGTAAATCACGCCGTCAATCTCGACGGAGATATTGTCTTGGGTAATACAGCTTTGTGATGCCACATCAAACGTCTGCTCTTTCAAGGTGTGTTTGTAAGCAACGGAGTCAACAAAGGGCACCAGAATATGAAAACCGGCATCAAGCGTTTTAGAAAACTTACCCAAACGCTCAACAACAAATTGCTCACGCTGCGGAACCACCCGCGCAGTCTTGACTAGAATCACGATGACTAAAATCGCCACCAAGCCGCCAAATAATAGACTCATATCCATGACTACTCCTTTGTAGTAGCAATATATAACAAATTAGATTCGCGCGAGATGATTGTCGCAAAGCTCCCAGCAGGCAGGTGCGGTTGATCACTTTTAGCACTCCATGACGCCCCACGGTAATTCACCCGGCCCCGACCAGGACTGCTGGCATCAAAACCGCTTTCAATCTGCACGTCGCGACCAACAAAGTCTTCGTCTACCGACGAGGTTGCCACATCACCAACCGCGACATTACGCATCCTTGAACGCAAGCCCACCAATAAGGCCACAGCTAATGCGGCGAACAGGAGAAAGGGGATACCATTATCTGCGGGCATACCGACCCAGAGAGCAACGCCGGTAATAATGCTGGCAAGGCCAAGGAAAAACAGAATAAAGTTCCCCATCAGCACTTCCGCAAGCACAAGGGCAAAGCCGACACCCATCCAAAAATATTGCGCGTCGACCTGAGAGAAGTATTCAGCCACCTGCTTGTCTCCTATTAAGTTAAGCGCTGTTGTAACGCGACGGGACTGAGGCTGCAAGGGCCAGACTCAAAACATTACTAGCCTAGCGTTATTGATAAGTGAAACCTCGCTCCTTACCAGCGCCCAAGTCNCGGTAGCGTTCAAATAATCGAGTTTGACGACTCTTAGAATCAATCCAGCGGCCATCCACCATTACCGCCTCAGCCCAGCTTGTGACCTCTAACGGGTCGCCATTCCACAGCACCAAGGTCGCCGGCTCACCCACTTCAATTCGACCTACTGACAAACCAAAAATATCCGCTGGCACATTGGTAATCGCCCGCAGCGCAGCTGACCAGTCCATGCCGTTTGCGACCGCATTGCCGGCCAGTTGGCGGAGCTGTCTGGCGTTATGCGGGTCCGAGACAGTAAAGGCCACTTGCACACCCGCTTCAGCAAGCAACGCGGCATTGTCCGCGCGCGCACCTAGCCGATCAAAACCGGTCGGCAAATTGTTCATAGGGTCGATAATCACCGGCACCTTCGCTGCTGCGAGTTCGGAGGCGACCTTCCAACCCTCAGCTGCACCGCGAATGACTACGGGCAGGTCATGCTCGGCAGCCAAGCGTAAGACCTGTTTAATTTCATTCGCGCGGTCGACATGGAGCACCACGGGCAAACCCTGCTCGCGCACCAGTGCCAACGCGTCCATATCTATTTTGCTGTAGCTGCGCTCCTGGTGCGTTCCATAAGCCACGGTATAACTTGGGCCACTTATCGCACGTTGNTGACGATAAGTTTTTAGATCTCGAAAAGTNCGCCGCAGATGNGTNATCACTTCGGCACGACTGCCGCCGACATTTTGTGCGGAGCGGGCCGTTACAGCGCCAAACAAGGCTAGTTTGGGTCGCATAATCAAAGCGTCGCCAGACAAGACCAAGCCAACACCTAAACCAGCAAAGACGTCATCACCCTGGGCGGGTGCGGTAACAGCATGAGTAACGCCTTCAACCAGATTTATCTGCAACAACGTACTGGCCTCATTGACAGCATACTGAACATCAAACGCTGGCCCGGAGGCATGCTCACCACCCCTGCTATCGATGGTCGAGTCAACAGCGCTGATTTCTTCTATCCCGATCTGACTGTGGGGTTCTACCAGCCCAGCGGTAACAACTTTTCCGGTGCCATCAATGATTTCGACATTGGGAGGAATGACCACATCAGGACCAAGCGCCACCACACGTCCCTGCTGAATAAGGATCGTGCTTGGTTCCGGCAACTGCTTAGCACTTGACGTATGAATGTGGACATTTTGGATTGCCACATCCGCAGCAGCTGCAGCCATGCTCGCCCATGCCAAAATCAGCACCAACGCACTTTTAACCTTACTCATTGCCACCCCCAACTAACTGGTCTAGGGCGAAATCTGTGATGGGTTGACGCGCCGCATCATCGCGGTGGTAGTACAAATAGCCGTCAATAAACACTTGTTGTGCGCGGCTATAAACACTCATGGGGTCATGATCCCAAAGCACCAAATCGGCGGCTTTACCCACTTCAATTGAACCGGTTTCGTTATCAATACCGAGCGATCGCGCAGCATTAAGCGTGATCCAACGCAGCGCCCGAGCACCACTAATTTGCATACCCATGCGCCNACCGGCTGTCATCGCTTTAGCTGCTTCTTGATTGAGATGTTGAATGTCGCGCGCAGAATCGGAATGCACAATCGCACAGGCTTGTGCCTGATCCACCAAGGCAACATTTTGCTGGATGCCGTCGAAGGCCTCGAGTTTAAAGCCCCACCAGTCAGTCCACATCGCTGAGCAGATATCCTCCGCAGCGAGCAGGTCAGCAATCTTGTATGACTCCACGGCATGATGAAAAGTGCCGATCTTGTAGCCGAATTCTTTGGATATTTCGATTAATGTCGCCATTTCATCGGCGCGGTAACAATGGTTGTGGACTAATATTTCGCCATCCAAGACACCNACAAGGGTCTCTAACTTTAGATCACGGCTGGGCGCAGGCTTTTCGCCCTTGGGATCATAGGCATCCCACTTGGCCTTGTATTCCACAGCTTTGATCCATTCCGCCCGATACCCTGCGACATTGCCCATACGTGTAGAGGGCGCAGACTTGCGACTCCCATAAACGCGCTTCGGGTTTTCGCCACAGGCCATCTTCAAACCATGGGGGGCACCAGGAAACTTCATGCCCATAACGGTCCGCGACGGCACGTTTTTCAGAGTGACGCCACGTCCTCCAAATAAATTCGCGCTCCCCGGCAGGATTTGCAGACTTGTTACGCCGCCCTCTAAAGCTAGGGCAAACTGCGGGTCCTGAGGCCACACTGAATGCTCCGCCCAGACCTGAGCTGTGCTTGGCGCGGTCGCTTCATTACCATCCGAGGTCGATGCGATGCTGGGCGACGGGTATACGCCTAGATGGGAATGCACATCGATAATTCCCGGAGTCAACCAATGACCTTTAGCATCAATGATCTGCAACCCCTCTAAATTNAGGTCNACACCCATTGCGGAAATACGGCCGNCTTTAACCACNACATCGGATACTTTAGGTTCTGCGCCGGTACCGTCGTNGACCACCGCGTTGCGAATCACAAAATCNGCCGTGGGACGCGGCNCATACGTAGAATCGTAAGGGGCTGCAACCACCCAGCTCGCCANNAGGNCCATAAGCAGNGCACTAATGCCCAGCTGCATAAATCTGAACATAGATCCTCCTAANGCATACGCGCCTTTATNACTCAACCAATGTCGGGACGCGAAGGCTACATGTTATATCCTAAACGGCCCTCAATCATGGGCACACATGCGCCGCCCACCTGTATCTTCTGGCCACCCCCGGCTGACTCACTAACGCGCAAATGCAGAGTGCTCGGCCGACCCAAATCGTGCCCTTGNTACAGTGTGAAATTAGTCGACCCATTACTGGCAAGTAATCCAGCGAGAGCCGCAGCCGCACTGCCCGTGGCAGGATCTTCCTGAATGCCAATAAGCGGCCCAAACATGCGCGCGTGAATTGTCTTTTNNGTTTCGCGGAAATANACCATCAATGAAAATCCCTCTTCGNGATATCCATACTTACGATCGCAATCCTCAAACCCCGCCAAGTTNGTTTTGCATTGCGCCAGCGCGGCACGNGAGCTCACTTCAACAAAACCAAAGGGCACGCCCACTGTGGCCACTACGCCACCAGCGCAAAGGTGTTCAGATGCCAGACCAACACAGTCAGCCAGCACCTCCTGGGGGATGGTATGTCGCTGTTGATAGGGCTGAGGTGCGGTAATCCAGCAAGCTGCTACCTCACNGGACACGCTGTACTCAAGTTCTACATCCACAACACCCGCCATTTGCTCAAAGGTCATGTGCTCACGGCCCTTTGCGCCTGGAATCCAGGACGGTTTCAAGCCCAACGCCCACGCCGTGCCGACGCTCGGATGCCCAGCGAATGGTAATTCAGCAATNGGGGTAAAAATCCGCACCTGNGCGGTATGCGCAGGATCCTTTGGAGGTAATATGAAGGTGGTTTCGGAATAATTCATTTCCAGCGCAATGCGCTGCATTTGCGCCGAATCTAAGTGCTCGGCGTTGGGATATACNGCCAAGGGGTTGCCACCGAATGCTCGGTCAGNAAACACATCCAGGGTCATAAAAGACAGGTCAACGGCCACTGCTTATCNAATCCTTATTCTTAGCTACTCAGAATACGTCTAGGTTAAAATCATTGAACTGCACAATTTACCTCGCCAATTTGATAGAAACGACTACTTAAGGATAAAAGTTGAAGGCCCTACTCTTTGCTACTCATGGCGACACCAATGTACTGCAATACACCGAGACCAAAGATCCGCAAGCGCGCGCCGATGACGCAATTGTCCGGGTACACGCCAGCGCCTTAAACCGCATCGACGTCATTCAGCGTGCCGGCACCTACACCGTGCCAGGATTTCAGCTACCGCACATCGGCGGCTTGGACATTGCCGGTGAAATTGTATATTTNGGCGCTAACGCGGCAAAAAGCAGCTCATGGCAGATCGGCGATCGCGTCGTAGTGAATCCTTCTCTAAGTAATGTCAGCGCGGCTTCCACNCTATGCAATCGCGGCGACCTCTATGGCGAGCTGGGNGTNATCGGCATCAANGCACCAGGCGGCCATGCCGAAATGTGCGTGGTGCCGGCCAGCCATTTATATCCCATCCCAGAATCAATGCCCTTTAATNCAGCCGCGGTATTTCCCACCGCGTGGATGACAGCCCACCATGCCCTGTTTGCNGTTGGTAAACTGCAACATGACGAAATCTTACTTATCCATGCNGCAGCCAGTGGCGTCTCTTCCGCCGCAATCCAACTGGCAAAAGCTGCTGGCGCCACAGTTCTCGCAACCGCAGGCAGTGCCGAAAAATGTGCATACGCCACTGCACTGGGTGCCGACGCCGTTACCAATAACCGCGACAGTGATCTAGTGACTTGGGTTCATGACCACTCAGGTGGCCGCGGNGCGAATATGGTATTCGATCATGTAGGGCCAGCACTNTGGGAGATGTCGCTGTTTGCTATGGCATCGCAAGGGCGCCTAGTCAGTTGTGGCAATACCACCGGGGATGCAGTAGCAATTCCGTCCTTGGGCCATTTGTTTAGCCAAGGCTTACAAATCCTCGGCAGCGATGCCTATCGTTATGCTGAATTTGCCCCTGCTTGGGCGCAGTTTTGTGCAAACGACTTCAANCCCTGCATTGATTCGGTATTCCAGTTAAAAGATGGGGCGAATGCCCACCAGCGTCTAGAGCNGGATCAAGCACTGGGCAAACTGATACTATGCCCTTAACCCTTCGCACTGTAGTNGAGCGATTGCGCGACTAGCCAATAGCGCCCTGATGNGCCANCGCCTGCATCTCCTCAAGAGAAAGACCAAGTTCTGCAAGCACTTCAACGGTATGTTCACCAAGCTCTGCTGAAGGAGCTGGCATCGGCGTCGGCGTAGCATCAAATCTGACCGCTGAACGAGGTTGTAATAGCGCACCGCCACGGGGATGCTCTAGTTCCAGCACAGAGCCGCTGGCTTGTACCTGAGGGTCTTTTATTACCTCGCGACGCCGATTTACNCGCCCGACCGGAATTTCGTTATCCGCAAGCAACTGTAANAGTTGATCTGTATCGTACCCTGATGTGTCAGCGCCTAAATAACTGGAGATGATTGCGCCGTCTTTCGTTTCATTAACCTCNCACATATCCGCAAGATCAGGCGAGAAATTCACCCCCTGCCCCTTAAAGCTGTAATTCCACATTANATCCGGCCAGTTAAAATAGAGGGCGGCGTCCAGCATAGACAACTGCACATGTTGGCCANCCGCGCCGCGCTCGCGCGCCAGCAACGCNGCCGTAATGCCCTGAGCCGCTGTTAGCGCAGTGACCTTGTCGTAGATAATTGTGCGCACCAGTTGCAAATCGCCCGTATCTGCGCCGGCCTGATACGAGTCAAGCAAACCGCTGACCCCTTGAATGACATAGTCATAAACCTTTTGNTCAGCCAACGGACCGATCTCACCCATACCGTTGATCGAAGCGTAGACCAGATTCGGATTTAGCACCNGCAGAGACTCATAATCCAAACCAAGCCGCGCCATCTTACCGGGCCGGTAATTCTGCAAAANCACGTCCGCACCCTGAACCAGATTCAGCACTAAATCACGACCCGCAGGGACTTTNAGATTAATCGCCACCGAACGCTTGTTACGGTTAATCATGGCGTAGATGGCACTTAAACCGTTACGGCTAGCACCGAGGCCGCGGATACCATCACCCCATCCCGGCGGTTCTATCTTGATTACGTCAGCGCCTTGATCAGCCAGCACTACGGCAGCCATTGGCCCGGACACCACTGAGGATAAATCCAAGACGCGGAAACCGGCTAAGGGTCCTTTTTGCTCGTTGCTGTCCTGCTCACTCATGCCCATTAGTTTAGAGTCCTTAGCAAAGCGGGTATACCCATTACTCCTATACTGGACATCGGCAAACAGGCAGCAATGCGCCTTTTAAATGCAATGATCTATTGTTACCGTACCGCGCCTTCATAGACCATTACGNGGCACATCTAGAACATCANTGTCAGCGTAGCTGCCCTACATCGCAAAGCACGAGAACTTCTTATGACCACCCTAATACACAAAAAAACTCTGCTAACCGTTATATTAATNGGCCTACTTAGCGGCTGCGATAGCAACACCAAGCCGGCGCCCACAGCGAGCCAAGCANCTGCTGCTGCAGGCTTGAGCCTGAACCAATGGTTTGACGCGCGTTACGAGGAAGAACTGCAGTTTTCGCCAATCCAACTCAGCTTCCTTGGTCGCAAAGAGCGTAATCACGAACTGGGCTCTTTCTCCTACGCTGCATTTACTGAANAACTGGCATGGAAGAAACAAACCGTCGAAGAATTACGCAGGCTGTACGACTACGATTCACTAACTCCAGCAGAACAAATTTCTTACGACATCTGGATATATCAGTANGAACAAGCCGCCGCCTCGGCCGAATANTTTTATAACGGCCTCAGCTTTGACCAAATGAGCGGNATTCAGAGTTTTATCCCAACCTTTTTGATTAATTTCCANCGGGTCGAGGATGAAAGCGATCTTAGAGCGTACATCGCCCGTATTAAAGATGTGGCACCACGTATGGAAGAAATGCTGGAGACTGCGCAAAAAAGTGCTGACGCGGGCGTGGTGTCACCGGGCTTTGCACTCGATGGCGTCATTGACCAAGCGTCAGCCATCATCGATGGACGACCGTTTACGGAAACTACCGCCAAAGACAGTGATCTATGGGCTGATTTCCAACAAGAAGCGCAAGCCTTAGTTACGCAACAAAAAATCAGTCAAGAGGTCGCCGACGCCTTGATGCAAGATGCTAAAACCGCCCTAAAAAAACACTTCCTGCCCACNTATCAAAGCATCATCGCTTGGGCTGAAACACAAAAAGACCGGGCGCCAGCAATCGTCACCGGTGTTGGTAGCCAACCCAATGGTGCCGCATACTACAAACATCGCCTAGCTACCCAAACGACAACCTCACTCACGGCTGACGAAATTCACCAAATCGGCTTGGACGAAATAGCGCGTCTACGCAAAGAGATGCAGAGCATCATGGACGAGGTCAAATTCGAGGGCGATTTGTCCGAGTTTTTTGAGCATGTACGGGACGGAAAATGGAATTACTACCCCAACACTGACGCGGGACGTGAGGCCTACATTACTGATGCCACCGCGGCTATTGAAAATATCAAATCGGAACTTCCAAAGTTTTTCGGGTTAATGCCAAAAGCTGATTTGGTGGTTAAACGGGTCGAGGCATTTCGCGAACAAGACGGCGCAGCACAGCACTACTACCCTGGAACACCGGATGGCTCTAGAGCCGGCACTTATTACGCGCATTTGTCGGATATGAATGCTATGCCGAAGAATCAACTGGAGGTGATCGCCTACCACGAGGGGTTACCAGGACATCACATGCAGATTTCTATCGCCCAAGAGTTAGAAGCAGTGCCGCAGTTTCGCACCCAGGCGGGATTTACCGCATATAGCGAAGGCTGGGGCCTGTACTCCGAAGTACTGGCAAAGGAAATACCAGGAACCTATGTCGATCCCTATAATCGCTTTGGTCAACTGACCTCCGAAATCTGGCGGGCAATTCGCCTAGTCGTAGATACCGGTCTGCACGCCAAAGGTTGGACTGAACAACAGGCCATCGACTATTTCATGCAAAATTCGCCGGAACCACTTGAAAGCGTTACCTCAGAAATACGCCGCTACATTGTCATGCCGGGCCAGGCCACCAGCTACAAAATTGGTATGTTAAAAATCCAAGAACTGAGAAACAAAGCTGAAACTGCACTGGGCGACCAATTTGACATCCGCGGCTTTCACGACGCGGTACTTGGTGGCGGCGCCATGCCGCTGCCAATTCTCGAACGAGTCGTCGACCAGTGGATCGATTCAGTAAGAACCAACGCGGCAAGTTAACCCTACGCGACAAAGGAGCCACCGATGAAAATATTGCGCAACATTACTCTGGGTCTTAGCGCCCTAGTGCTCCTAGGTCTAGGAGCCATCTACGCCACTGGCAACGGCCTGCTACTTACCATGGGTTGGACCGTGGCTTTTGGCGGCCCAAGCCTGCCCTTTGACCCGAATGACGTGGCGCCTGCACCGGACTATGCAGACACCGCTAACTGGGCCGCCTTGCCAGAACGTNTCGGTGTTGAAGATCGAATGCCTTTNGGCGTGGATGATCCGGCGGTGCAGGACAGCGCAGCAGTGGACGTTTTCTTTATTCATCCTACTGGATATCTGGCCGGGGATACCTGGACATATTTCATGGACCCAAATTCAAAGGCCGAGGAAAATACTCAGTGGATGATGGCAAATCAGGCCAGCGCCTACAGCAGCTGTTGCAAGATTTACGCGCCAAGGTATCGCCAGGCAAATATCTTCGCCTACTTCCGCGGTGACGAGATCCGGGAACAAGCGCTAGGCTTCGCTTATCAGGATGTCGAACGCGCATTTCAATACTTTTTACAGCACTACAGCCAAGGCCGGCCCTTCGTTATCGCAAGCCACAGCCAGGGCACCCATCACGGCACTAGGCTGCTTGCAGAAGTGATCGACGGCACACCCCTAGCCAAGCGATTAGTCGCCGCCTACGTCATCGGCGGCGGCATCGCCCAGACAAGTTTCGCTGGTATGCAGGATATTAGGCTGTGCACTAGTGCCACAGATCTTGGATGTGCAGTGCACTGGGATACCTACAGCGAAGCCGTAATTGATCAGCCGGTGGAAGCAAACATTGGCAACGTATGCACTAACCCGCTCAGCTGGGAGCTCAACGGCGGATTAGCAACCAAGCAACAGCATCAGGGTGCGGTGCCAGCCTCTGGACAATTTCATGTGGAACTCAGCGGCTCCTTAGAAGCCACAGGCGTTACCTTTGAGCCCCTGGCAGCGCCGCTACCGCAGATGCTACAAGCCCAGTGCAAGAACGGTGTACTGTATATATCAGATCAAACCGGCACTGTTTTCGGCGAGCAGGGAGGATCNTTTGGTGGCGGAAACTACCATGGCCTCGATTATCCCGTATTTCATATGGACATCCGNGAGAACGCCAAATTGCGCGTGCAAACTTTCTTGGCTCGGCAGGATTAGCGTAATGATTAGACTCACGGCCCGACTCAGTGCAATAGCACTGTTCTGGTTGTCTGCAAGCGCCATAGCAGCACCTTATGGTGATCTTTGGGACTANTGGGCGGCTCATCANCCAGCATCCAACACGTCAGTGGATCATCAAATCTGGCAGTCNATTCTGGACAAACACGTCGCTGCAAGCTCCGATGGCATCAATCGCGTGAACTATAGAGGCTTCAGCGCAGCTGACAAACAACAGCTNGANGACTACCTGACGTACATGAGCGCGCTGCAGCCAACCCAACTGAGCCGCGAACAACAACTACCCTATTGGATCAATCTATATAATGCGTTGACTGTCCGAGTGGTGTTACAGCACCCGGACAAGGACAGCATCAAACAAATGAAGTCGACGCTATTCAGCTTCGGGCCTTGGGACGATGAGCAGACAACCATCGAAGGCCTCGCCGTCACTCTGAATGACATTGAACACCGTATTTTGCGACCAATCTGGCGCGATCATCGAATTCACTATGCCGTCAACTGCGCCAGTATCAGCTGCCCTAACCTGGGCGCCCAAGCCTATACGGTAGACAACACTCAGAGCATATTTGCCGCAGCCGAACGCAGCTACTTACAGCACCCTCGGGGGCTAACATTTACGCAAAATGGCAAACTAAAACTCTCGAGCATTTTTGACTGGTACCAAGCAGACTTTGGTGCCAGCGAAAAAGAATTAGTTAACTACTTAGCCCAAGTCCGCAGCGACCTGAGCGGCCAATTACGCAACTACTCCGGCTCAATCGAGTATCACTATGACTGGTCACTAAATAGTCAGCGGGCGGCCAGTGACTGAACCCGCAAATGTGGAGCAATTTTGGCGACAGCCGCCATGGGCGGGAGCGAAACCTAAGTACCGATTAGGTCTCTCTCCAATCCCGCTGGAGAACTGGTTTACTCAACCGATAACTTCGGCGGTGCTGAAACACAAGCAGCANATGCTTAACCAACAATATTCCAACGTGGTGGCGGTGAGCGAAGAGCATGGGGGCCTAGGCGCTCAACGCGAGTTGAGTCCATTCCTGACAGCGGCCGATGAATTCACCGACCCAATCGCCAATATGGCTCTGAGCGTTGATGACGACCTGTGCATTATGCAGGCAACCGGTGAGCAACGACTTGTGGCCGGCTGTGTTTGTTCGCCAAGTTACTGGAACCTGCAGAGTAAAATCGGCAAACCCTTGCGGCACATTCATGGGCCAGTAATCAGCATGAACGAAAAAATCGGCGACCCAATCGAGCGCTTCATCAACCGCGCACCGTTATTACAACCGTTTGAACGCATCAACTGGTTCATACATGGCGATAGCCAGCGCTGGCATCCCGTAGAGGAGCCTTTGCCCCAAACACCTGTAGCGACTTGGCACATTCGCTCAGAGCGGGAAACCTTATGCCGCTACAGTGACGAGCACTTGTTATTCACCATAAATACGCGATTCCAGCCCTTGGCAGCCATAGTTGACTACCCCAAAGCGCAGGCGGATCTGCGGGCGACATTAATGAACTTAGATACTGACGAAGTCGACTACTTCGGCGGACCAGACAAGTGCGAAATGCTTATTGGATACCTTGAGTCGCTGCTCTAACTTCGCCGAACCGCGTGGGCAGCAAATAACTCAGCAGCAAGATCACAGCACAACTACCAACATAAACATACAGCGGTTCAACCAAAACCTGAGCCACGCTGGATCCAGGCCATAGAGTCGACATGCCAAGCGTGACCCCGAGCAATGTCCCAAGTCGCCCCCACTCCAAAAGCAAGGCCCCCTTGCGGCCCTCTAACCAGTAACCTTGAATGCACACCGCTGCCACGAGAAAAACAAACGCGCTGAGCACAAAACTCCGCGGCAAATTGGCTTGCTCGGCTTGCAGCATCAATGCGGCATAGGTGACAACCCAAAACTGCCCAAAGGTATAAGCTTTAGCAAATATCGACGCCGACGGATCGAACTTCTCTTGTTGCCAGCCCGCATCACTACTTAAAGCCAAATCTACCGGCCGCCAAGCCGGGCCTTTAAACCAGACCAACCATTTGTCCCGCCAGCGCCGAGCGCGTATCGACAACTTCAGCGTATCCCACCACACGTGAACATTCGCCCAAATAGGGTTCCAGCTGCCCAACTGATGGGTAATGCCATAGCGGCACGGTTCGTCCTGACGCTCGTCTGCAAAGGTGCCAAACAGACGGTCCCAAAGCACAAACACTCCGCCATAGTTTTTATCGATGTAGCTGGGGTTTTTCGCATGATGGACACGATGATTCGACGGCGTTACCAAAATGTAATCAAAAATACCGAGTCGACCCACGTGCTCAGTATGCACCCAAAATTGATACACCAAGTTAAGACTGCCAACACTGACGATAACCTCAACCGGCGTGCCCAGCAGATACATAGGCAGATAAAACACAAAGCCAATGTAGTCGGTGCCGGTCTGACGCAACGCAGTACTCAGGTTGTACTCTTCGCTTTGGTGATGGGCCGCATGGGAGGCCCACATAAGCCGCCACTGATGGCCGAATCGATGCTTCCAGTAGTAACAAAAATCGTAGCCGATGAACGCCAGCGCCCACTGCCACCAATGCTCAGCCGACCATTGGGTAACACCAAATAGCGACATTACCCAAGTAAACACTACCGCTGAGAAACCCAGCCGCAGCACCCCCACAAGCCTGCTCAGCACCCCCATCTGTAGGCTATTTACCGTATCGTTGAGCCGATAGGTTTGGCGTTTGCGCACCACGCCGAAAAGAAACTCCAACAGCATNGCTAGGATAAAGAACGGAATGGCGAGTTGAACGTAATTCATGCAGTAATGTTAACCCCGATCCACACGAGCGAGAACCCGTACCATGTAGAACATGTCTACAGGAATAACCTTGCCAGTTTCATTTTTTCGCATCCGAAGCGACAACGCGCGACGCTCTGCGTTAACAGAAACTAAGCTATCCCACCTGCGCATCTAAGAATGGCAATAAAGCCTATGGCGCTCTTGGATTCGGGCACTTTGCGAAGATCGCCGCAAACCTTTGCGGACTTCCGCTTTGCAATTTTCTGCTCTATCGTGACCCTCTTACAAGTATATGGACAGTGCAATGCCAAGACTTACGCAAGTGCCTCGCTCGCAAGCAGACCCGAGCGTCATACCATTCTACGACGCGTTATTTGGCGCCGACCGTGACCCCGTAGAGCGGCCCGGAACCGCCACTGGAACCCCTGGCAACTGGTGGACGGTATTTGCTCAGGTGCCTGACTGCCTACATCACATGGTTGCCGGATTTCAGTTCTATCGCGATCGTAAGCGCAAAATTTCACCCCGTTTGCGAGAACTTGGACAGGCACGGGCAGGGTTTGCTCGCGGTAGCCAATTTGTTTTTTCCCAACACTGCAAAGCATTGCGTGCNGCAAAATTTACCGAGGCACAGATCGAAGCGATTCCTCACTGGTCTTCGAGCACCGAATTTGACGCCCTAGAGCGCGCAGTACTGGCTTATACCGACGACTTAGTTCTGCAGGGCGGCAGGGTTGCGGATGGTACCTTTGCGGCCCTGCAACAGCACCTGACCGAGGTGCAGATAATTGAACTCACCTATATCGTTTGTACCTACGAGATGCACGCAACGATGACTCGGGCATTACGTTTGGAGTTTGATGATGTTGACGAGCGTATCGTCGAAGTGCCGGTCCCCGAAGGCGAGGACCGGGATATCGATTTCTTTAAAGACGTGGACAGTTAGTCACTCTGCCAGGATTTAATAAGCTCATCATAAGCGACGGTCTTACCCTGAGGCTTTTCGTCCGCAAGCTTGGGCTTCGGCGCGCCCGGTTGGCCTAGCCAATATGCTGGATCGCGCGGCTCGTTCAACTGCGGGCCGCACTCCCCTTGTACGCCGTGGCGCTGCAACCGCGCCAACACTTTATCTTGCTGCTCGGCAAGGCTGTCCATCGCTGCTTGTGCAGAACTCTCTCCGCTCACCGCGTTCGCCACATTAGCCCACCACAATTGCGCCAATTTTGGATAGTCTGGCACGTTGGTTCCTGTAGGCGTCCACGCGGTGCGAGCAGGACTGCGATAAAATTCGACCAAGCCACCCAAGCGCGGGGCCATATCCGTCATCGCTTGAGAGCGAATATCAGAATCTCGAATGGGCGTCAGCCCGACGAGGGTTTTCTTCAAAGATACCGTCTTTGCGGTGACGAATTGGGCATACAGCCAGGCCGCTTGACGGCGGGCTAACGGCGTACTTTTAAGTAATGTCCATGCGCCAGTGTCCTGATAACCCAGNTTCATACCCTCGCTCCAATATGGCCCATGGGGCGACGGTGCCATACGCCACTTCGGCGTGCCGTCTGCATTGACCACTGCAAGTCCCTCTTTAATCATGTCCGCGGTAAATGTGGTGTACCAAAAAATTTGCTGTGCAATCTGTCCTTGGGCAGGAACCGGACCCGCTTCAGAAAATGTCATGCCACCTGCCTGAGGCGGCGCGTATTGTTTCAGCCAATCGATGTACTTCTGCAACGCATACACGGCTGCAGGCCCGTTAGCTGCACCACCACGACTGACCGATGACCCGACAGGGCGGCAGTTCTCAACTCGAATACCCCATTCGTCAACCGGTAAGCCATTGGGGATACCGGCATCGCCCGCCCCCGCCATCGACAACCAGGCATCAGTAAATCGCCACCCTAGGGAAGGGTCTTTTTTGCCATAGTCCATGTGCCCATAAATTGTCTGACCATCGATCTGCTGCACATGGTTGGTGAAAAACTCCGCGATGTCCTCATAAGCTGACCAATTAATAGGTACACCTAGGGCGTAGCCATACTGTTGTTCAAACTGTGCTTGAATTTCCGGATTACTAAACCAGTCATAACGAAACCAGTACAGATTGGCGAACTGCTGATCCGGTAATTGATAAATTTTCCCGTCTGGTCCAGTGGTAAAACTGATGCCAATAAAGTCATCGAGGTCTAATGTCGGTGACGTTACAGCCTGACCATCACCGGTCATAAAATCGCTGAGCGCAATGACATAGCCATAGCGAGAATGCGTACCGATCAGGTCCGAGTCGTTAACATAGGCGTCGTAGACGTTTTCACCTGACTGCATTTGGGTTTGTAATTTCTCAATCACATCACCCTCTTGAATCAGGTCGTGGTTCACTCGAATGCCGGTAATGTCAAAAAATGCGCGCGCTAGAGTTTCGCTTTCGTACTCATGCGTGGTCAGTGTTTCTGACACCACNTTAATTGTCATGCCACGATAGGGTTCAGAAGCTGCGGTAAACCAAGCCATTTCCGCTGTCTGCTCGGCTTCGGACAAAGTTGAGGGCTGAAATTCTTCAGCAATCCAACGTTGAGCATTGCCTGCATAGTCCATGTCAGGTTGATTAGGTTGGGCGCCATTGTCCCCACACGCCACTAACGTCCCAGCCAAAATCAGAACTAAAACTGTTCTCAACATCTACCTTCCCTCATTGTCATAAGCACACCCAGTATAGGTGCTAACCGCGCCACAACACTAATAGCGCCCAACATACCGACAACCCGCTCGCCCATACCAGAGCACCGGCCATAAAGCCTAAGAACAGCAGGTGAATAAAAGCCGCGCTNAACAAGCTAATAAAAAAACGATCGCCACGGGTCGTCGCCAGCGGCAAAAAACCGCGGCGCTTAGTCGTCGGCCAACGCAGTTCAATTATCGTCATCACACACAGNGCNANGGCAATACTGCTGAAGAATAAGGCGGTTGGTGTCGTCCAGGCCATCCAAGTCACGANACACGCCCCAGCGCAAAACCTTTAACTAAATGCTTACGCACGAACCACACGACAATAATCCCCGGTATTACCGTGAGCACACCGGCTGCTGCAAGCACGCCCCAATCTAAACCTGAGGCGCTTACCGTGCGGGTCATGGTCACTACGATCGGTTTCGCCTCACTGCCCGTNAGTGTTCGCGCCAGCAGCAGTTCGACCCAACTGAACATGAANCAAAAGAACANTGTNACTCCGATTGCACCGCGATTGACCGGCACAAAAATCCGCAAGAAGAAAAAGCTGAAACTGTGCCCATCGATACGCGCCATATCATCCAATTCTGTGGGCACTCCAGACATAAAGCCCTCGAGGATCCAGACGGACAAAGGCACCGTGAACAGACAGTGTGCCAATGCAACNGCAAGCGGCGTATCAAAAAGGCCTACTGCAGAATAGAGTTGAAAAAACGGCAGNAAAAACACCGCCGGCGGCGCCATGCGATTGGTCAACAGCCAGAAGAACAATTGACGATCACCGAGGAAGCGATAGCGCGAAAACACATAGGCTGCCGGCACCGCNACCAAAATAGAAATTAGCGTATTTAACACCACGTAATTCANGGAATTNACGAAGGCGGAAAACCATACCGGGTTGCGCCAGATCTCAGCGAAGTTGGCCAANGNNGGATTTTCCGGCAGCAGAGCAAACTCGCCAGTAATATCGGCGTTGCTCTGCAACGCAATACTGGCCAACCAATAAAGGGGCAGCAGCAAATAAATACAATAGCCGACCAAGAGCCAGCGACTCGCGCTCAACCATGGCCGAGCATGCCCGCTAGTCATGTTCACGCACCACGCTGCTGTAGAAGATCCAGCAGAACAACAGGATAAATAAGAAATAAATCACCGAGAAAGCCGCTGCTGGACCAAGATCAAATTGTCCTACCGCCATAGTGGCAAGATGTTGACTCAAAAACGTAGTCGCATTGCCAGGGCCGCCACCGGTTAGCACAAACGGTTCGGTATAGATCATAAAGCTGTCCATAAGCCGCAGCAGCACCGCAATAACCAGCACCCCCTTCAATCTCGGCAACTCCACATAACGGAACACTTGCCACTTACTGGCACCGTCCAACTCTGCAGCCTGATANTAGGNTGCGGGTACCGACGTGAGTCCAGCAAAAGCCAGCAACGCAACTAACGAAGTCCAGTGCCAAATGTCCATTGCCAATAAGGTTAACCAGGCATGCAGCGGATCTGNGGTATAGTTAAAACTAATCCCAAGGGCGTTTAGCGTGACCCCTAGCAGACCAATATCCGCGCGGGCGTATAGCTGCCAGATGGTGCCCACCACGTTCCAAGGAATCAGCAGCGGTATCGCCAACAGCACCAGTAACAGCGACGCACTTAGACCGTCACGCGGCATNCCTCGCGCCAGCATTAAGCCCAACGGAATTTCAATAATAAGCACGCTGGCACTGAACCCGAGTTGGCGCAAAAACGCATCAATAAAGCGCGGATCCTGAAGTGTTTCGCTGTACCACTGAAANCCCACAAAGAATCTGGAATTGAAATCTAAAATATCTTGTACAGAGTAATTGACCACCGTCATCAGCGGCACCACACCACTGAAGGCGACAATCAGCAACACCGGCAGNACACCTAACCAAGCTTTATTGTTGTAGGGTTTATTCATAATCTTCCAGCAACAATTGCCCTTGGGCAGAAAAACATAGATGCCGCGCCAGATGGATACCAACGCTNTGACCAACAGTTACGTCCAACTGACCACGCACAGCNATTTGACCCGCAGCAGTCTGTAAGCGCACAACCCCGGTTGCTGCACCATACTCGGTGCCGGCAAGCTGAATTGACTTTACAACCCCTCTCAATTGGCCTGCATCTTGCGCCTGCAGTTGCGCCCACTCGGGCCTAAAACCCACNCGCTGCGTCCCCGCCAGCAACGATAATGAAGGCGCCAGTTGCTCAGCATCCACAAAGTTCATACCCGGACTACCAATAAAATAGCCAACAAACTCGCACGACGGCGTAGTGTAGATCTGTTCTGGCGTCCCGACCTGGAGCAAACCGCCCTCTGCCATAACCGCCACTTGATCAGCGAAAGTCAGCGCCTCAGTCTGATCATGGGTAACGTAAATCATGGTCACCCCAAGTTCTTCCTGCACCCGACGCAAAGTCTGGCGCAACCGCCATTTCATTCTTGGCTCCACGGCGGTCAACGGTTCATCCAGCAGCACAACCGAAACATCCGGGCGAACTAATGCGCGGCCAATCGCGACCAGCTGCTTCTGAAACAATGACAACTGGGANGCCACAAGCGGCAATTGCTGAGTAATTTCTAAATCAGCCGCTATGCGCTGAACCCGCTCGTCAATCCATAACGGATCAAACTTACGGGCACGTAATGGAAAGGCCAGGTTCTCGGCCACAGACATAGATTCATATAGGACCGGAAACTGAAATACTTGGGCCACATTACGTTGTCGNCCAGCCAGATCAGACACGTCATCAGCGTCGAACAAAACACGCCCCGAGGAAGGCGTCAGCAGCCCCGATAACAGGTTTAACAAGGTAGTTTTACCAGCACCCGACGCACCCAATAAAGCGAATGCCGTGCCATCCGCTACGCTTAGCGATAACGGTGCGAGCGTATCCGCCTCGGCACCCGGATAGCGAAAAGACAGTTCCTCAAGTTGAATTGCGGCCATGCTCAGATAACCCCAAACCGCATAATGTCGTCATTTCGAACAATAACTGGGAGGGTCTGACCAGCGCTCACCTGCACCATGCCCGGACATCGCACCACCCAGCGCTTAGTCTCCACTGCACCGTGAATAAATGTCTCGTCGCCACTGGTCTCTAGACCCAACACCTGCATTTGAAACTCACTCACCTCGCCGGCAGGGGGCGAACTCGCCAAATAAACATGTTCGGGACGCACGGCCGCTTGCCGCGCTGCAGCGACCATGGTCGCCTTAGTAGTGAATGGGTTAACACCCGGATCACTCATAAGATCAGCGGCGACAAAGCTCTGTGGGTGCCTGTACACTTCAAGCGGCGTACCCGACTGTAACTTCGTGTGCTCGTCCAATAGCACCACCTCGTCTCCTAGGGCAAATGCATCTTTGGGATCCGTGGAGGTATAAATCACCGTGGTGCCGCTTTGCTGCAACAGACTTTGCAACTCCAGCACCAGTGTCTCGCGCAGTTTGTAATCAAGGTTTACCAACGGTTCGTCCAACACCAGTACCTGTGCCTGCTGAGCCATGGCGCGAGCTATCGCCAAGCGCTGCTGCTGCCCGCCCGATAGCTCGTTAGGCAAGCGTTGCAACAGCGCCTCTAGACCAAGCACCTCAGCCAGCTGCTTGGCCCTGGCCTCGCAATCGCGACGGGACACGCCCTGAGCGCGCATAGGTGAGGTAATATTTTCTGCCACGGTCCAGTTCGGATAGTTAACAAACGCCTGGAATACCACCGCGACAGAGCGAGACTGGGGACGCAAGTCACTCAAGTCCTGATCGTTCAAGACTACCCGCCCTGTGGCTGAGCAAGCCAAGCCGGCGATAAGGCGACACAGGTTGGTCTTGCCTGATCGATTACGTCCCAATACGACGGTCAGCGTTCCCGCACGAAAATCATGCTCGAACACTTCCGCACCGGGCGTTAGCTGAATCTGGGAGAGCTGCAACATACCGCTGTCAAAACACCAACAAAGCCCACATTGCTACAGGAAAATCCTGTAGCACCCTAGATAAGGAATTTTTCAGCCCCTACTTCAGCTGCGAGCGGGCAAATTTAACCAGCTTTTCGCCATAGGGTGGTCGCATCCCCATCATCTCTGCCAGATTGAATTTCGTTTGCTTGAATACGGCTTTAGCATGACTAAACCGCTTAAATCCGTCAGCGCCGTGATACGCACCCATGCCCGACGGCCCCACCCCACCAAAGGGCAATTCCTCTTGGGCGATATGCATAATTACATCGTTCAAGGTCACCCCACCCGAGGTGGTGTGGTTAACCACATGACTGGCTTCCGCCTGATCTGCACCGAAGTAATAGAGTCCCAAAGGACGATCGTGCGCGTTGACGTAATCAATAGTGTCCTGAACATCAGCATATGACTTTACCGGCAACACTGGGCCGAATATTTCTTCTTGCATAACCGCCAAATCATCACTGGGGTTGAGCACCAAAGTCGGCGCAATTTTATGCGCCGGCTGCTGCCTAAAATCTTCCTGTGCCGGATTAATCTCCACCACCTCAGCGCCAGCATTCTTGGCCTCATCTACGTAACCGTTAAGGCGCTTAAAGTGTCGCTCGTTAACAACCGAGGTGTAGTCGGGGTTGTCCACAAGAGTCGGGAACATTTTTTTGACGGATGCCTTGGTCGATTCAACGAACTCGTCCATCCGCTCTTCTGGTACGAAAACATAGTCAGGGGACAAACAAATCTGCCCTGCGTTGAGCATTTTACCTGCCATCAATGAATCAGTGGTGGGCGCCATATCAGCACTACGCCCTATTACCACCGGTGATTTACCGCCCAACTCTAGCGTCACCGGCACCAAGTTTTCAGATGCGGCGCGCATCACATGCTTGGCCACTGACGTCGCACCGGTAAACAGCAAATGATCGAAGGCTAAGCCAGAAAAATCCGCACCCGTTGCAGGCCCACCCGTCACCACTGCGATTTCTGCAGAATCGAATTCCGCCGCGATTGCTTCCGCCATGGCCTCTGACGTCGCCGGCGTATACTCGCTGGGCTTAATCATGCAGCGATTGCCAGCGGACAGGACACCAGATAAAGGCGCGAAAGTGAGATTGACGGGAAAATTCCAAGGACTGATCACACCCACCACACCCAGCGGCTGATAATCGATCCAGGCTTTAGCGCCGAATAACGCCAGCAGCCCCGGCGTTACCTTACGCTTTTCGCGCTTCATCCACTCTTTCATATGCTTTTGCGCATGTCGTAGCGGCGTTACTGATGAGGCTATATCGGTAAACAGCGACTGATGCTCGCTGCGATGACCAAAATCTGCCGTCATCGCCTCGATAAAGCGCTGTTCATTTTTCCGCACGACGTTGATTGCGCGTTCAAGCCGATCAAACCGTGTGGCAAACGAAACCTCGCCCTCCGCCAGATAAGCACTTTTCTGCGCATCGAGAATTGACTGCATAACCTCTAACGAGGTGTCTTGCTGTTCGAGGCTCAAATCATTCATCAGAGATCTCCAAATTAACTAAAGTATAGTTGTTGTTAGGTAATGGCGGGGTGCGACGCATCAACATACTGGTCGCGCAGAGTCCGCTTCAAAACTTTGCCTGTACCATTGCGCGGCAACGCATCAATAAATTCAACACTCGCAGGCACCTTAAATTTAGCGAGCTGTTTCAGACAATGGCCAATCACATCATCTGCGGATAATTCTTCATTAGGCTTCACAACCACTACGGCCAAGCCAGTCTCCCCCCAACGGTCGTCAGGCACACCTATGATCGCTGCTTCAGCGACCTGGGGCAACTGATATAAAACGTTTTCCACCTCTGCTGGGTATACGTTTTCGCCACCTGAGATATACATATCCTTCCAGCGATCAACGATATAAATAAACCCCTCATCATCAAAACGCGCCGCATCACCAGTTTTCAGCCAATCATCAGCAAAAGACTTAGCCGTAGCCTCGGGATTATTCCAATACCCAGGAGTAATATTAGGACCACGAATCAACAATTCACCCACCTCACCCCAAGGCAACTCAAGCCCTTCATCATCTACCACTTTAACTTCAGTGTGGAGCAAACATTTGCCTGCGGAGCCCAACTTGCGCAGGGCATCTGTGGCTTCGAGCATGGTACCGCCAGGACTGGTCTCGGTCATACCCCAACCCTGCACCAGCGGCACCCCGCGATCTAACCAACCCGTCAAAATAGCTTCAGCACAGGGAGCGCCACCAACACCTGCCGTTTGCAAGCGGGACAAATCCGTAGCCACGAAATCAGGGTGCTGCATCATAAATTGGTAAGGCGCGGGCACACCGAAGAAATGCGTGACTCCCAATGCAGGATCGCCAATCACCGATAATGCGCGGCCAGGCTCAAAATCACGCATTAACAGAATACGTCCACCTGCGTGCAAAATCGGATTCGCGTAGCAATTCATGCCGCCGGTGTGAAATAGCGGCAGTACCACGAGCTGCACCGCGTCACTGCTTACCCCTGCAGGCAGACCGAGGTTAACGGCATTATAAAAATTCATACCGAAGGTAATCATCGCGCCTTTGGGATGACCTGTTGTGCCAGACGTGTACATGATCATTGCTACATCGTCATGGGTACATTCCACCATAGCGTAATCGGCGTCAGCGCTAACTATAGTGGCAGCATAAGAACAATTGGCATCTTCAACATCTAACTGCAGTTCAAGCTCGATCCCACACAGCGCCTTTAACTCATTCGCTTCAAGAGAGAACTTCACATCACTGATCAGCAGCTTGGGCGCCGAATCTTTTAAAATGTACTCAAGTTCGGGAACGGTTAGGCGCCAGTTCAGTGGCAAACAAATCGCGCCGATTTTTGCGCAGGCAAACGCAGCTTCGAATATTTCAGGGCAATTCGCCGCGAGGATTGCCACTCGATCCCCCTTAACGAAACCTTGGCTCTGCATCCAACTCGCTAATTTGCTCGCTCTCTCATCCAATTCCCCATAAGACAACTCATGTCCAGTATCGAGATCGACGATCGCCACTTTATCGCCGCGAACACCAGCGTGGTGGGCAGTCCAGTCATAATGCTTAACAGCCATCTAATTCCCCTCATTCAACTTGATCTGACAAGCGCCGAAACTATACAACATGCATCGGTTAGTGCATTAATAACTCCTGATCGCAAACCCACAGGACACAATCATGCAGTTCAGGTCTTTTCCCCTTACAAGTTGCTTACTGGCGATCAGCTGCCTCAGCGCCTGCACAGAGTCTCCTAATCAAACCGACCTAGTGATCAATAATGTCACTGTAGTGGATGCGGTCTCACCCGTTAGAGTTGAGCGCAGCGTGGTCATTCGCGATGACAAAATCTTCGCTATTAACCCGGCTCTTACGGCAGCCGCTGCGGCATCACCTAATGTTATCGATGCTGACGGACAATTCCTGGTCCCCGGACTATGGGATATGCACGTGCACTTCCTTTACGAACCAAAATTGACCGAACATATGGCAGATCTGTTTCTGCAATACGGGGTCACCAGCGTCCGCGACACCGGGGGCAATCTCGCCGACTTGGCAGCGCTGCGCGAGCGGCTTTATGAACGCTCACGGCCGTCACCTCGAATCTATTTTTCCGGACCATTGCTAGATGGGGAATTCGTAGTCTACGACGGCAGCGACCCTGCCAGACCCGCCCTCGGTGTTGATGTAGCAAATACGAGCTCCGCCAATGCACGGGTAAAACAACTGAAGGATGCTGGCGCCGACTTGATCAAGATTTATGAATTGGTACAGCCTGATGTTTACGCGGATCTTGTCGCGGCCGCGCGCAGTCACGATCTGCCTATCGCCTCACACGTACCCTTAATGCTTACCGCCGACGAAGCAGGACCACTCGCAGATTCAATGGAGCACTTACGCAACATCGAACTGGCATGCGCAAGCAATTGGCAAGAACTGCTACAAAAAAGACGCAAAACGATACGCGAATTTAACGAAGGGCTGGGTTATGAGCTACGCCGCGGTCTGCACAGCGCCCAACGCCTCCCGGCAATCGCCGCGTATGACGAAAACCGCTGTAACGAGGTACTGGATACACTGCAAAGCACAACCCAGGTACCTACTTTGCGTTTGAATACGGTTTTTCAGCAGCAACCTTGGACGCGTAACGACTGGCCCGTCGCACTAAGTGGAATGCCTAACGACGTCGCTCAGCAGTGGCAGAGCCAGATCGACCTGCTTAAGCACAACAACACGACACCAGATCACCGCTTTGCTGATTGGAGCTTGTTTCTGATTTCGCGTTTGTTGGAGCGCAAGGTTCCGATTGCCGCTGGAACCGATACACCTATTGGCCTCGGCATACCGGGCTACAGCCTGCATACCGAATTAGAGTTACTGGTTGCCGGCGGCATGACGCCTACCCAAGCCTTATACGCAGCGACAGTTGCCCCAACCCACTTCTTTGGCAACACCGATGAAATCGGACAAATTAAACCAGGCATGACCGCTGATCTGATTTTATTAAATGCCAACCCACTGGACGATATCAGCAACACCCGCGACATAGCTGCAGTAATGACCGGAGGTACCTGGATACCCCGTTAACCGAGCGCATTCACTATGTCTTTCTTTTTAAGGGTCGGGCGATTCGCTGGCTGATAGGTGAGAATGATTCCGCGCCGCTGCTTCGACGAGCTGTTGGGCATGGAACCGTGCACCGCGAGTGGATGAAAAAACACCACCGACCCAGACGGCACTTCAATGGGCTTTTGCGCACTAGCGTCGAAGCCCGCTGGGTCAGTATAAAAACCTGCTAACTGCCGCGGATCACTGCAACCGGGCAACATGCCCAGCTTATGACTGCCTTGCACAATATTTAAGCAGCCATTGCTTACAGAACTGTCATCGAAGTTCACCATCACATTAGGCAGGCGCTCTGCCTCATCACAGTCATGGACCCAATAAGGGGTATCCTGATGCCAGGCAAATCCAGAGCCTACTCTCGAACTCTTAAGATTCAGCTTCGCTGTCCATAACGCGACTTCGGCGCTGTCTACTAACTGGCGCATAGGGGACACCAAACGCGGATCATGAACCAACTGCATAAACTGCTCGTGCAAATCATGCACGGGCTCAATAACGCGGATTTCCCCTGCATTCTCTTGGTGCTCAAACTGCACCGTGGTGTGCCCAATATCTGCAAATAAATTACCGTCTAAGACGTAGCGTCTCGCATCAGCACTTGCTGCCATTATTTTCGCCGTTTGCGCGGCACTGTCAGCCGCGGCTCTAAAGGCTTTAACTTCCTGCTCATGGAAGACCTGGCGACGTATCAGGAAACCATTCTCGCTGTACGCCTCAAGTTCGCTCGGAGATAGCTTCACAACTCGGTAGCTGTTTCAGCGATCGTAAAGTCAATCACACCGGAATTGACTTTATCCTCGCCAACCGCGCTGGTCTGCCAAAACAGCCGGTAACGTCCGGGCGGTGTCGGAGCACGCACAAACCCCATCAAATCGTTTTCACCCATAGTATGTAATGCGACCACTGGAATGCGGACATCTTCGTACAATAACTCAACCTTTGATCGCGCCGGGTCAGGTTC
>NZEI01000034.1 GCA_002690405.1 Gammaproteobacteria bacterium
GAGCGCAGACTAAAGTTAAGGTTTGGTCTAATTTGTAGTTTTAACCTTGCGACGTTATCTTCACGAAGCAACGAATAATTTGATAGGTAGAGGGTGACCAGCTAGAGGGTAGCTGGCGCCAAAAACACCGAGAAGAGGTAAAGGCCTTGTCAGACATGGGAAAAAACATCGTACTGTGGCTCATAATTTTAGCTGTCCTGCTGACGGTGTTTAATAATTTTGAGGTCGAGCAAAAACAGCAGCCAATGGCTTACTCTGAATTCATCGACGCGGTAGAGCGTGGCGAGGTTCGCGAAGCAACGATTCAGGACAACAAAATCACCGCAACAGATGGTTCTGGAGAAACCTTCTCCGTGACTGGCTTCCAATACGACCCGCGATTGGTGCAGATTCTCGATGAAAATCGGGTGCGAATCGACGTCAAACCGCCGGAAACACAGAGCATCTTTACCCAAATCTTGGTCGCGAGCTTTCCGATCCTGATCATTCTTGCGGTAGCGATTTTCTTTATGCGCCAGATGCAAGGTGGCGGCAGCGGTCGTGGCGGACCAATGGCATTTGGCCGCAGCAAGGCCAAGCTATTGTCCGAAGACCAAATCAAAACTACCTTTGCAGATGTGGCAGGGGTTGATGAGGCCAAGGAAGATGTACAGGAATTAGTAGAATTTCTTCGCGATCCAGGGAAATTTCAGCGTCTCGGAGGGCATATCCCCCGCGGCGTGCTTATGGTGGGCCAGCCGGGTACCGGTAAAACTTTGCTCGCAAAAGCCATTGCTGGTGAGGCCAAGGTGCCGTTTTTCTCAATATCTGGCTCTGACTTCGTAGAAATGTTCGTCGGCGTGGGTGCATCAAGAGTGCGCGATATGTTTGAGCAGGCGAAAAAGCAGTCGCCCTGCATCATCTTCATCGACGAAATCGATGCCGTGGGTCGTCATCGCGGCGCCGGCTTAGGCGGAGGTCATGACGAGCGCGAACAAACGCTAAACCAGTTGCTGGTGGAGATGGACGGGTTTGAAGCTAATGACGGCATTATTGTGATTGCTGCCACTAACCGGCCTGACGTGCTTGATCCCGCATTGTTGCGTCCTGGCCGCTTCGACCGCCAGGTGGTCGTGGGCCTACCGGACATCAGAGGTCGCGAGCAGATTGTGAAGGTGCATATGCGTAAAGTGCCTCTTGGAGATGACGTCGATCCGAGCATTATTGCCCGCGGCACGCCTGGATTCTCGGGTGCCGACTTAGCGAATCTAGTCAACGAGGCTGCGTTGTTCGCTGCTCGAGCCAGTAAACGGCTGGTCAGTATGGAGGAATTCGACAAGGCCAAGGATAAAATCATGATGGGCGCTGAGCGCAAATCTATGGTGATGTCGGAGAAAGAAAAGCGTAACACTGCATACCACGAGGCAGGCCACGCCATCGTCGGGCGATTGATGCCAGATCATGATCCGGTATACAAAGTAACGATCATTCCCCGCGGTAGAGCGTTAGGCGTGACGATGTTCTTGCCCGAAGAAGATCGTTATAGCATGAGTCGGCAGGGGATCCGGTCGCAGATCTGCAGTCTATTTGGTGGGCGTATTGCAGAGGAAATGACCCTTGGCGCCGAACACGTCACAACAGGGGCCTCCAACGACATAGAAAGAGCGACCCAGCTGGCTCGCAATATGGTCACAAAATGGGGCTTATCTGAGCGTATGGGACCCCTAATGTATGACGAGGACGACGGCGAGGTCTTTCTTGGGATGTCTGCTAGTGCTAAACCAAAGTTGCATTCGCCTGATACGTCGAAAGCGATCGATGAGGAAGTGCGTCGTATTGTCGACGAGTGCTATGCCGAAGCGAGCAAGTTGTTAGATGACAACTTCGACAAACTGCACACCATGGCCGATGCGTTAATGGAATTCGAAACCCTGTCATCCGAACAGTTGGATGACATTATGGCCGGAGCGAAACCGCGCCATCCGTCCGACCTGCCGCCATCATCCGGTGCTAACCCGCCGAAAGGCGAAACACCGATCGGTGGCCCTGCGGAAGAAAGCTGAGGGCTAACGATGGTCAGGCAGTGGTTGTGCCGTGACCGTCGGCTGACCTTCGAAGAACCGCTAATTATGGGGGTGATGAATATCACCCCCGATTCGTTTTCAGATGGCGGCAAGTTCTACCGCAGTAGCAGTGTGATGCTAGAGCATGTGCTTACCCAAGGCGCGACGATGATTGCCGACGGTGCGCGTATACTGGACGTGGGCGGCGAATCCAGTCGTCCGGGCGCTGAGCCGGTTGGCCATGCCGAAGAAATCCGCAGAGTTATTCCAGTAATCGAAGCCCTGCGCGCCCTCGATTGCTTGATATCAGTGGATACCTACCATATCGAAACCGCTCGGGCAGCGGTGACGGCCGGGGCGGACATTATCAACGACATCAGTGGCGGCGCGGATCCAGCCATGCAGGCGCTGGTTGCCGAAAGCGGCGTTGGTTTATGTTTAATGCATATGCAGGGTTCGCCCCAGACCATGCAAAATAACCCCTCCTACGTGGATGTTGTTGGCGAAGTTGCAGGTTTCTTAGCTGAGCGGATATCGACGTGTGTGGCCAGCGGCGTCATGGCCGACCAAATTGCCATCGATCCGGGCTTTGGTTTTGGTAAGTCACTAGAGCACAATTTGCATCTGTTGCGCTGTTTAGAGCAAGTGCGTGTTGGGCAACATCCGCTGCTTGTGGGGTTGTCGCGCAAGTCTATGTTGGGGACAATTACAGGCAAGCCCGTGGAGGAACGAGACACCGCCAGTGTCGTTGCCGCAGTTTTGGCCGCACAAAATGGCGCAGATATCATCAGAGTGCACGACGTTGCTAAAACTACGGACGGGCTGCAAGTGCTTAAGCATGTTGCGGCACCAAGCTAGCCGCGCTCTGCATTCACCAACAACGGATTGCAATGAAACGAAAATATTTTGGTACCGACGGCATACGTGGGCGCGTAGGTGCGGCCCCAATAACGCCCGAGTTCTGTCTGCGCTTGAGTAATGCGGTGGGTAGAGTGTTCACCGTGGACGGTCGTAAACCCAAGGTTCTTATCGGCAAAGATACGCGGATTTCTGGGTACATGCTCGAGTCTGTGCTGCAATCTGGACTCATTTCGGCGGGCGCCGACGTCAGTTTGCTAGGACCGATGCCCACCCCGGCCATCGCTTACTTAACCAGGACATTGCGCGCAGATGCGGCGATCGTCATAAGCGCCTCCCACAATCCGTATTACGACAATGGCATTAAATTTTTTAATGCTCAGGGCAGCAAGCTCGACGACGACACGGAGTTGGCAATCGAAGCGGCCATGGATGCGCCTTTGTACTGCGAAGGGTCCGAGAGTCTTGGCAAGGCGTCGCGTATTTCCGACGCCCCGGGACGCTATGTTGAGTTTTGTAAATCTGCAGTGCCCAACGGCCTGAGTCTGCGTGGTCTGCGAGTCGTCTTGGACTGCGCTAATGGAGCAACCTATCAGGTAGCTCCTCAGGTTTTCACCGAACTTGGTGCCGAAGTGATCGTCATCGCGGCTGAACCGGATGGCTTCAATATAAATGACCAATGCGGATCCACTCATACCGAGGCCTTACAGCAGCGGGTACTGGCGGAAAATGCCGACTTAGGAATCGCCTTTGACGGTGATGGTGACCGGGTTGCCATGGTCGATGCTGATGGCGCATTGCTCGACGGCGATGAACTGCTGTATATCATCGCTCGGGATCGTCAACGCCGCGAAGTGCTACATGGTGGTGTTGTCGGTACGGTAATGAGCAACCTTGGATTTGAGCAGGCCCTAGCGCGGCTCGCCATTCCATTTAGTCGAGCTAATGTCGGCGATCGAAATATTCTAGCGCAACTGCAACAGCGCGACTGGCAGTTGGGTGGGGAGCCTTCGGGGCATATTTTGACTCTGGATCTTGCAACCACCGGTGATGCCATCGTAGCGGCGCTGCAGGTAATCGTGCCGATCATCGAGCAGGGTGAATCGCTGCAGTCGCTGGCTCGGGGGATGGATAAATTCCCACAGATATTAGAGAACGTTACAGTGGCAGAGCCTGGAAAACTGTCCAATGATGAGCGGCTGTTGTCTGAAATTGCATCTCACGAATCCAAATTGGCTGATCGCGGTCGCATACTCGTCAGGGCGTCCGGGACCGAGCCGTTATTGCGCATTATGGTTGAAGGTCAGGACGAACAGGAGGTGGGCACGATTGCGCAAGCGTTAGCCGAGCATGCAGTCCGCTTGAGTGCCCATTAGCAGGGCGGGCAATCGCGATGCTGATGTTTCGATCGCCTCTATTTAATCGACCAGATTAAGCTACCAGAATGATTTTCGGGGTTTCGGGCTGCTGAATTAGTCATCAGCGCGGGCTGCAGGGAACCCTTGGCAACCAAGGGTCCAGCGTTTACCATTGCGCGCCCGAATTTTCAGACTCGCCATGCGAAAAGCGTTAATCGCAGCAAATTGGAAGTGTCACGGTTCGTTAGCCATGGTCGACGAATACGCCGCCGTGCTGGAACACTCGGCAAAGGTTGAGGCAGTGGTGTTTCCACCGGCTGTGTTTGTAGCGCGCTATGCAATGGCTGCGGCACAGCGGTCTGACTGTGGTGTGCAGGACCTTGGTGTAGCAGAGTCGGGTGCACACACTGGAGAGGTTTCTGCAGCTATGGTGCGCGAGGTCGGCGGGCTATGGGCTATTGTTGGACACTCTGAGCGTCGGCAGAATCAGTTGGAAAGCGATGCGCTAGTTGCAGCAAAGTTTGCTGCGGCATTGCATGCGGGGTTGCGGCCAATATTGTGCGTTGGCGAGACCGAGCAGCAGCGAGATCNTGGTGAAGCCATGACAGTGGTCGAGCAGCAATTGNGCTCTGCGCTTGCTGACATTGANCCATCGAAGATTGCCCTCGGTGCAATTGCGTATGAGCCGATTTGGGCAATTGGCACGGGTCGCACGGCGACTCCGCANCAAGCGCAAGATATGCACGAGGGTATTCGTGCGGTGGTGCGTTCGCTGGATGCCGATGCGGCAAAGGCCACGAGGATTATTTACGGTGGCAGCGTCAATGCGGATAATGCGGCGGCATTGTTTGCACAAACGGATATAGATGGGGCATTAGTCGGCGGTGCGTCATTGCAGTTAGATACATTTACTAGGATCATTGCCGCCGCTGCTTAACTTAGACGCGGCTTGTNACGAAGATTAGGATTACACAATGGGTACTTTAGAAGCGGTATTGTTGGTGTTGCTGATTGTTGATGCGTTAGCGTTAACAGTGCTTGTGCTGCTTCAGCAGGGCAAGGGTGCAGATGTTGGAGCGGCTTTCGGTAGCGGCACCTCAAACACGATGTTCGGTAGTGCGGGTGGCGCATCCTTCATGACCAAGGTCACAACGTGGCTAGCAGTCGGTTTTTTTGCTATCGCATTCGGCCTCGCCTATACGGCGAANGAGCGAGCAGCGGCAGCCGGACAAATTGGTATTCCCCAAGCTACAGTGCCATCGGAAGTGCCGTCGCTAGGGGACGAGATCCCTGCAGCGCCTGAAGCTGAACAAGGAGACGATATCCCGCAGCTATAGCTGCGGATCCTTTGCCGAAGTGGTGAAATTGGTAGACACGCTACCTTGAGGGGGTAGTGGGCGTANGCCCGTGCGAGTTCGAGTCTCGCCTTCGGCACCATTNCAAACCAATCTAGAATTAGCCTTGCAGGTCGCTTACTGCATCCCTATAATTCGCGTCCCTATTGATGCGGGGTGGAGCAGTCTGGTAGCTCGTCGGGCTCATAACCCGAAGGTCGTGGGTTCAAATCCTGCCCCCGCTACCATCTTAGGAAAGCCCCGATTACGGGGCTTTTTATTACTCAGGGGCTATACCGCTGAGTAAGCGTCGATACGCTTTTGGGCGTATNACGCATGAAGTCTAAACGTGAACGACTTCTTGGTTTCGGGTCGCAGANGCGGTGAATGATCCGTACTTGGACTAGAAACAGCTAGGGTCACGTAAATGAGATGGGCTTAAGGCCCATTTTTTGTGCCAGTAATAAAGATTTCTGGGCAGGGCGACGTGCTNTCAGAGCATGCTCGTACCGTAGCGAGTCTTTTGCGGCGAGGTTGTAAGTTATTGAATGTTAGGGAGAAACAGATAGAAGAGCTCATCGCGCCGACGGTTGAATCGCTCGGCTGCGAAGTNTGGGGTATTGAGTACCTCAGCCAGGGAAAATACAGCAAGTTGCTGATCTACATTGACAGAGAAGAAGGGATTGATGTGGATTTATGTGCGGCNGTAAGNAGGCACGTAAGCGATTTGTTGGATGTNGAAGAGCTGATCAGCAGCCGTTACACCTTGGAAGTCTCCTCTCCCGGTATGGATAGAGTTCTATTTAAAGAAAAACACTACACAGACCATGTAGGTGAACGCGTAGAGATTCGATTGAACTACCCCTTTGAGGGACGGAAGCGAATAACCGGTGTTTTAGCCGGGGTGGAAGATCACATGGCCATAGTGCAGGAAGCAGAGAATGAATATCTGCTGCCATTGGAAAATGTTCAAAAGGCACGGCTAGTGCCATCTTTTGATTGAGGCGATGATAAATGAGTAAAGAAATACTTTTGGTGGTTGAGTCCGTATCGCATGAGAAGGGTGTTTCTAAAGACGTATTGTTTGGTGCCATAGAGTCTGCCTTAGCTGTTGCGACCAAGAAACGATACGGTGAAGACGCTGAGTTCCGTGTTGCCATTGACCGNGATAGTGGTGAATACGAAACCTTTCGCACCTGGNCGGTAGTCGACTTCGACGAAATTGAGGCTGATGAAGAGGCAGAAGTAAATCCAGAGGCTCAGTACTCAGTCGAGCAAGCGCAAAGCTTCAAACCAGGAGCGGTGCTGGGTGACGTGATCGAAGAACAGGTTGAGTCAGTCGCGTTTGGGCGCATTGCGGCGCAAACCGCCAAGCAGGTCATTGTACAAAAAGTCCGTGAAGCGGAGCGGGCCCAAGTCGTAGAAGCCTATGAGTCTAGGGTTAATGAGTTGGTCAGCGGCACCGTGAAAAAATTAGGGCGCGANAGCGTTATCGTTGACTTAGGCAATAATGCAGAAGGCATTCTCACCCGAGAACATCTCATTCCGCGAGAAATCTTCCGCATTGGCGATCGTCTCCGCGCCATGCTTGTGGAAATTCGTCCCGACAATCGTGGCCCGCAGCTGATCCTGTCACGCACCGCGCGATCGATGCTGGTGGAACTTTTTAAAGTTGAAGTGCCGGAAATTTCCGAGGACGTCATTCAAATTCTAGGCGCTGCTCGTGATCCNGGGTCGCGAGCAAAGATCGCTGTCAAAACCAATGACGGCAGAATCGATCCGGTAGGCGCGTGCGTGGGCATGCGTGGCTCCAGAGTGCAGGCTGTTTCTGGGGAGTTAGCCGGCGAGCGCATTGATATCGTACTTTGGGATGACAATCCGGCGCAGCTAACAATAAACGCCATGGCACCGGCTGAGGTGGCTTCTATTGTCTTAGATGAAGAAACCCATGCGATGGATATCGCTGTTACTGAAGAGAATCTTGCTCAGGCCATTGGCCGTGGTGGGCAAAATGTGCGCTTAGCGAGCGACTTGTGTGGTTGGTCGCTGAACATCATGACGGAAGAAGAGGCTGCGGAAAAACTCGAAGCGGAGTCTAGTAAATTCATTGCGGATTTCATGGATGCGCTATCTGTGGATGAGGACGTAGCNGCGGTTCTGGTTGAAGAGGGATTCACGACNCTAGAAGAGATCGCCTATGTGCCGTTAGAGGAGATCGTAGCGATAGAAGGGTTCGACGAGGAAATTGTCGACGAGCTGCGTAATCGGGCCAAGGACGCGCTGCTTACCCGGGCAATCGCCAGTGAAGAGGCTTTGGGCGATAACCGACCGGCAGACGACCTCTTGGAAATGGAAGGAATGGATCGTGATTTAGCCTTTAAGCTGGCAGCTCACGAAGTCATCACGATGGAAGACTTAGCGGAATTGGCCGTGCCCGAGTTGCTCGAAATTGATGCAGATTTAGGTGACGAAAAAGCGGCAGCATTGATCTTGAAAGCCCGCGAGCCTTGGTTCGCTGAAGAGGCAGAAGCGGCGGCGGAATAAGAAAATGCTGGCCGCATTGCTGCGGGCCAGCTGGAGTNATCGATGGCAGATGTAACAGTTAAACAACTTGCAGATACAGTGGGCGCGCCTGTGGATCGTTTGCTTAAGCAGATGAAGGAAGCGGGTTTAGAGCACAAATCTGAAGGCGATGCTGTAACCGAAGAGCAAAAGCAGGTGTTGCTGGGTTTCTTGAAGCGCAGCCATGGCGAGGCCGCCAAGCCGGCGGAAAAAATCGTGCTCAAGCGCAAGAGCACCGGCACGCTTAAGTCCGGTCAGGGTCGTGCAGGGCGTAANGTCACCGTCGAGGTGCGGCGTAAGCGTACCTACGTTAAACGCAGTGAAGTAGAAGCTGCAGAGAAGCCTGTTGCAGAGGAAGAAGCCGTTTCCCAAAGCGAGCTCGAAGCCAAACGTATTCGCGACGAGGAAGCTGCGCGTATACAGGCCGAAGAAGATGCGCGTCAGGCTGAGCTGCAGCGCAAGGAAGAAACCGAGCGTAAAGCTGCTGAAGAAAAGCAGCGTCAGGAAGAAGAACAACGGCTCGAGCAGGAACGGCTTGCCGCGGCGCAGAAGGCCGAAGCAGAAGCAGAAGCTAAGAAGGCGGGCGAAGCTCCGGTCTCCGCAGCTGATATTCAGGCGAAGGAGCAGTCCGAGCAGCGCGGTGGTAAGCGTGGCCGNGGGCGTGAGCGTGGTGCCGGTGGCGGGGCTGGTCGCGGAGATAACCGTCGCCGCGAACTGAGTTTAAAGTCAGAGCGTCGAACTAAGCGTCGCCAGCCGCAACGCGATACGCCGCTAAAGGTCGATCAGCAGGGTGGCGAATTTAAGCCAACCGAATTTATTTCGCGGGAAGTTGAAGTCGGTGAAATGATCACCGTCGGAGAGCTTGCCCAGGGTATGGCAGTTAAAGCCGGTGAAGTGATCAAAACCCTTATGGGGCTTGGGGTCATGGCCACCATCAACCAAACGGTTGATGCTGATACGGCAACATTGGTGATCGAGGAGATGGGTCACCGCATAAAAATTGTTAGCGAAGATGTGCTCGAAGAGCAGCTTGAAGCCTCCTTGGTGATTGAAGGAGAAACCGAGCAGCGCGCGCCTGTGGTTACGGTCATGGGTCATGTGGATCATGGAAAAACATCCCTGTTAGACCACATACGCAATACTCGGGTGACCAGTGGCGAAGCCGGGGGCATAACCCAGCACATCGGAGCCTACANTGTTCCAACGGACAACGGCGATGTAACGTTTATCGATACTCCCGGCCACGCAGCCTTTACCTCGATGCGCGCTCGAGGNGCCAAGATAACGGATATCGTGGTCTTGGTAGTCGCAGCTGATGACGGCGTAATGCCGCAAACGGAAGAGGCTATCCAGCACGCCAAGGCGGCTGAGGTGCCGATTATCGTTGCGATTAACAAAATTGATTTAGAGGGCGCTGACCCTGATAGGGTTACCAACGAACTGGCAGCTAAAGANGTGGTGCCGGAAGAGTGGGGCGGTGAAACACAATTCGTCAAAGTATCTGCGATGACGGGTGAAGGTATCGATGCACTATTAGAAGCGATCACTCTGCAGGCCGAACTGCTAGAAATTGGCGCCATCATTGAGGCGCCGGCTCAGGGTGTGGTTATCGAATCACAACTTGACCGGGGACGCGGACCGGTAGCCACCGTGCTTATTCAGAATGGAACGTTGCGCCAAGGTGACATCGTCATCGCCGGTGAANTTCACGGTCGCGTGCGGGCCATGCTCGATGACAAGGGCGCAGCCACCAAGGTGGCAGAACCAGCGCAACCGGTGGAAGTATTAGGCTTGAACGGCACCCCAGGTGCAGGCGATGAGTTTGCAGTGGTCACTGACGAGCGCTCTGCGCGCGAGTTGGCTGAGTTCCGCCGCGATAAGACCCAAGAGCGACTGCAGGCGATGCAGCAGGCAGCCAAGCTCGAAAATATGTTCGTCAACATGGCTGAGGGTGAGAAACGCATCCTTAAAGTTGTTGTCAAAGCCGATGTGCGCGGCAGCCTCGANGCCATTGTGCAAGCCATGGCCGATATCGGNAATGACGAGGTATCGGTGCAGGTGCTGGGTTCAGGTGTNGGCGGGATTTCTGAATCGGATGCGACTATGGCGGTCACCTATGGTGCAGCGGTCTTTGGTTTTAATGTTCGTGCCGACAAGCGTGCCAAGACCCTGTTGGAACGCGAGGGCGTTGATTTACGCTACTACAGCGTGATCTATGAGCTCATGGATGACATTAAGAGCGTCTTGACCGGTATGTTGGCGCCGGAAGTGCGCGAAGAAATTGTCGGTATCGCTGAGGTACGTGACGTCTTCAAGTCGCCCCGATATGGCCAAATTGCCGGCTGTATGGTGGTTGAGGGCGTTGTCTACCGTAACAAGCCGATCCGGGTGTTACGCGATAATGTGGTGATCTATGAGGGCGAATTGGAGTCGTTGCGACGATTTAAAGACGATGTAAACGACGTGCGCAATGGTACCGAGTGCGGTATCGGCGTGCGTAATTACAATGATGTGCGCCCCGGCGATTCCATTGAAGTCTTCGATACCAAGGAAATTGCACGCGAGCTGTAGCTCGCGCTTGCAGCGTAGCATGCAGAGTTTCTTGGAATTGAGCGAGATCCGCTGACATGTCTCGCGAATTGCGCGTAGCTGATTTTGTTCGTGACGAAATCGCGAAAATTTTGCAGACGCAAATGCGTGATCCGCGGGTTGGTGCTTTTGTTAGTGTCAGTGATGTTAGGGTCAGTAAAGATTTGTCCTACGCGGAAATTTATATTTCCTCATTGGATGTAGACTCAGACGCTAAAAAACAAGAGTTATTAGAGGTGCTGAATAATGCGGCTGGCTTTTTTCGTTCGGAGTTGGCTAAGCAACATAAAATGCGAACGACGCCGCGGCCGCGCTTTCACTACGATGAATTGTTGGAGTCAGGTCCGCGTTTAGAAAAATTGATTGCAGATGCTGTGGCTGAAGATACGACGCGGCAGGATCAAAATGGGTAGAACTCGACGGGGCAGAAAGGTCAGCGGCGTACTTGTGCTGAACAAGGCTGCGGGTATGACATCCAATGATGCTGTGCAGCAAGCTAAGCGAATCTTCGGTGCGCAAAAAGTAGGACATACCGGCAGTTTAGATCCGTTGGCTACCGGTGTGTTGCCCCTGTGCTTTGGAGAGGCGACTAAGTTTTCACAATATTTGTTGGAGTCGGACAAAAAGTACCGGACCCGGATTAGGCTAGGTGTGACTACGGATACTGGTGATGCCGATGGTGCGGTGATTAGCGAGGCGAGCACAGCGGGTATCGGGGCTGCCGAGGTGGAACAGGCCCTTGGAGCGTTTCGCGGCGCGATCAAGCAGTTGCCACCAATGTACTCGGCGCTGAAGCATAATGGGCAGCCTTTGTATAAGCTTGCGCGCCAGGGCATAGAAGTTGAAAGAAAAGTCCGCGACGTGACGGTATTTCGACTTGAAATGACAGACTTTGATGCCGACGAATTTGAGCTGGAGCTGCATTGCAGTAAAGGCACCTATGTTCGCAGCATTGCGGAAGATCTGGGCAATGTATTGGGGTGTGGTGCGCATGTTAAGAGCCTTCATCGGCGTGCGGCTGGACCCTATTGTGAACAAGAGATGGTCGATCTGGAGACCTTGCGCCAGATTGAAGACCAGCAAGGCTTGGATGCCTTGTTGCAACCAATGGCCAGTGCGGTAGCGCAGTGGCCAGCGGTAAAAATGGTTGAATCCACGGCGCACTTTGTTCGCCAGGGTCAACCGGTGCAGGTAGCGCACGCCCCGGTGAACGGATGGGTGCAGCTGTTGGAAATAGCCGAGAATGCGCCAGAACGCTTCCTCGGTGTTGGAGAAATTTTAGCCGACGGACGAGTCGCGCCCCGAAGATTAGTGGTGCACGACTAGGTCGTTAGCTGAAGCGAGGCGTTGGTACTGTAAATATGCGCGGTTCCATCGCCAATTAACTAGCGTATTAAGGAGACTAAAATGGCGTTAAGTGCCAAGAGCAAAGCAGAAATCGTAAAGGAATATCAACTTGAGGACGGAGACACCGGCTCTCCAGAAGTACAGGTTGCTCTATTGACCCACAACATCAACACCTTGCAGGGACATTTCAAGGAGCACCACAAGGATCACCACTCTCGACGTGGTCTGATCAGGATGGTTAATCAGCGTCGAAAGCTGTTGGATTATTTGAAAAACAAAGACGTTGCTCGATACGGCGATTTGATCAAGCGTTTAGGTCTACGCCGTTAATCTTATATTGAGCTAATACAAAATTGACCGCGCATAGGGCGCGGCCTGACTCGGAGAATACAATTTGAACCCCATAACCAAACAATTTCAGTTTGGCGATCAGCAGGTTTCTATCGAAACCAATAAGATTGCTAAACAAGCGACCGGTTCAGTGGTCGTTAGCATCGGCGATACGGTGGTACTCACCACCGTAGTCGGAGCGAAGAGCGCTCGACCAGGACAAGACTTTTTTCCTTTAACGGTAAATTACCAGGAAAAAACTTATGCGGCGGGCAAAATACCAGGAGGCTTCTTCCGCCGTGAAGGTCGGCCCAGCGAAAAAGAGACGCTTACTTCGCGGCTTATTGATCGCCCGATTAGGCCCCTGTTCCCTAAAGGGTTTATGAACGAAGTACAGGTGGTTTGTACTGTTGTCTCCACCGACAAGAACCAAGACCCAGATATTGCGGCAATGATTGGCACCTCTGCCGCGTTGGCGATTTCCGGTATTCCATTTGCTGGACCTATCGGTGCAGCGCGCGTGGGCTATGTCGATGGCCAATATGTGCTTAACCCTGGCTACGATGTGCTCGCGACCTCAGATCTTAATATGACCGTTGCCGGTACCTCTGGCGCTGTGCTCATGGTTGAGTCCGAGGCAAAAGAGCTGACCGAAGACCAAATGTTGGGCGCTGTTTTGTT
>NZEI01000035.1 GCA_002690405.1 Gammaproteobacteria bacterium
TAATCAAGACACTTAGGAGGAGTGGGTTAGACGAAGAGATCGCCGCCGCAGGCCGCGGCGGTCGAACCGTCGCGCTCAAAGGCTTTTATCACATTCGCCCCGGTTCGCCAGCGGTGTACTTCATCCGGTCCATCAACTAGCCGTTGGGATCTTATTCCCGTGTACCACCGTGCCAGCGGTGTATCATGGCTGTAGCCAAGTGCGCCGTGGAGCTGCAACGCGGTATCCACTACTTGGTGCACCATATTTGCTAGAAACACCTTCGCGATGCCATTCTCGTTTCGCAGATCCATGCCTTGCTCCGCTTTGTAAGCAATATGCAGCAGCATTAGACGTGCCTTATAGATCTCCGAAGCACAGTCTGCCAGCATCCAGCGCACGCCCTGTCGGTCGGCGAGGCGCTTGCCAAAGGTGCTGCGTTGGGTCACATGGCCGGCCGCAAGGTCGAGTGCTCGTTGTGCCATTGCGACGTTGTGCATGCCNTGGCGTAAGCGTCCGTAGGCAAGCCGATGCTGACCCATATTGAAGCCTTGGCCNCGTCCGCCGAGGATATTGTCCCTAGGTACACGTAGGTTTTCGATTTTGATCTCGGAATGGCTGCCGCCGAGTTTCAGGCCTAAATCGCTGTGGGGCTGCATGGTCTCGATGTTGCGCAGGATTTGGTAACCGGGATTGGGCAGTTCCACAATGAAGGTACTGTACTGTTCATGCCGAGCTGCGTCTGGATCAGTCTTAGCCATGACCACTGCAATGTCTGCAACGCTCGCGGAAGAACTAAACCATTTCTCACCGTTGAGCACCCATTCGTCGCCGTCCAGTTCCGCCTTGGTTTGCATACCCGTGGCGTCGGCTCCGGCGGCTTTTTCAGTCATGGAATAGCAGATACGCTTTTCACCATTTAATAATGGTTTTAAGAAGCGCTCTTTTTGATCGTCAGTGCCATGTTCGAGCAGGGTCAGCATCGTAGCGTCGTCGGGTCCCTGGGTATTCATGGATAGGGCGCCCAAGAAGCTCTCGCCTAATTCCATTTGCACCAGAGCATTCGCTAACGGACCTAATCCCATGCCGCCGTGTTCTTGGGGTACGAAGGGGCACCAAAGGCCTTGGCTGCGAGCCTTTGTGCGTAATTCAGCAAGTACGTCGTCAAAATTCTCAGCGGTGCACTTTTCCTCTGCCGGATGGCACTCCTCGCGCACAAAAGCGCGAACAGTGTCGCGTATCGCTCGGGTCTCTTCGGGTATGGTGAAATCGATCACAAGGCATCTCCTCTCTGGTTTAATAACTCTCCGCGTTCGAGCATAGCAAAATAACTGAAACGGTAATCAGCCCGAAAAAAGGTTCTGTAAGGATTGTTGACCGTGCCATACCCTCGATGCGTCTCCGCAGTGTTTGTTGCCGTTCTGTACGTGTTAGCGTGGTTCGGGCTTGCTGACAGAAGCTGCCATTAACCTTCGCGATCTGGGGTTGGCTCGTTCCCTGAAGACCGGGTGTAAGCATGGCTAAGCGTCTGCCGCGCCGGCTGCTGTGCTGCTATGTACGACTTGATTGGCCAACAACGACTCTATCTGTGCGGGCTCATAGCCTAACTCCGTGAGAATGGCGCCAGTATGCTCGCCTAGCTCCGGTGTATGGGCGCGGATATTGCTCGGCGTCTCAGCATATTGTGCCGCGGGTCTTGGGGTGCGCACTAAGCCCGCCCGTGGATGGTCGTAGGTTAATAATGCGTCCATTGCCTCCACCTGAGGATCGTCGATTACCTCTGCACGGTCGTTGATTAATGAGTAGGGGACGTCTTCTAACTCAAAGCGTTCGCTCAACTCCTGCGTGGTAAATTGAATATAAGCACCATCCAGCAACTTGCGTAATTCATCGCGGTGGCGAGCGCGTGAGGTTTGATCTGCAAAGCGTTCATCGTCAGCCAGATGTGCCTGATCTAAGGCGCGAAAACTGCCAAAAATCTCCGAATCTTGGACGGGCATGGTGGCGATCCAGCCGTCCTTGGTCTGATGCAAGAATACTGAGTGATCTAGATAGGGGACACGCTCTACATCAGGCTCTAAGAAGGTGAAATTATTCATTGTGTCGGGCCAGAGGAAGGACAGCGCCGCGTCGAGCATCGAGATATCGACTTTTTGGCCATTGCCGCTACGCTCTGCCTGAAATAAAGCCGCCACTATGGCTTCAGCCGCAGTTAGTGAAGTGATCTTGTCACATACCAAGCTGTTCACCATTTCAGGTGCGGAATCGCCCTTAAGTGCTGCAAAGCCAGAGATGGCCTGAATGACAGCATCATATACGCGGCGGTTTGCATAGGGACCGTAAGCCCCAACACCGTTGATAGAGGCATAGACTAATTTTCGATGGCTCTGCTTAAATTCGTCGTAGCCAAGCCCCAGCCGGTCCATTACGCCAGGNCGGAAATTTTCTAACACCACGTCGCAGCTACGGATCAGTTTTGCGGCGATTTCTTTGCCTGCATCGGTTTGCAGATTCAGACACAGGGAGCGTTTGTTGCGGTTCATGGTGGTAAAGGCGCTGCCCATACCGTTGCTCTGGGGTAGGCCGCGCCGCATCATGTCGCCGGTGAATGCCTCTATTTTGATGACGTCGGCGCCCTGATCGCCCAGCATGGNGGCGCAAATGGGGCCCGAGAATACTGCCGAGAAGTCAGCCACTCGAATTCCAGCAAGCGGCCCCGTGGCGTCAGCGCCTAAGGTTATGTGTTTGCTCACGCGATCCCCCCTCGTCGTAAACTGATCTCACCTTACTTATAACCTAGGTCGGCGTCACTAATTATCCACATATAGGCGGATATGCGGGATCGGGAACTGACGAATTTTGCACTTGGTTAAGTCGGGCCTGAGTCCGGTGTGGTTGCTGCGCGATTGATGCAATGGGTGGCACGCCCAGTATGGATAGTTTGCGGTGAAGAAAGTTGCGAGAAAGCACTTGTGAGTGCCGCTCATTACGTGCAGATTAAACCTAGGCAATTCATACCAATGGATAGGGGGAGCATAAAGGCATGAGGTACGAAAAACCGGCGACTGCTAAAGAAGCGGCGGGTCTGTTAGCGAAAGAAAAAGGCGCGGCCTTTTTATTGGCGGGCGGCACGGATTTACTCGTGAAACTAAAAATGGGCATGGTCGAACCGGATTTGGTTGTCGACGTAAAGCACATAGCGAAAGCGAATGAAATTCAAACCACAGCAAAGGGCTTCAGTATCGGTGCAGCAGTGCCGGGCGCGCGCCTNACTGAGCATAAAGCGCTGACAAAAGCTTGGCCGGGGGTGGTTGAAGCGGCCAATCTGATTGGCTCAGACCAAATACAAGGGCGCTGCACGCTGGCGGGAAATCTTTGTAATGCATCACCAGCTGCGGATAGCGTGCCGGCGATGATCGCTGCGGGTGCCAAGGCGGTGATTGTTGGCGCCAAAAAGCGTCGCACTGTGCCGGTGGAGAAAGTGGCTACCGGGCCAGGGCAGACCTGTCTTGGCAGCGATGAACTGATTGAGTCAATTACCTTACCCAAACCCGCTCCACGTACCGGTGACGCTTATTTGCGCTTTATCCCGCGTACGGAAATGGATATCGCGGTGGTNGGCGTTGCGGTATGCGTGACCCTAGAGCGCGGTCGCGTCAAGACCGCGCGTGTTGCGCTTGGTGCAGTTGCTCCAACCGCGATGTTGGTACCGGCAGCCGCACGGGCACTTGTCGGAACGAGTCTGGACGATGAGGCGCTAGAAAAATTAGCTCGGGCCTGCAGTGCGGCGTGTAATCCTATAGACGACAAACGGGGTACGGTGGAATACCGCACCCGCCTAGCCGGTGTGTTGGCAAAACGAGCCGCGAAAATCGCGTTCTCAAGAGCAGGAGGAAAGTCATGAGTAATGCCACCTTAGTATCAACAGTTGTTAACGGTGATGCCGTGCAGTTTGCTTGCCCAACCGATGAAAGTTTAATGACCGCTCTGCGCGATCGCGTTGGCCTAACCGGCGTTAAAGAGGGGTGTGGTACCGGTGACTGCGGCGCATGCAGTGTCACTCTTGACGGGCAGTTAGTGTGCTCTTGCTTGGTGTTGGGAGTAGAAGCTGAGGGGCGTAACGTCGAGACCGTGGAAGGCCTGGCTCAGGACGGCCAATTGCATCCGTTGCAGGAAAAATTCATTGAGCATGCTGCACTGCAATGCGGCATATGCACGCCAGGTTTCCTAGTCGCAGCCAAGGCCTTGCTTGAACGCAACCCCAACCCCAACGAGACCGAGATTCGCTACGCCTTAGCCGGCAATTTATGTCGCTGTACTGGCTACGACAAGATTGTTCGCGCAGTACAAGCTGCAGCAAAAGATATGCGTAAGGCAAAACGCCGATAGGCCTAAAGGGAAGGCAGGAAAAAATATGACACACGATAAGAGTTATGTAGAAAAAGACTACAAAGTGGTGGGTTCGCGAGTTAAGCGACCTGATGGTATTGATAAGGTTACTGGTAAGGCGCGTTATGGTGCTGACGCTAGTGCCCCCGGTGGGCTAGTGGGTCGGGTGCTGCGCTCGCCGCATCCCCACGCGAAAATCCTCAAGATCAATACAGCCAAGGCGGAAAAGCTGCCTGGCGTTAAGGCGGTGATTACCAGTGCCGACCTCCCAGATCTGACCAATGGTGATCAGGGTATGGCGCATATCCTAGAAAACTGTATGGCTCGAGGCCGGGCCCTCTACGACGGTCATGCGGTGGCAGCAGTTGCGGCGGTAGATGAGCAAACTGCGGCAAAAGCCCTGAAGTTGATCGATGTTAAATACAAAAAACTTCCTCACGTTACCGACGTTGATGAAGCCATGCAGCCGGACGCGCCGGTATTACATGACAATATGTTCACTCGCGGTGTTGAGCCTGCGCCGACTAAGCCCTCGAACATTAGTGCACGGACACAAATGGGTTACGGCGATGTGGATGCTGGATTCGCTGAAGCAGATGTAATTGTCGAACGTTCGTATAAGACCGAGCAAACTCATCAAGGTTATATCGAACCCCACGCGTGTTTGGCATCAGTCAATCCCGATGGCACGGCGGAGCTTTGGGTTACCACTCAGGGCCACTTCACNTTCCGTAATGTCTGTTCAACTCTATTGGGCTTAGATATTGCCAAACTTAAAGTCACCTCCTCAGAAATTGGTGGTGGTTTTGGCGGTAAGACTCATGTCTGGGCAGAACCCGTTGCGTTAGCACTGTCGCGCAAGGCAAATCGGCCGGTGAAGCTGGTTATGAGCCGCGATGAAGTCTTTCGCGCCAGTGGCCCGACCTCTTCAACTTCGATNGATATCAAGATGGGCGCCAAGAAGGACGGCACCATTACCGCGGCCGTAGCAGAAATGCGCTACCAGGGCGGAGCGTTCCCTGGCACTTGGGCGATGTTGGGTTGTATGACCGCATTTGCTTGTTATGCGATTAAGAACAATCGCTCGGTTGGTTGGGATGTTGTTGTTAATCGACCGAAGGTTGCGGCCTATCGTGCGCCNTCGGCACCTATGGCGGCATTTGCGGTCGANAGTACNATCGATGTCATTGCCAAAGAAATCGGTAAGAGTCCAATCGATGTGCGTCTGAAAAATGTGGCGCGAGAGGGCACCCAAGCCCCCTATGGTCCTACTTACGGGCCGATAGGGATTGAAAATACCTTGGAGGCTGTGAAGGCCCATCCGCATATGCGTGCCAAGTTGAAAAAGAATCAGGGTCGCGGGGTGGCTTGCGGATTTTGGTTCAATATTGGCGGTCAAACCTGTGTTGACTTGAATATTGGTATAGACGGTACAGTGAACCTAAACGTTGGCACAGTGGATGTGGGTGGTGCTCGTTCTTCAATGGCCATGATNGCCGCAGAGGAATTGGGGATATCTTACGACGACGTTAAAGCAACCATTGGTGATACCGCNTCGTTAGGGCATAACGATACCACTGAGGGCAGTCGCGGGACGTTTTCATCAGGTATGGCGACGATTTTTGCAGCCCGTGATGCCATTGGTGTGCTTAAACAACGCGCTGCGACCATGTGGGGTATTCCCGTAGAAGACGTTGAATGGCAGGACGGCCAGGCCATCGCGATGGGGGATATGCACAGTAACCTCCCGGCGTTGACGCTTAAAGAAATTGCCGCCAAGTCAGGTCGCACTGGTGGTCCTATAGCTGGACACAACGAGGTTGTGGCGGACGGTGCCGGCATGGGCTTCGCAAGTCATATTTGTGATGTTGAGGTTGATCCTGAAACAGGCCGATCGCAGATTGTGCGCTATACCGTTGTTCAAGACGCAGGAAAAGCAATCCATCCAGACTATGTTGAGGGCCAATTCCAGGGGGCGGCGGCTCAGGGCATTGGATGGGCTCTGAATGAGGAATACATCTATGGCGATGATGGTCGNTTGCAGAATCCAGGATTCTTGGACTACCGCATTCCGGTCTGTTCGGATATGCCGTTCATCGACACCAAGATCTTAGAGGTCCCCAATCCCAACCATCCCTACGGAATCAGGGGTGTGGGTGAAACGTCGATTGTTCCGCCGCTGGGGGCTGTAGGCAACGCGATTGCTGATGCCACTGGTGTGCGCATGACCCACGCGCCGATGTCGCCACCGCGGGTATTGTCGGCGCTNGATGCTCGGGATGCAGGTTAGCCTCAGTAGTATGTTCCGGGTCGGCAACGGCCCGGAACCCATCCACATTCAGGCGGCCTCTATCGACGAATTGATGCACGCTTTGTTACTTCGATATCCGGATCTGCAGACCTATATCGATCAGGGCATAGCGGTTTCGATAAATGGGCAAATTTTCCGCGACGACTGGACCGTGGCGATACCTGACGATGCCGAGGTGTATCTTATTCCGAGGATTGAAGGGGGCTAGACGCTAAGCTTTGNCGCTGCGTTGATCNAGCATCTGCTGCAGTGGGCCAAGCCAGGGTTCAAAAGGTTTGTGCGCTTCCAGACTGGTGGTGAAAATTGGCTGCCTGACCTGCTCTGAACTCGGTGTTCTTACGCTGCGTTCGGTGTTGTGAAAATCCACACAGGCTTGCTCAAACGGCAGCCCGCAATNGTCGAGTAAACGCCGCACTTGGCCCTCTAGATCAGCCACCACATCCTCGTGCTGTACTCGTAAAATTTTTCCAGGCAGGACACGCTCCCAGTGTTCCATCAGGTCAAGGTAGTCATTGTAGTACTGACCAATTTGTTCCAAACCGTAGGTAAATTCTTGGCCGCTGGAAAACAGTTGCTTAAAGCCACTAAAGCAACAGGACAATGGCTCGCGCCGAGCGTCAATGATTTTAGCGTTGGGCAAGATCAACTGGATCAAACCAATNTGGCGGAAGTTATTTGGCATCTTNTCGATGAAGAACGGTGCGCCGCGCCGGTGAATGCGGGTATCCGCTAGGAATTGCTCGCCAAACTTCTGCAGTTCAGAAGCATCGATATCCTCTAAGCAGTAAGGGTAGCGTGGTTGATCTGAGATCGCTCGGCGCCCGTCCAACTGATAAGCCAGAGCACCGATATTGGGCAACTCTTGGGTGCCATCAACTTGGGAGTGGCTAGCAAGAATCTGCTCCAATAGCGTCGACCCAGCTCTGGGTAGACCCACGATAAAGATTGGATCCGCATCCTGGCAGCCGCTTCCGGCATAGCGGGCAAAAAGCTCTGGCGACATGACCTCGCTCTGCAGAGCCAGACGTGAAGACAACAGGTCTGCAGAGAATCCCAATTGTTTACGGCGCAGTTCGTTGCCTCGATTGTAGTAATCAAAGGATCTAGCGTAGTCCTTGTTGTCCTCAAAATGCTTGCCCAAGGCAAAGCAGAAGTGCACTTGGTCCTCGATTTCGAGTTCGTCACTGGCCTCTTGGTTGCTCATGGCCATTACCTCCTCGCTGCTAAAGCGGAAGGTTTTTAGATTTGCCAGACTCCAATAGGCATCGCCACAACGCGGGTTGGTGGCATAAGTCTTTCGATAGGCAGTGATGGCCTCATCAGTGCGGCCAACGGTTTTTAGCGCATGGCCTCGCAGCAGGTGCAGTTGTGCGGTCTCCGGGAATCGCCCCAGCACTTGATCGTAGACATCTAAGGCTTCGTCAAAATCACCTATGGCCACGCATTGATTAGCATAACCTGTTTGATACTGTGCGTTATTCGGATCTACAGCCAACAAGTGCTTTGCNTCGTCCATGGCTTGAGCGTACTTCTGGCGCCGATACAGGACGTTCATNTAGTCGTAGCGGGCGAACCGGTTATCCGGCTCAAATTCTAGCGCTGACTCGAGTAAAAACTCTGCGTCGTCTAAGACCTCAGATCTAACCCCAAGATCGGCAAGCAAGCGCATGGCCTCGACGTGAGTGGGATTCTGCTTCAAGAAATGGCGGCAGATATCTTCAGCTTTGCGCAGATTAGCCTCGGCGATGGCATTGCGCACAGAAAGTAGGGCCGGCGGTAGTGCTGCTAATTTTTCTGATTGCAGTAGCGCCTGTTTGCGTAGTTGTGAGTGTTCGGGCCTGGCACATAGCTTAACGATCGCGCGCCAACTACCAAGTAGGGAGTCGTTTAATGCCACGGCGCGTTGGAAGGCAGTCAGTGCCTGTTGTTGATTACGAGCGGCCAAATAGATGTGGCCGGCTTCTTGAAAACCTCGGCCGAATCTAGGTGCCTGAGTGTGCAGTTGCTCTACTGTTTCCAGTGCTTGTGGCAGGTTGCCGGCATAGCGGTGGGAAACGGCGAGGAGATACAGACTCTCGCTGGTGGGCGCATTGTCGGTATGCCACTGGTCGAGTTGACGCACAGCCTCGACCGCATCGCCTGCTTGAAGCAGGCGTTGCACTGAGGCGGCATTAAAGGTTTCGGACATTAACGGCGAGAGTAGTGCGGTCTTGCGACCGCACTGATGTCCCGACTAGTTCAGGTCGTAGCTAACCCGAACACCCATTGTGCGCGGTCTGTTAGTTGTGACCCGCTCGAAGAAGTCCTGACGGTTGATGTGCAGTTGCGCACGCTCGTCGGTTAGGTTGTTGATGTAAGCCTCTGCACGCCATCCCTTAGTCGCGTTTTCAACACCAATGCTGGCATCAACTAGGGAGTAGGCGTCCTGCATGGTATTNGGCTCATCAACGGTATCTACCAATGAGTTTACGGATTCGCCCGCGTACTTAAAGCCAAGCTGCCAGTGGGCCATCATATCGCCACGAACCGGGTACTCGTAACGTGCTCGCACGTTGAATTGCACCTCTGGTGTCAGCGGCAGCATAGTACCTTCGTCCGCGACCACGATGTCGAACGCTGGGTCTACATAAACCAATTCTGTTTGATTGAATGATGCCGCTGCGAAAATCGACAGACGTTCGCTTGCCAGCCATACCAAGTCGCCCTCGATACCGGAGATTTCTGCGTCGCCGCCATTATCAACGATGGTCAGAATTGAGATGTTCTGAGAATCAAACTGGGACACCTGGATGTCCTTCCAGTCGATCAAGTAGGCTGCACCGTTCAACTGCACACGCCCATCGGCGAGAGTCGTTTTCAAGCCCAGCTCTAGGTTCTGCAGCGTGTCCGATTCAAAAACATAGGGCAAACAGTAACCTGGAAAGCCAGTGCCCGCGTTGCTATCGATGGCTGCATCGGTACCGCACGAGGTTCCATCGTCGCGAACGTTATTTGCAGTCGCTGAGTATTTTCCTTCCTTCGCCGCTGCACGGTTAAATCCTGGCGGGCGATAGCCCTCTGACCAAGTTGCGTAAATCAGCGTNTCTGTACCTTCAGGGGTCCACGAAGCGCTGAAGCGATAAACTGTATCGCTAACGTTAAGTGGCTGTAGGCCTTCAAAGTTAGCTTGATAGTCCCGGCCGCCGGTCATGGTTGGACGGATATCGTTGCTGGGGTCTGCATCATCGACGAATAGCGGCCGATTGCCATAGCGCCAAGCACCGTAACCCGTGAAATTGTAGTCCANGTCGTAGTAGCGGGCGGCTCCCGTGAGGCTGAAGTTGTCGTTGATTTGGTAGGTTACCTCGGCGAAGAACGCGGTTTGCTCTTCGGTTCGGGTATTGTCATTACGGAACTGGGTATCTGGAATGACNACGCCCCGGGCATTGGCTTCCGACTTGTCGAAGGTGCCGCTGGAGTTGATNTCAATTCCNGCAAAGCCCGCGTCNATCGGCGCCTGGTAGTTAAAGTCTCCCACGTGCTTGATTTCAAAGTCCTCGTAGAACATTCCCGCTTGGAAGTTCAAAGGTCCAGCGAAATTGGTAGCGACTCTGACCTCGTGGGTCCAGCGTGTATTTTCGTTTTCGATACGCGCAGCATTTACCGGGCTNCCACACTCTATAACCGCGGGNTCGCCGCCAATAGTAGGATCGAAGGTGTAAAACGTGCTGGTATCAGAAGACAGACCATTGTAATAGCTGCCAACTAAGTATTCGCACTGATAGCCAGAAATGAACTTGCCGATGTTGGTATAGCCGGTGTAGTCAATGTTGGCTGTAACTTCGCGGTCGAGGAATGCNCCTGTATAGATCACGTCGAGATCGCCAATACGACCGTTAACGGTCCAAGCCGTCTGATTGAATTCATCATCCAAGGTGTCTGGCGCATAGCGATTCACTTCNAGATCGCCGACAGTAGGGTCGTAATCGAAAACGCCCTCGCTCTCCANGGTCTGAATCGAGTGCTGAACTAAAACGTCCCAGCTGTCGTTAACCACGTATTTCAGGCCTAAGCGCGCACCCTGATAGGTTGCGTCGTTAAAATCGTCCTCCACCAAGGCGCTGTTGTCGCCCGCGGCTTTAGCAACGGGCACTGTCATGCCGCCTGCTCCAACGACGGTGCCATTGGCGAATTGAGTGCCNTCAGCGAATGTAACGCTGTTTCCTGGGAATGTGGGATTTACCGAGTTGTCTGCAGTAAATGAGCCTTTAACGTTGTCGATATAGCCACCTTGGCTGTCTCTGTACAGAGCTACGCGGCCGGCGAGTTTGCCGTCAATCAACGGNGNATTTACTACCAAGCCCATGTTGTTGCTGGCTTCGCCATGAGCGGTGCTCGAGACGCCGCCATTGAATCGCACGTCCATTTCGTCAATGACCGGTTTGTTGGTAATTAGACGTACTGTGCCCGCCATTGAGCTTGCGCCGTATAAAGTGCCTTGTGGGCCGGGTAATACCTCAATNCGCTCAAGNTCAGCGACNTAGACGTCAAGNTTACGTCCACCGGCAGTTACCGGCTGTTCGTCGAGGTANAGCGCGACGTTAGGGGCCGACCCTTGGGATTCGGCTACTGTNATGTTAATCGCGTCCACTGCAGCGCCGCGGATATAGATCTCNTTCTGACCGGGNCCGCGGCCGCCTGCGTTAACGTTAGGCAGGTACTTAACGTAATCGACAAAGCTCTTAATGTTCTGTTCTTGAAGGGAATTTTCGCTCATCACCTGTATCGAAACAGGCGCGTCTTGGAGCGGGACTGCACGCTTGGTAGCGGTAACAATGACTTCTTCGATCTCTTGNGGTGCGGCGTGAGCCGAGCCGGCTGCGAGTGTTGTGACAATGGCTGCGTTAGCCGAAATTACAGCGGCGCTCAATTTACCGAGACGAAACATAAAATACCCTCTTTAATTGCAGTCGNTCACCATACAGGCCTGTTGGAAAAACATCAAACCGGCATATCTTCACGAATATAAAATGTTAGTTNTGGTTATTGTGAAATAGCGGATGCTAAAAAAAGCCGGCGCATGGGCGTTTTTGCTTGCGCGCCGCTAAAAAATTGTCAAAAACAAAAAAAGTTCGGGTCAAAAAGTCGCTATAAACCGATATTTTCTTCGATTTCGCGGTGTGCCGAGCGTAGGCTTTGAAACAGGCTGTACATCATCATAAGTAGGATAACGGTGAACGGGAATGCTGTTGCGAGCGCTAGAGCTTGCAGCGAGGCGAGTCCGCCACCTAACAGCAATGATATGCCAACAAGTCCGAGAGCAATGCACCAGAAAATGCGCTGTACAACTGGGGTGTCAGTTTTGCCGCCGGCAGTCATGGTGTCGATAACCAGTGAGCCGCTGTCCATAGAGGTGACGAAAAAAATTAACACCAAAGTGATGCCGATGATGGACGTTAATGTGGCGAGCGGGAGTTCTTGTAGAAAGACAAAAAGTGTTAGCTCCGCTTTGAATTCTTTGACGCTGTCGGCGACGGTTACCACGCCCTGGTCGAAGAATTGAACCATCGCAGTGTGGCCAAAGATGGTCATCCACAGCAAGAAGATTAGCGATGGGGCGAGGATGGTTACAACAATAAATTCGCGGATTGTTCGTCCGGAAGAAATGCGGGCGATGAACATGCCGACGAATGGTGAGAATGCGATCCACCAAGCCCAATAGAAGGTGGTCCAGCCGTGCATGTANTAATCATCGGTGCGGCCCACCCAGGAGCTCAGTTGTGGNANGTATTCGACATAGCTCCATGCATAGATAGGTAGCTGNCCCAGGATTTCCATGGTCGGGCCAACTAACAACACAAATAGCCCCAGTGTTGCGGCCAGGCCCATATTGAATTCGCTTAAACGTCGAATTCCNCCGTCCAAACCGCGGACGAGNGAGAACAGCGCGATGGCCGTAATNGCGGCAACGACAATTAGGTTGGTAAACGCNCCTACTGGAATATCGAATAAGTAGTGTAGTCCTGCAGCGGCTTGCTCGGCACCGTAGCCTAAAGACGTTGCGAGTCCAAACATGGTCGCAAATACCGCGATAATGTCGACGATATGACCGGGCCAGCCCCAAGTTCGCTCGCCAAAGATCGGNTAGCAGGTGGACCTAATGAGTAGNGGTAAGCCACGGTTGTAGCAGAAAAATGCCAGTGCTAACCCGACCAATGCATACACGGCCCAGGGGTGAAATGCCCAGTGGTACACCGATGTCGCCATAGCTAAGCGTTTTAGCGCATCGCCAGATACTGCCTCATTCAATGGTGGGGTCAGGGCGTGATTCATCGGCTCAAGGACGCCGTAGAACATGATGCCGATGCCGATTCCGGCTGCAAACAGCATACATATCCAGCTCAGGCGATTGAATAACGGCTGAGCCTGCTCGCCACCAATTTTTAGTCGACCCGCGGGTGATGCAGCGATCATTACGCAAAACAACAGCACTAGGTTCATGCTGGCCATGAAAAACCAGTCGAGATTCTCGGTCAGCCAATGGCGCATGGTNACGAAGACTGATGCAGCAATATCCGGCAGTGCGAGAGTGAAGGCAATGAACAGCACGATCGTGACGCTGCTAATCAGGAATACCGGATGATGAAAATCTAAACCGAAGGCGGTGCGGTTGTCGTCGCCGATTGCATGGTTATNCGTGTANGGGTTGACGGNTGGTAAAGGCTTGCTNTCAGACAANGGGGCTCCAATTCGCGCTAAGCAGTAGCGACGGTAACAGAAAAATCCAATGAAGGGTGCTTTGTGGTGCTGTGTTGCCGCGCGGCAGAGGTCTAGAACATTGATACTGACTCTTGTTAGTCTGGCTGCGTTNGGGGGGAGGCGCTATGACTGTTGAGGAAATGAAGAGTACTGACGCTCAGGGTCTGCACTACAGNCCGATCACGCCGCGTTTTGGTGCTGANTTGGATGCTGACAAGTCNCTAGTGGCAATGAACGACGACGAAGTGGGGGCCTTNGTGCAGCTGGCCGCTAATCGCGGTGTGGTAGTGGTGCGTGACCAGGGTATGACTCCGCAGCAGCAAGCCGACTTTGCGCATCGTTTAGGTCGCCCCCTTACCACGCCNATGAACAAGGGTGAGTTGCCGGAAGAATTGTTGCTGATTCAAGCCAACGAAAAGTCCAAGGGTGCGGCGGGCACGGGTTGGCATTCGGATGTGTCNAGTGCGGTGCAGCCGCCCGGATTGTCAATGTTGCGCATGGAGGTGGTACCGGATGCCGGNGGCGATACGCTGTTTGCTGATATGCGCCAAGTCTTTGCATCGCTATCGCCAGCTATGCAGGAATTTTTACAAACCCTTACCGCGCGTCATGAGCCGCGAGGACATTATCTTTACTTGAGTGGTGCCAAGCGCCTGGACGAATTGCCGTCGGTGGAGCATCCGGTGGTGCGGTCGCATCCACTAACCGGCGANAAGGCGTTGTATGTAAATGACGGTTTTGTTGCCAAGATCGTTGAGCTCAGCAGCCCTGAGAGCCGAGCATTATTGTCGATGCTATATGACCGAGTGGCTTATTCTGTGGCTTTTCAGTGTCGCGTGCAGTGGCGCCCCAATACGGTGGTATTTTGGGATAACCGCGTGGTGCAACATCATGCTGCTTTTGATTACTGGCCCGAGACGCGCCGCGGTTATCGGGCGACCATTGAGGGTGAGACGCCGGTACTNCTGCAGTAGCCGATNTAGTGGCGCTCCTGCTGTCGTCGTAACCCACCCACTATCGGATAGTGCGAATTGGAGATTTGAATGAGCAAAATCGAGGATGATGTTCAGTTTGCGGAACCTCAGGATATGCCTGTGGACTATATGCAGAGGCTGCGGGACTACTATTTGGCGTTGGGTTATGACAATCCTTACCGCTGGGCGCAGTACGCTCAGGTACCNTTTTGTGCGTTAAGTAAGCCCCTTGATGCAAGTCGGGTGGGNCTGGTGACCACCGCTGCGCCNTATAAGGNTGACGCTGGTGAGCAGGGCGCTAGAGCACCGTACAATGCGGCAGCTAAGTTCTATCAGGTCTATAGCTATCCCAGTGATCAAGACCAATTTTTAGGTATCTCGCATCTGGGTTATGACCGAGTTTATTCAACAGCGGAAGACATAAACGCGTTTTTCCCGCTCACGGCGTTGCGTCAGGCGGCCGCTGAGGGGCGTATTGGGGAGGTGGCGCCTCGCTATTACGGGGCGCCGACCAATCGAAGCCAAGCCACCACGATTCGGCAAGATTGCGCTGATATTTTGCAGATGATGCGTGAGGATGAGGTCGATCTGGCTATTCTGGTACCGAGCTGACCTGTCTGCCATCAGACCGTGAGTCTGATTGCTAGGCATCTTGAAGCGAACGGCATCCCCTCGGTTATTCTCGGATCGGCTAAGGATATTGTGGAGCACTGTGGTGTGCCCAGGTTTGTCTTTAGTGACTTTCCGTTGGGGAATTCTGCGGGTAAACCGAATGATGTGGATTCGCAAAGCGCAACCTTAGAGCTTGCTTTGCGCGTCTTAGAATCGGCTCCGGCTCCGAGGACAACGGTGCAATCGCCGCAACGTTGGCCTGATTCTCTGGCTTGGAAGATTGAATTTCAGAATGTTGAGTACATGTCGGCAGAGGAGATCACTCGGCGTCGTGCAGAGTTCGATAAGATAAAGCAGGTCGGNCAGCGTGTCAGAGATAATACCCAAGCCGCGCGAGCACAGACGCCGTAAAGTGAGCCCGGAGGCGTGGACATAGACGAGGGCCCGCTCAAAATGTGGGTTGTGGCAGCGCGTGGATAGCACGGCGCTTGGTTGCAACATTTGTGGTGCAGAGTCGCAAAGCGGAAAAATTTTGCTGGGAGGAGATAGAGCATAATGAGTTTGACAGCTTGGTCGTGGACCTTTTTGGTGGGTTATGTGGGATTGATGGTTGGGATTGGGGTCTATGCCAAGCAGCGAATTAAACATGCCGATGATTTTGCTACCGCCCGTGGTGCCTATGGGCCAGTATTTTTGGCCCTAGCTTTTGCCGCGTCGACGGCCAGTGGTGCGACCTTTCTTGGCAGTCCTGCTATGTCCTATGAATGGGGTCTCAGCACCGTCTGGCTGCACTTCCTTTATCCCATCGGAGTCTATGTCGGTATTTTGATCTCGATGCGGCTGGTCGCGACCTCGGGCAATCGGTTTGGTAATCGCTCGATTCCGGAATATCTGGGTGATCGCTATCAGTCTGACGCCATGCGACTGATGGTGTCGCTGTTGTCGTTGGTGCTGTTTTTCTACTTAGCGGGACAACTGGTATCGGGTGTGGTCATGTTTGAGATCATGCTTGGTCTGGATTCGTCCTGGGCTCTGGGCATTACCGCATTGGTCCTGCTTGTGTACGTGGTGTTGGGTGGTGCCCATGCCGACATTCTTACCGATGGTGTACAGGGTGCGATGATGCTGGCATTAGCGATACTTGTGATCTGTTTAGTTGCGCTAGGGTGGGGGGTAGACGGCGGTTTTGCGGGAATTGTGGACGATCTTGAGCAACAAGATCCGGTGTTGGTCGCACCCATCAATCCAAATACCTCGCTGTTTCATTCTTGGTGGTCAATCTTTGTGATTGCGTTTGCGCACCTGCCACTCGGTTTGTTGCCCCACCTAGGGAACAAGTTATGGGCATTGGACACCAGTAAGAGTCGTTTTCAATTCGTCAAACTGGCTGCGTTATTTGGCCTCGCTCTCGGCATGTTGGGCTTGGGTGGATTGTTGGCGCGGGTCTACTTTGGTGATGCCTTGTATGCTGATGGAGCCAATCCCAATCAGGCCTTGCCGCTATTGTTTATTGAATTGTTTCCGACTTGGCTCGCCGCATTAATCGGTGTGGGCGTTCTATCGGCTGTTATGAGTACTGCCGACGGCCTAGTTGTGTCCTCCTCGCAAATCATCGCCAACGATATTTATCGCCGCACATTAGCGCCGAAAATGCATCCTAATTTGTCGCAACAGGAGTTAGATGGCCGGGTGCTGACAATCAGTCGCTGGTCGACGGTAGGGGTATTGGTGGTATGCGCGGCGATGGCTTGGTCGCTAATGGACGTCAACGTCTCCTTGGTCGTGTGGATTGGTGTAGGTGGCATGATGGCTGCTTTTGCAGGGCCGCTGGTATTGGGTGCATTGTGGCGTGGGGTGACCTTAAAAGGGGCTTATTCTGGCCTCCTAAGTGGCTTCATTGTGTTTATTATCATTCACTCACAAGTGCTTGAACCTGAATGGTTTGTTGGGGTTGGCCTCGATGGGGCGGTCGCCTGGTTGCGCGGTGAAGGTCCGAATCCATACTCCTGCGCGGTAATGGGCGAAATTGTCTCAGTTAGCGTCACCTTTATTGTTTCTAAGCTCACCCAACCTCTGCCTGAGGCGCATCTTCAGGCATTGTTTTCTGAGCCGCAGCAAAACACTGGGGGCGCATCCTAGGGGCGTAAACGGTATGGCAAAACTCGATCATTTAATGTACGCGGTGCCTGATTTAGATGCAGGTATGCGGGAGATATTTGAACTAACTGGGGTGGCTCCGGTTTTGGGTGGTTCGCATCCGGGTATTGGTACGCGCAACGCGCTGTTGTCCTTTGGTAGCGACCAGTATCTGGAAATTATTGCGCCTGATCCGCAACAAGAACTGACGGGAACCACCGGTGAGATTCTCGCTAAGAATCCAAACTCGGGCATCCGTGCCTGGGCGGTTGCAGCGGATGATTTGTTGGTGGTTCGTGAAGCCGCGGAAGCGGTAAACGTTGCCAGCCGAGAGGTCATTGATATGGCCCGTACCACACCTGAAGGCGTCGGGTTGGCTTGGCAGTTACTGTTCCTTAGCGATGCGCGGTGGCCGTTTTTTATTGACTGGCAAGAGTCGCCGCATCCGTCGGTGAATGCGCCGCGGGGTTGCTCTTTAGTTGAGTTTTTAATTACTACGCCTGATCCTGAAGTTTATCGGCAACTCATGCAGCAGTTGGGTATCGAAGTCGCAGTAGAGGCTGGTGAACTGGGTTTTTTTGCGACATTGCAAACGCCTAATGGGCGGGTACAGTTGCCCTCATGGATTTAAATAATATAAATNAAAAACAATATTTTATGAATTATACCAAGAAAGTATATAAGGTTTTTAAGTGGCACGAACAGTGCGCTATACGGCACAGTGAAGAAAACCGGGGAGTGCTGAAATGCCTTATGTAGAAAATCGTACGATTCATGATGCGGATTCCCATGTCATGGAGTTTCCAGACACCATTTGCGAATTTATTGAAGCTAAATTTCAGCAGCAATTTCAGCCCTTCATGCGCCAACAAGATCAAAGCTGGATCGATGAGATAAAGGCCTTGCACCGCGANCCTGAGTTTCGATCAGGCGCTGAAGAGGAGATTATGTTGCGTCGGGGTCACCAAGCNATCGGGGCATTTGNAAAAGANGANCGCCCNCAGACGCTAGANTATTTGGGGTTCACGAGCCAACTCGTATTTACCTCAGACGCACTGGACAACTATGGCTTGGAAACANGTCGTACCAATGCGCTGGCGTGCGCCGTGGCGCGCGCTCACAACCGCATGATGGCGGACTTTTGCAGCGTTGATCGACGTCTGCTGGCAACAGGTTATGTGCCCTTAGTGGACACGCAGGAAGCGCCGAGGATTGCCACCGAGGCACTAAAAATGGGCTGTAAGGCATTAGTCATTCCGTCCCGGTGTCCACCTGGGCATAGCCCCAGTCATAGAGACTTGGAGCCACTTTGGGCGATCGCCGAAGAAGCCCAGATACCCATAGTGTTTCATGTTGGTGGTGAGCACAAAATGAACACCGACTACCACCAAACCGGTGGAAAACAGGTATTGGACTTCCATGGCGGAGCGGAAAACTTTACCTCAACCAGTTATATGTCNATTCCATTGTCGCTNTGGCAAACACTGGCGGTATTGGTCGCGGATGGCGTATTTGACCGGCATCAAAGACTAAAGTTCGCAGCCATAGAACTGGGTGCTAGTTGGTTGCCCAGTTGGATGCGCTTTATGGATTCTGGCACCGAGGCGTTCAAAAAAGGCGAGACGCGACTACAAAACCTTTCGGCCAAGCCCAGTGAGATAATTCGTAGGCAATTTAGGGTAACGCCGTATCCCCACGAGCCTACCGGCTGGATTATCGAGAATACGGGCCCTGAGGTCTGCTTGTTCTCCTCGGACTTTCCCCACGTGGAGGGCGGTCGTAATCCGCTGAAGCGCTTCAACGATGCGCTGACTGANGTGAGTGCCGCGAATCAACAGCGNTTTTATCGCGATAATTTCATCGATTTGATGGGTGCTGGGCTATCGCCAGACTTGCANGATCATCCNTCAGNGCAATGATGTTATGACATGANTGGGNGCTGNCCTNGTGCTCGCTGTTTGGCAGCGATAGGGCGGCGGCTAATACTNCAATTGANCTNTAGGCTGCGNTGTNGCGGATTGGCTAAGACCAAGGAAAAACAATGATTTACGAGTGTATCCAGAGTGATCTTGATCGGGGCGAACTCGATCCTCAGATGCTTCAGCAAATTCGGCAGGATATTCAGGATCGTGGCTATGCAGTGGTGGCTGGTCTGGTCTCCCAAGAGAGTCAGGCGCTGCTTATGGATTCGGTGTTGGAAGACGCCTTGCAGGTCAGAGCGAATAACGACATGACTCCGCATGAAAAACATACGGGTAGGGGGCATCTCCAATTAGGATTGCGGCGTTCTGCTCCCTATGTGCGAGCAGACTTACTTGCCAATCCAATCATCGAGTCGATTGTTGCTGCGGTGTTGGGGGAGGGGGCGTGGCTCGGCTTTTATAATGGCAATGTCAACATGCCCGGTAGTACGTTTCAGCCACTGCACTTTGATCGACCATTTTCTTGGCGGTCTGAGGAACAGGCCGCGGAATATGGAGAGAGTTGGCCTCCGCGAGCGACAACTTTGTCTTGTTCTGTAGCCTTNCAGGACATCACGGTTGNGAATGGCGCGACGGAGATTTATCCAGGCACCCATCGCGAAACCGAAGTTACGAAATGGCCTCTAGGTGAGCGCCTCAGTAATCACCCTGAACTGGTGGACAGTTGGGGTCCGGCCTCGCGCATGGAAATTCCGGCCGGTGGCATTTGTTTCCGCGACCCTAGAATGTGGCACCGCGGTATGCCCAATGAGTCGGATGGAGTCAGGCCTATGATTGCGCTGACTTATCATGCAGCAGTTGGACTTCATTGGCGCGGCGCTGTTGTCCATGATCTGGCTGCTGAGGACATTGCTCGCTGTCACGCCGACCCTGTGCTGCGAGTGATGGACGATGGCAAGCTTGGGGATGGTCGACTGGTCTTTGAAAACAGTGCGAAGAGTGTTTTTGAAGATAATCCGTCCCAGCATGGTATCAGCAGGAATGCCAGATTCGTTGCGAAGGTTGATCACACTCGGGATGCGCACCTATTGGGCGGTGCAAAAGTAGTTCAGGAAACCTGATTGTCATTGGTGGTAAAGGGTGGATTCTGTTGAAAGACTAGACTTTTTAAGCGAACAAGAATCGCTGGTATACCCCATTTTTTTCATGAAAAAGATCGCTCCAAGGCGATTTTACCAGTAGCGAGAAAGGCGGATTACTGTCTTTACCCTCTTGAAGTAGTGAAATACGGGGTTGGTCCTTTTAAAGTCTGGCTCGAAAAGACCGTAGAACTTGTAGACGGTCTGCCCAAATACATTCTTTTGGTGAGCAAAAACAATGCGCGCGCTCGCATCTCTGCTGGGCATCGGCATTGGTTTTTTGTCTTGTCTGTACTGACAAATTGTATTGGTTTTAGTGTCGAATTCGTTGACCCATTCAGAATTAGGGTAGAGTTTAGGAAACCAGACTATTTCGCTGGTTTTGTTAATTTTCCATACGGCTCTTTGATAGTGCCCCTTGTGATAGCCGAATAATCGGAGCGCATCGCGATGATTGAGAAATGCGACGTTGTCGCTCACGCTAATATAACCCTTATCAATGAATGCTTGGGGCATAAATTTTCTTTCGTAATTCCAAGCCTCCCAAGTTCCAGTCAGGACAAGCCGCTCTTTTTTAGCTTTGACAATATTGACAAATTTGTCGATTTCCTCGTTCAACCTTGCCAACGTTTTATCCTTATGTTGTCCTCCTTCCTTCACGAAAACTTTTATTCTTTGGCACTCCCAATCCGTGGCCTCGAAAATTTCAGCGTCCCTTTTAGCGTCAGCTAACTGATGGTTTAGTTTGCCGTGCTGGCCCTCGTCAATCTCCAGATATAGCTTAAGAGATGGAAATGCCAAATCGGCCAAATAGTAGTCTTTATTCTTTGGTGGGTTGATGTATTGCTGACAAATAAACTCTATTTCAGGGTCGTTGAGCACGTGCAGGACCCTCGATACGACATAGAGTTCCCATCGTTTCCCAGAGATTTTCTGCAAACTCCGCGTAACATAAGTTGCGTGGCTTAAGGCGGGCATACTATTGGGTTCTTATTCCTTTCTTTTTCATGATGTCGATGAAAGGAATGATATTGTCGAGACTCCATTGATTGCTTATGCAAATTTCAGAGTCCTCTAGCTGGAGCACGGCGTCTTTGTCGCTGAGATAGTCACCACCGCGCTTTAGGTAAACAAAATAGCGNTTGCTTCCTTTNTCCTTATGCAGCGCTATCGCCTCTTCGTAAGTCTTCCAAATTTCAAAATCTCCCTTTCTCCCGCCCGGCATTTCCTCGACGCTTCTTTCGATCACTTTTTTAGGGAAATCTTGAAGCGTTGTGGCTGGATTCTCGTTTATAAAATTCTTTATCACTTCGTACACGTATCTGTTCTTTGCGTACTCGATCCCGTTAAACGTGAACTTTGAAAGGTCCTTACTCTTTTTTCCGGATTGCGCGATGGCTTTTACAGTATTCTCTTTGACGTGCTCCTCAATCTCGGTGTTTGAGATCTCCAAGTCTTGCCTACAACACCCCGAAAAGTTTGATAGCAGCTTATACACCTCCTCTTTGTCCTCATCTTTTAGTGAAACCACGTCGTCCTCATCGAGTGAATAGATTTCATTCAGTTTGTTGAATACTAGCTGGAAGGATTTGATGACATCGTCGCCGGCTAACATCTGTAGTCGAATTAGTGGAAAGGGCAACCTATTGATCTCTTCTTTGGTAAGGCTGCCATCCATTAGCATATCTCTGGTGATATCGAGGATTCTCTGATAGATCTGGACTTTTTCGTCGAACACTCGCTCGCTCTTCTTGGATTCTTGCTCTATCTCGGTTTGCTTATTTAGCAGGAACATTGTCAGGATAATGACGAAAATAGCTCCAAACGAGGAACCAAGTACCCTAGCCGCAATGCCCCCTTCGATAAGCTCGAATAGGGGCGTAAAACCGATGTAAACCGCGATCGCGATTACGACTAAAGCCAGCAGGGTCATCCAACCTTGCCTTCTCGTGGCGCGGATATCTTTTTTCAAGTGTCGACTCCTCATTTTCGTGCTTTCTAAATTCTAAAAACTATAGGGCTATGTATCTGCGATCTCAAATAGATAAAACGCTAACGCGCTGTTTCGTGGTACTGGTCATTGGGAACCATTGCGGTACCGCTAGCGACGCGATTGGTCATATTAAAAAACGCAGCAACGTTGATGATGTCCCAAATGTCGCGGTCGCTAAAACCNACATCGCGTAACGTTTGGCGATCATGCTCTTCGACGGTATAGCTGGCGCTCGTGAGCAGCGCGGTAAAGTCGAGCATGGCGCGCTGGCGCGGCTCCAGTTCTGCGGTGCGATAATTCATAACCAATTGCTCGCCCAGTATTGGATTACCAGACAATTCCCGTACCGCAGCGCCGTGGGCCGTTAGGCAATAGAAACAACGGTTTATTGACGACACCACAACCGCGATCATCTCCCGTTCCAGCTTACTCAAACCGG
>NZEI01000036.1 GCA_002690405.1 Gammaproteobacteria bacterium
ATTTCGACAAAGCTGCCATAAACAATGATGCTATAGATTACCAGCGTGAAGCCAGCCCAACCAAGCCCGATCGTCACCACCGTGCGTGACAGAACTGGCGGCAGCTTCATGTGAAGGCCGCTGTCACCCTTGCCTGTAATCGTCGTATAGGATTTGCGGCCAAGCCAGAATCGCTGGATATAGAAGGCCATTAGAGTAAAGGACAGCAGCACGATTGCCAGAACTGCGGCACGACCCTGATCATATTGCGCGCCGACAATGGCGAAGAAGATTTCGGTTGATAGAACGTCGTAGTTACCGCCAAGAACAAGAGGATTGCCAAAATCCGCCATGCTTTCGATGAAGCCAAGTAGAAAGGCATTGGCAAGTCCGGGGCGGATAAGCGGCAGTGACACGGTATTCAGCACCTGCATCGGGGAGGCACGCAATGTCTGCGCCGCTTCTTCCATCGAGGGGCTGACGCTTTCAACAACGCCGATCAGCACCAGAAAGGCGATCGGCGTGTAGGCGAGTGTCTGGGCGATCACAATCCCGGGCAGGCCATAAACCCAGCGTGTTGGTGTTAGGCCAAACATGTCGCTGACGGTAGTCGTGACAATGCCTGAAAGGCCAAACAGAAGAATGATGGCAAGTCCAATGACAAAGGGTGGCGTGATGATCGGGATTACGCTTATCGCCCGAATGAAGCGGCGGTAGCGCAAGTTGGTGCGTGTCACAATAAGCGCAAACACCAACCCAAGCGCCGTTGTTAGAAACCCAACAATCACCGCCATGAAAACCGAATTCCAAGCCACACCACATCTCTTGCCGGCATAGACACAGGCAAGCGACCATATCCGATCATCGGTGAATTTTTCCCAAAAGATCATCAGTGAATAGCCGTTCTTTTCATCGGCAAAGCCAAGAATGATCAGCTTCAGAATGGGATAGAAGACAAAGATCGCCACCAGCATGATGACTAGAAAAATCATACCAATGACGAATTTGTCACCTGTCGTACCTCGCTGTTCTGCGATGCCAGCCGAGAACAGGAACAGACAGCTGGCGAAATAGAGCATTGCCCCGTAGCCCATGCCAAACTGCCGGTCTCCAAGCGGCCCAAAGAGCGCCTCCAGTCCCGGAAACTGCCAGCCGCGAATGCCGATGGACAGGCCTTGTAAGCAAAGCCAAATCACACCGAATCCGCCTGCCAAAACCAGAAGCTTTGAGATCAAGGGGTGCCGGCGCGGCAGGCCTGCGGCATAGACCGCACCGAAGAAAGGCAGGATCAGGGGGGCCAGCCACAGCTTTTCGCCATAAGCCAGAAGAAAGGCCAGCGGCGCGTAATCGCTATCCAAGGGATAGCCGTCAATAATCCATTCAAATCCGAAAAAGCCATCCTCGATGCCATACCAAGGAAGCACAAGGGACGCGAACAACCCAACCATCAGCCAGAGCATGATGGTTGGGTTCTGTTTGTAACTATTGGTCAGTGCGGCAATCAATGTCCGCTCTCACACAATCCTGATTGACCGGGACAAGCGTCTACTGCGCGTAGACCTCATCATCCCACTTCTTCAGAAGCCGCTTGCGCTCAGCGCTGGAGCCATACTTCTTGAAGTCATAGTCAATCAGCTTGATCGACGACAGGTCAGGGGCGGCCGACGAAGTCTCTGACCCTTTGTTGGACGGCACCTGATAGGCCTTGACCTGAAGCGCCAGCGACTGTGCATCTGCGCTCAGCGCCCAATCATAGAACTTCTTGGCGCTTTCCGGATTGCGCGCACCATCGATGATCGACATGGAACCGATTTCATACCCGGTACCCTCGCACGGTGCCACGACCTTGATCGGGAAACCGGATACGGCCTGCTTCACCGCGTCATGCATGAAGACGATGCCGATAGTGTTCTCGCCCTTGGCGGCAGCCTTGATCGGTGCCGATCCAGACTTGGTGTACTGGTTGATATTCTTGTGAAGGCCTTTCATGAACTCAAAGCCTTCATCCTCACCAAATAGCTGAACCATTGTCGCAAGTGTCGTGTAGGCTGTTCCAGAGGAGTTCGGGTTGGCCATCTGAACATGTCCCTTATATTCGGGCTTCAGAAGATCCTTCCAGCAGGCCGGAACCGGAAGGCCGTTCTTTTTCAACAGGTCTTCATTGTATCCATAGCCAAGCGCGCCGGAATAGATGCCGATTGTCTTGTCATTGGCCGAGGCGGCCTGACGAAGCGCCCAGTCTTGGAGCTCGGACCGCATGGATGAGCTGTAGGCCATGGTCAAGCCTTCCTCGGCCGCCTGCAGATGCGGGTCACCCGTGCCACCCCACCAGACGTCGCCCTTTGGGTTCGATGACTCCGCCTTGATCTGGGCAAAGGTCTCACCCGAACTCTTGCGGGTCATATTCACCTTGATTCCAGTTGCAGCGGAAAACTCCTTGGTCATCAGCTGGCACCAGTCTTCTTGGGCACTGCAATAGAATGTCAGCTTGTCGGCAGCGTGCGCACCGGTTGCGCCGAAGGCAAGCACGCCTGCCAGAGCTAATTTCGCGAATGGTCTCATATTTTCCTCCCAATCATTTTATGCGCCTTGTAAGAGCGTCCTTTTTAAGGCGGCGAACCGCATTGCAGGGTTGCCGTTCTTTTCACGGTACAGTTCTATGAATATAATTTGAACCACAAAGCTTTGAATAAAATATAACATCTCATTATGAAATTGCAGATTGGAGAGTCTGGATGATGCTTTCACAGCACGAGCGCTGCCAGCTTGCCGAAAGGCTGGCACGGGAGGCCGGCGCGCTTGGTCTTGGCTATTTCTCAGACCTAGAGACGCTGCAGGTGGACCGCAAGGGGCATCAGGATCTTGTTTCAGAAGCCGACAGGGCACTGGAACAGCATATCCGCAGCGGCATCGAGGCCGCTTTTCCGCAAGATGCCATCCTCGGCGAAGAAGACGGTTTTGCAGAGGGTAAAAGTGAATATGTCTGGGTGATCGACCCCATCGATGGTACGGCCAATTTCGTCTCCGGCATACCCGCTTGGACAGTCGTCATCGCGCTTGTTGAAAATTCCCGCGTCATGGCCGGCTTCATCTATGAGCCGGCGATGGACATTATGTACACGGCCTATGATGGCGAAGGCGCGTTCCGCAATAGCTTAAGGATGTCTGTTGCCGCCAGTGCTGACATCATGACCGGTTCCATAGCCGTCGGATTTTCCAATCGCAGCAAACAGGGATTCATCGAGACACTCGTTGCTTCGGTCGTCGCCGAAGGTGGCGTATTCTTCCGTAACGCATCAGGTGCACTATCACTCGCCTATGTCGCGGATGGACGGTTGATCGGTTATAGTGAGGACCATATGAACGCGTGGGATTATCTGGCCGGTCAGTTGATGGTTCGGGAAGCCGGTGGCTGCGTAGAGACACAGGATTTGGAGACCGTTTTACCCCATGGCGGGCGGGTCGTGGCGGCGGCTCCGGGGGTGTTTGAAAGGCTAGTCATGTTAACCGAACATGCAATGGGATAACATGCCCGCTCAGAGGTTAAAAACCCATTAGCGACGCTAGCCTAGTCCAAGTCGAATGCCGGCGCAGCGGCGGCCTGGCGATCAGTTGTGCAGAAATTAAACTATTTTTTGCGAAAGTAGCGTCGATATCTTGGGGGAGATGCAAAGTGAAGAACAAGGGCGAAGGCAAGCCAGAAAAAAGCCAAGGCCCAGTGTTGCAACGACACATCCGTTCCACCAGCCTGCGCTTTCCAAGCGACAGCAAGGCCGATGATTGAAAGGAAGAACAGGAACGTTTTAAGGAAGTGGATTGGAAAAACCTCAGCACTTCCTTGCAGCAGATGCATCANCCCATAAAACGCAAACGTGCCTATCACCGCCAACCGGATCGCATGCAGCCGGCCCATAGGAATTTCTTCCGGCTCCACCTGCACATACGGAAACATGATGGACAGGTCGAACAGCCAAGCGACGACAATGTAGATCGCCCACAGCGTGATTAGGCCTATCAGAACATTTACCAGTCGGCGTCCCATCATCACGCAATGCTGTCATCATTTGCCTAACTGCACAAGAACCGCTCTTTAAACCCGCTTGAACCGGAAAATGTGTTGTTCGATCAGGCCTGCGANGATATCGCCCGTGGCACGTGCATCCGGCCAATAATACCGCCGCAGCGGTTTATTTGGGCGGCATGAGACACTAACTCTCTATGATCGGGAAAGCTGGGATCGGGAAAGCTGGCGCAAAGCGTCTCTTCGCCAGGCGTCTCGTGCCAGTGGGATGGCACAACACCTGTGCCCCAGGACAAACAACAGGACCGGTGGCCGCAATGAAAGCCTATGATTTTACCGGCGTTCTGCTTGGCATGGTCTGCTGTGCTATGTCGATTTTTCTCCTGCCCGCGAAGGCTGCCGCGCAGTCGCCGTCGACCGAAGCGGCCCTCTATCAGGAGTTGAGAGAAAGCTGGGACGATATTTTCCCGACGGGAAACCGCAACGCCGGCGGTGCGATGTTTTTCAAACATATCCTGGAAAACTATCACGACCTGAACGAATTTATGATCATGAGCAGGTTCTACTGCCCTGTTTCGGGTTCATTAGTTGATCCGGCAGCGCAGCCGGAGTTTGTTTATGTCGAGGACGATACTTCCGGCCGGCCCATCTGCGGGAGCTTCTACAGATGCTGCTGGCCCTGCTCCTGCGACATCATGCGGATGACCAAGGTGAAAAAGGCGGCTCTGGAATTCAGCGACGGGCCCGCAGAGGTACATCTGTTTGTGATTGAAAACCCCTGCGCCAAGCCGGACTTCCCACCTGAAATTTCACGCGCCAGTTTTTGTGACGGCCAGAACATAAATGAAGCGAATGTTCACGCCATTGACAATGACATCGTGATCGGGGTGTTGCATGACAGTTTCGAATGCTCGCTCGAACAAGTCGCCTGGATAGGCCTTCACCGTGTGACCGGCGGTCAATGCCTGCCGCGCAATCAGACGCCTGTGGATCAGCTACAGGGCGGCATGGGTGACATATTTGTCAGGCTTGCCGACTGATATGCGCCCGGCAAAGGCCCGGGGTGCTGTTCCGGCACGCACATCCAAAAACAGATGAGCTGATGGACAAAATCGACGCAACTGATAGCCTCGACAGGCTGTCATGATGGGAGCTTTCCGATGCCAGAACCAAAGTTTACCAGTTTCACTACGGCCGACTTCATGAACGACGTCGATATGGACCTCTTCATAGACGCAGTTGAAAAGACAGCCCCTCTCTGGGCCAAGGAAATGAAGTCGCGCGGTTTGTTGAAATTCAGCATGAACAGGGTGTGGAACAAAGGCGAGGTCTTTCGGGTTGTGATGACCTACGAATACAAGGACAGGCAATCATTTGAAGCCAACAGGGCCTATCTGGATGAAACCTTTGGAAAAAACCCGGACTTCCAGAAAATTGTACAGACGGCCAAGTTCACGACTTCCCGGTGCCTGGTGGTCATGGAAGTCTGACATCTGTCGAGGACATGAGGCAAAAATGTTTTTCAGAAGCGTCAAATGCACTTGCAAGAACACTGTGATGAAAGAGTCTGTCAGAAACTTCTATCTCGACAATTTCGACCTGATGGACCCTGCGTCGGCTCTTATGATCAGCTACAAGGTCGATCTCTCCGACAACCAGTTTCTTCACGTCGGACTTTTCGTATCTGAAGAGGTGGCTGACGCATTCGCCGACAAGCTGGGCCCTATCCACCGACAGGTTCAGGAAATGGGTGCGAAGATAGAGATCACCAAGGGCAACATCACACACTTCAAGGTGGCTGGTGGATTGACCCTGGACCAATTGACCGGCAACAGGCAGGTCTGATCGCAAACCAGCACCGGAGAAGGCCATGTCCACCAAAATCTTCATTGGATGCGTTTGGGCGGTTGGACTGCTGCTGCTGCTGATGGTCCTTGGAAGCCGTCACGAGGAGTCCTCTATCGAAATCTGGATGTGGACCGCCGGCATCACCGGCCTCTGCTGGCTCATTGCCAAGGTGATCCGTGACCGAGCCGTCGATGACGAATGACCTGTGTCGCCGATGCGACGACACANTGCACGGGCCGCTACCGCGGTGAGCGGTCCGGCTCTCCGGATCCGAATTCCCTGCCGAAATTGTCTTTTTTGCATTGAATTTGCACGAGGCCGATCTAGCCTGTAACGCAAAGTTGAGCCAGCGCATTGCGGGGATATATCAGTGGCCGATCTGAGCCTGACGAACATCCATAAATCCTTCGGAGACACCAAGGTCATCCATGGCGTCGACCTCGAGGTCGAGGCCGGCGAGTTCACTGTATTCGTGGGCCCGTCCGGCTGTGGAAAATCGACATTGTTGCGGATGATCGCCGGCCTCGAAAGCGTGACNANNGGCANNGTCGCGATTGGCGGCGCNGAGGTGACCCACAGCGACCCGTCAGANCGCGGCGTGACCATGGTGTTCCAGTCCTACGCGCTTTATCCCCATATGTCGGTCTATGACAATATGGCCTTCAGCCTGAAAATGAACGGCGCCGGCGCCGCGGAAATCGACAGCCGCGTGCGCAAGGCTGCCGACATTCTCGGCCTTCACGACCTTCTGGAGCGCAAGCCCAAGGCGCTGTCCGGCGGCCAGCGCCAGCGCGTCGCCATCGGACGTTCGATCGTGCGCGAACCGAAGATCTTCCTGTTCGACGAGCCACTCTCGAACCTCGATGCCGAGCTGCGCGTCCAGATGCGGCTCGAGATCGCCAAGCTTCATCAGGATCTCGGCGCGACGATGATCTATGTGACGCATGACCAGGTCGAGGCGATGACCCTTGCGGACAAGATCGTCATCCTGCGGGACGGCCTGATCGAACAGGTCGGCGCGCCGCAGACCCTCTATGCCGATCCGGACAACATGTTCGTCGGCGGCTTCATCGGATCACCGAAGATGAATTTCCTTGAAGGGCGGATCACCGGCCAGACAGGTGCCAGCGCCAAGGTGGCGCTTGACGGCTATCCCGATATCGAGCTGACCCTAGCGCGCGGGCGCACGCATGAAGGCGGCGAACGGGTTGCCGTCGGCATCCGACCGGAACATGTCTCCTCAACNGGCAAGACGCGTCTGCCTGTGAGGATCGATGTGGTGGAAAATCTGGGCAGCACNTCCTTTGCCTATGCGACCACACGCAACGGCGGCAGCCTGATCNTCGAGCTGGAGAGCGCGGATCAGGTGAAGGCAGGTCACGAGGCGGACATCGGTTTCGATCCGAAATCGGCGTTCCTGTTTGATCTGGAAACCGGACTGCGGCTGTAACCGGCCAGAATCAGGAAGCGCCGCCGAACCGCACAATCGCAAATCCCGACGGGGCGAGAACGGCCTCGCCATGCAGCAGGGTCGTATCGGACCCCAGCGCAGCCACGTCGAAAGTCGTGTCGCTGTAATTGATCACGAAGGCCCTGTCACCGGCCCGTCGCAGCCTCACCCCTGACGGCAGCGGGCGGGTGATGATTCCCGCCGTCTCGCAGGCGGACCGGATCAGGGTTTCCAGAAGCCGTTTGTCGGGCCAGCCGCACAGATAGTCGACCTGTCCCTTCCGCAACAGCGCGGGATGGCCGTCGCCTGTCTGCATGACCATGTCGCTGCCACCAGNGGCTTCGGCGAATTCACGCCAGACAACCAGTGCGCCGGCATCACCGCNGACCGGAATNGTCAGCCCNTCAGCNAGGCTTTCGACACGGGTGATGCGGGCCGGGCGAATGGCTTCCGGCAAATCAGGCGGCATGTCCGCCGGGATCTGGAAATCGGCGGTTTTCGACGCTGTTCGCGGACCAAGGATCACCCGTGTATTCGTGNCCGCAATCGCCGCCGANAGCTCCGCACTGCAGTTGAACAGGCCGGGGGCAAAGACGAGACCGTAATCGTCGAGGCGCGCGCATGCCATGTCGGGCGAGAGAATATCCACCGACAGGCCAAGCTGGCGGAGACCCTTGTAAATTTCCAGATGAAGCCNGAAATAGTCGAAATTCTCGCCTTGCGGCTGCGTCGCCCAGGCCCAGCAGGATTCATAGTCGAACACCAGCGCCACATCGCCCGTTGATGTCGCGGGCCAGTCGGCATCGCGCAGGACCGCGGCGACCCTTTGCGCTTCGACAAANCCCTCGGCGCGGNTCCGGTCCGGNCGCAGCAGCCCGGCATGCATCTGTTCCTGCGCAAAGGGAAGCTGGCGCCAGCGGAAATAGGCGACGGCCTCGGCGCCATGCGCNAACGCCTCCAGCGCCCATAGCGCGATCATGCCGTCACGCGGCGCGATGTTGTTCGGGGCCCAGTTCACCGGCCCCGGCTGCTGTTCCATGATCCACCAGCGGCCACCGGAGGTGGCGCGGTAAAGGTCATGGTGAAAGGCCTGGAAATCGGGATCGCCGGCGCGGGCAAAGGCAAGCCTGTGGTCACGTCCGAACAGGTCGCGCATCTGGTCGAGNAACCCGAGGGGGTAGGANTCCCATGAGGAAACGTCCAGCTGCGCGCCGAGCTCGAAATGGTCGAANTCGAGAATCCGGCCCATGAAATTATGGATGATNTCGCGCCCCGGCGACAGCTCGCGAAGGATATCCNCCTGCAGCTGGTTGAACTCCGCCACCATCCGCGATGCGAANCGGCGATAATCCATCCAGTGCGCCGNGTTCGCCTCGGTCACTGTCAGGTTCGGCAGTTCCACCTCGTCAAAGCCGCGATACTGCATCGACCAGAAGACGTTTCCCCAGGACCTGTTCAGCGCGTCGGCCGACTGATNGCGCTGCGCCAGCCAGTCACGAAAGGCGGAGAGGTCGGCCGCTCCATAGGAAATGGTCGTGTCGTGGCAGCCATATTCATTGTCCGTCTGCCAGCCGATGACAGCCGGATGGGTGCCGAAGCGGCCGGCCACCAGACGGGTGATGCGGGCACATTCGCGCCGGTATCCCTGATGCGCGAAGCTGTAATGCCGGCGCGAGCCGAAACTGCGCGGCTGCCCGTCCTTACCGGTGGCAATCATGTCGGGCATCGTGTCGACAAGCCACTTTGGCGGCGTCGCCGTCGGCGTGCACAGCACGGCCCTGATGCCGTTTTCGTGCAGCAGGTCCAGAATGTCCTGCATCCAGTCGAGATTGACGACGCCGGGTTCGGGTTCGATCACGCCCCAGGCAAACTCTCCCATCCGGACAAAGTCGATGCCGAGTTCGCGCATCTCGGCAATATCGGCAGGCCAGTCGGCCCGGTCCCAGTGCTCGGGGAAATAGCAGACACCGAGCTGGCCGCGCGTCACTGCGTCCACCCGGGCAGCCAGTCGCGGTGCGCCACCAGCATCTCTTCGGTCATGGCGCGGATCTGGCGGACATCAAGCTCGGCAGCGGTATGCGGGTCGAACATGGCGGCATGGAAAATATGCTCGCGATTCTCCTCGGTCAGCGCGGCCACTGTCAGTTCCTGAACATTGATGTTCGTCTTCATCATCGCCGCCAGCTGCGGTGGCAGCGCACCGATGCCGGTCGGCTGGATGCCGTTGGAATCGACCATGCAGGGCACTTCGACGATACAGTCATCGGGAAGGTTGCTGATGGCGCCGTCATTCGTGACATTGCCATAGATGGTGGCGGGATCGCCGGTGACCATCGCATTCATGATCACCGCCGCATATTCGTTGGAGGATTCGATCTCCATCGCCTCGCCGCCCTTCAGCCGCGCGAAATGATCCTGCCATTCGGCGATCTGCTCCTCGCAGCGGGTCGGATATTCATCGAGCGGAATGCCNTAGCTCTCGATCAGGTCCTCGCGCCCGTCCTTGATGAACCAGGGGCAATATTCTGCGAAATGCTCGGAACTCTCGGTCAGGAAATAGCCGAGCTGGTTCATCATCTCGTAACGCACAAGGTTCGGGCAGCGTGGCCGCACGGGGTTTTCCTTGGGGATCAGCCCCTCGGCGTACTGGCGGCGCAATTCGGGATAGAGGTCGCGCCAGCCGCCATCAACACGCTGTTCGAAATTCAGGAAGAAGGCGACATGGTTGATCCCCGCCACGCGGTAGCGGACATCCGCCATCGGAATGTCGAGGTCATGCGTCAGCTCGAACAATGTNTTCGGCACCGAATGGCACAGACCGACAGTCCGGATATTNGGAAACCGTTCCCGGATNGCCCAGCAATTGATCGCCATCGGGTTCACATATTGCAACATCACCGCGTCCGGGCAGAGCTCTTCCATGTCGGCACAGAGGTCCCACAGGAAGGGCACGGTGCGAAGCCCGCGCATGATCCCGCCGATGCCGAGCGTGTCGGCGATGGTCTGGCGAAGTCCGTATTTCTTNGGGATCTCGAAATCGGTNACTGTGCAGGGCTTGTAGCCGCCGATCTGCACCGAAACGATGACGAAATCGGCCCCGTCCAGCGCCTCGCGCCGCGAGGTGGTGGCGGTGACGGAGGCGCCGGCCTTCAGCGTTTCGACAAGCCGCCTTGCGACAAGCTCGGATTCGGCGAGGCGCTGCTCGTCGATATCCATCAGCGCGATCTCGGCATTGCTGAGCGAGGGCATCAGCAGCGCGTCGCCCAGAAGGTGCCGCAGAAAGATCGTGGAGCCTGCTCCGATAAAGGTGATTTTCGGCATATCAAAGATCCGTATGGGCCATTCAGCCCTTGGTCGCGCCGAGGGTCAACCCGGCAATGAAATGTTTCTGCATCAGAAAGAACATGATCACCGGCGGCATGGCAGCGAGGATCGCCGCCGCCGAGACGAGATGCCAGTTGCTGACAAACTGGCCGTTCAGCGCGTTCAGCCCTGCCGTAATCGGCTTTGAGGCCTCGCCCTGTGTGAGCACCGTGGCCCAGAAATAATCGTTCCAGACNAAGGTGAAGATCAGCACNGACAGCGCGGCNATGGCCGGNCGCACAAGCGGCAGCACGAGGAACCAGAAAATGCGCCATTCCTTGACCCCGTCGATCCGCGCGCTCTCGATCAGTTCAAACGGCAGGGCGCGGATGAAGTTGCGCATGAACAGGGTGCAGAAGCCCGTCTGGAAAGCGGCGTGAAACAGCACAAGGCCCGTCACCGTGTTGTAGAGCCCGGTCTGAACCGACAGGTCGCGGACCGGTACCATCAGGATCTGGAACGGCACAAAATTGCCGGCAATGAACAGGAAGAACAGCGGCATCGACCAGCGGAAGCGATAGATGGCGAGCGCGTAGCCGGCAAGACAGGCCAGCGAGATCGACACCGCCACAGTCGGAATCGTGATCCAGATGGAATTCAGGAAATACTGGCCTGCGTTGGACCGAATGAAGACGCCGCTGTAGTTGGCGAACATCTCGAAACTTGAGGGCCAGCCGAAGACATTGCCTGTATTGATGTCCTTTGCCGACCGGATGGAGGTCATGAAAATCGCGAGCAGGGGCAGCAGCCAGATAAACAGCGAAACCGGCAACAGCAGCTGGTAGATCAGGCGGCGGTGTTTCGGAGCCTGTTCGATGGGACGCGGGAACATCTATCGCCAGTCCTTTTCGTCCTGATACATCTTCCACAAGAAGGCGACGATGAAACACAGCATGATCAGGAACAGCACTACGGCGATGGCCGAGCCGTATCCCATCTCGAAACCATATTCCGACAATGCCGTTTCAAACATGTAATAGGACAGCACGTTCGAGGATCCGTAAGGGCCGCCCTGGGTCATGATGGCGATCATGTCGAAGGAACGCAGCGCGCCGATCACAGTCACCACAATGGCGAGGAAGGTTGCCGGCCAGAGCTGCGGCAGGACGACATGCCAGAGAAGGCGCCATCCCCTGGCCCCGTCGAGGCGTCCGGCCTCGATCTGCTCGGGCGCGACATTGTTCAGGCCCGTCAGGTACAGGATCATGCAATAGGCGATTTGCGGCCACAGGCCGGCGAAAATGATGCCGTAGGTGACATAGCGCTCGTCACCGAGGATCGAAGGCGGAGCGGCGCCGAAAAATTCAAAAACATGCCCGACAACACCAAAGCTGGGATTGTAGAACCAGGAGAAAATCAGCCCGACCACGATCTGCGAGATCACGAAGGGGAAGAAGAACATCGA
>NZEI01000107.1 GCA_002690405.1 Gammaproteobacteria bacterium
CCAATAGCGGCGAATCAGCGGACGCGGGTTCAACTCCCGCCGCCTCCACCACTTTCCCTGTCAGCGGTGCTAGTTAACACGCATCTTGCTCTCGTATCCCACAACCCTATTTGACAAATACCGCAGTCTTCGACTAGCTTTTTTGCAATGGACAGGAGTGAGGGTGTTATGTCTGATTCAATGAGTGATTCAACCACCGCCAAAAATCTAACGATACTCATTGGCGGTCTCGTGCTACTAACCTTTGGCATTGCAGGGCTGGTTGCCTTGATTGTTTATTAGAACGATCCCGTAGCATCTATCGCCAAGGATTCCCAAGGCGACATCTCAGCAAAGCTGACGCCTTGTTGGGATGCATGGTTTCTCTCGGCTGTATTGATTTCTTTCATGGGCGCTTGGCAACGCACCACGCATCCTGACGGTTCTCTTTCTCTAATCAAAAAGGTTCACTATGCGCCGGGAGAAGAGAACTCCGAGACCNGCTAGCCCATAGCTGATAAGGGCAAGCTGCAGAAANCCCATAACATCGATACTGCTAACGTATGCTGTAAGCTTAATNCTCAACTGACCTATCGGCACCATCAGCNCTAACGAACACGCCAAGAGCAGCACNAGTACGATGGCGAGTTTTTTCTTNGTACGCTGCAACGCCCGTTCTTGAGAAATCAGTGTCAGCACATAGAAGCTAAATAAATCCTTATTAGCTTGCTGGTAAACCACNCCTTTCTCTGCAGCGATAATGTCTTCGAATGATTTCATCGTAATTTATCCAATGCGCGGCTCAGTTTCGATTTAACNGTTCCTAGNTTCATGCCTAAAAAAGCGCCAATGTCGGCATTTTGATAGTCATAAAGGNACTTTAGGACAACTAGGATCTTTTCCTCTGCTGATAGTGGCTTNATGAGCAGGAAGAAGTCTTTGTTGCCGTGGAGTTCGGGATAGAAAGTCGGCTCTGCCCCTTCGTCTAACGATTCATAACGATTTTCTTGACGGCGTAGGTCCTTAAAACAGTTGACGGNAATTCCAGTTAGCCAGTGTTTATAGTCTTGNTTCGAGTCATAGGCTTTTAGGTATTTGTAGGACTTGAGAAAGCTCTGTTGGGAAATATCTTCAGCTGACGCTCTGTTGCCTCCGGTCAGTCGCATACACAGACCAAAGACATAGTCTGCATAACGTTGAATAAGGATGCCGTAATAATGATCACCTCCCTTCAATGTCCGCTCGATAAGCTCCCCATCACTCTGCATTAGTCAGCGTCGCGATTGCCGTTCTTTGCGTACAANCCATAACCTAGCAAGCACAGGCCTAACGATGCCACCAACAGGCCGGATGCCCATACGGGGCTANTGTGTAAGCCGAAAAAGCCAAGCAGAAAGACACCGACACCAATACCAATTAACACGGCGCCAAATTTAATATCATTGAATGGCTGATCNTCCACATACCCAGGAATACTTTGCAGTAACTCCGGACTGAGCTCCTGCCCACTGTCTATTAATTTCTGCAGAGATGCGTGAAACAGCTCTTTTTTCCGGTTATTGAAATGCAGGGCTAACCAGACAATAAACACCGGCATACCAAATAATCCTAGGGCGGCAACGACGGGCACGAATGCGTCGATAATTTCGCTCATAATGTTCTCCTCACTGATCAGCTAATTTAATGTCTTCTGTATCTATATACCGGCGCACTGGCAAAAAGGTTGCACGCTNTTTGTAAATTTTCTCACTGTACTTGCCGTGGCTGTTGGCCCGGCGGGCACGTTAAGGAGGAAATTAAGCGTCGAGAAACTGCCTATGAAGAATTGAGCGGCCGATTGAAATCAATCCGTCGACGTAGCTTAGCCTTAAAAGGCTTGGGCATACCGTTGGTTTGTTAGCTTTGAGGCGTCCGATAAGGTGGGCTGATATTCGCTTGAATCCACGCGTCTGTATCTGCCCTAGGCAAGGTGTNGCAGGGTTCACCCTTACTGCTGATGCGGTACATTAGTCTGGCGTCTGCCGGCGCATTGATAACACTTTTGCTTGGAGGTGCATTNTGCAGGGTGGAAAAATTGCTCCAAATCGTAATNTCACCAGCACGATGCTCATGGTCGTAACGATATTTTGGCTGCAGCACGTGGGATTCCAGCTCGTCAAGAAAGAGTCGCGAGTCGTGATCAGATAACCCATCAACTTCTACNGGCGCGATGTTTTTACCGCGCGAGGCCCAAATTGGACTGTGCAGAGACTTTGTGCCGGTTCGTGGATTCACATATACCAAGGGGGCTAACCAGCCGGCGTCCGCTTTACGCACCCGCCGCCGCACCATTGTTTGTTCTAGCTTTGCTTGTTCTTGGAGTGGTAGATCAGCGAATGCCCGCACTGTATCTGCGTAGGCAGTTTCGCCGTTCAAGGGCATTGCCAGCCGTCTTGCAGTCAAGGTAGNCCCAGAGTCTGGGTGATAAAATCCTTCTGCTGGCGGCACATCTAAAATCCAATTGCCGGTATCNGGTCGCCGCGCTGTTGGCGCACACTGCACATAAAACATNCTCGTGGATAGCGGNACCGGTTCAAATTCGATGTCGGTGTGCCAATGNAGGCTGCAGCCGTATTGNTCGTCTTTATCAGAACCGCTCCCCGGCAAGTTACCCACCACTAAAACCGCGGGGCTGTCCGCNCCGTCCACACATTTGATGTGGTGTGGAAACGCTAAATCGCAAAGGTTGGCCGCTTGGCGCTCCGGGGGTTGCAATTGCAGCGGCGCTCCAGTCTTTTTGTGTTCCAGATAATTCGCGTAATTCGTCGGGTGAGGAATGGGTGCGCCAAAGTGATTGGCCAATCGCTCTAGGTACCGCAGGCTAAAATCGTCACCACCTTGATCCGGAAAGCTCAGAACGCTGAAGTGGTCGAGTAAGGTCACCATAAATTCCGCTTGGGCGGGTAATAGGGGCTCTTTTAAATCCACTCCGTGAACGCGGCGGCCCATCTCATCAGGATCTGCGAGTGGTTCGAAATGCGCTTGGGAACCAAAGAGCTTTTGTAACGTCTGCTCAAGGTCTGCGGCCGAGCGCTTGGCCAAGGCGGGGTGCGACATAACATTCTCCAGCGTAAATACCCAAATGACGCGCCAGCACCATGGTTCTGCGTGGCGGTATCACCCCATGTGCGACACCGCTATTCGGGTTGGTCTCTTCAAACTGACAATATTCATTCAATTTGTCAATTTCCACCAAAGCACGCTGCTTTATCCATGCCAGAAAAGGCGCCGCTTAATCCGTATCTATTGGTGAATTGAGTCCGGCCACCTGCCCTAGGTTGCAACGCCCAATACGCCAATTCAATGGCGCAGGAATACCGGTTCGCTGAACGGCGCTACCTTAGGATACTGATTTTAGATTCACTATTGAGATCCCATTGGGGTCCGCCAAATGCCCGGCAGGGAGGGCAACAGCAGTGGCGGGAACCAATGTATCTAGACACGAATAGTGGTTGTTATCGTTATCTCTCAGTTCTGCCAGTACGGCGATGGGACTATTGCTTTTCCAGTTCATGCTCTCCCCTTGCGACCTCTAAAAACTGCGGACTGCAGANAGATCAGATATTTATAGATTGCCATTGTTATCCCCAAGCAGGGCAAGGAAAGAACCAAAACAGTAGGGACACCGAACAGAATGGAGCGAATCTTATGCGGCCAAAAAATCAATTTACTAAACAGCCGAGCAGCGGCCCGGGCAAGCACGCCACTATATGATTCCATTGTTGTCGTGCGTGCAACTATACTCGGTGTGAACATGATGGACGAAAAATNCCAGCACGNTTGACCAAACCACTGAATTTACGACGCTNNAGGCCGCTATCAGACCGAGCAAGCCATGAATAAAGCGGTCAGTCAGGGGATATGAGCCCTGAGGCAAGCGTGCTCGATGTTTGGAGAGGAATAATGAGTGAACCGATGGAAATTNNTGTGTTCTGGTCTTTCCGCAGCCCCTGGTCCTATCTNGCGACAAAGCGCTTGCGCGAGTGGCAGGANCAATATCNATTGCAGGTCAACTTGCGCGCGGTGTATCCCATCGCAATACGCATGCCCGAGTTCTTTGATCAAGTGCAGCCCCAGTGGTTTAAGTATTTTGCTACAGATGTCCGCAGAGTCGCCGAGTTTCTCGGTCTACCCTTTGGCCCAGCACGCCCCGATCCGGTNAATCAAACGGTCGATCAGCAGGGTCGGCGCCAGACCGGGACCGAGCAGCCTTATATCTATCGGCTAACTCGGCTCGGCGCGCTGGCAGAAGAACTGGGTTGCGGAATCGAGTTTGCCGACGAGGTTTCATCGCTCATTTGGGGCGGTACCNATGGGTGGGATCAGGGCGACCTGCTCGCACAGGCCGTTGCAAAAACCGGCCTTGACCTTGCGCAAATGGACGAACGTATTGTCACTGAGGCGCAGCGCTTGGATACCGTAATTGAAACCAATCAAGCCGACCATGACCATTCTGGTCACTGGGGCGTACCGACCTGCACNTTCAATGGGGAACCCTTTTTCGGACAGGACCGGCTAGATGTGCTGCTTTGGCGACTGCAGAAAGAGGGTTTACAGACGCGTTAGAGCGATCACCACCNCAATCGGCAACATCCGTGGTTTAGCNGTGTCNTTTACTCCGCAGCGGNATTATCTTCTGCAGGCCATACNTCNTTCAGCACCTTNAGTGCCGTCATTCCCACAGGCCAGCCNGCGTANTGCACCACGTGGGTGATGGCCGCCTCTAATTTTTCCCGCGGCACGCCAACATTTTTCGCTCCAACGAAATGCAAGCGCATCTCCGCTTCGCGGTTAAGCGCGATCAGTGTTACGCAGGTTATAAAAGAGCGATCCTGCAGGCTCAGGTCATCGCCCTGCCATACGTCACCAAATAGATGCTCTACGGTATACCGGGTAAAACGCTCCGGCAGCGGTGTACCGCCAGCTTCGGTGCCAGCTAATAGTTTGCCGATGAGTTGCATGCCCTTTGCCTGTTTATCGTCGACTGAGGCGGCTTCTTCGGCGGCTACATTAGTTACAGCTGTAATGCATACCACCGCGGCAAGACTGCATGTTGCAACGAATTTGCGGCTAAAGCCTCTNAAGACGGATGGGNTCATGGGATGCTCCTTTAGTTCNTGGTGTCGGCGTAGGTGATAGGGAGGCGCANCGCGCGGTAACTCGTGGCACGACGAATGGCATTCGCGATCGCCGGTGGCCCAGCGATAATGGCTACCTCTCCTGCTCCCGCGGGAGGGATATTGGGTTGGTCGATGATCTCGATATCGATACTGGGCATATCGCCCATGCGCGGGATGNGGTAGTTATCGAAGTTGGTGCTCTTTATTTGGTCATCGCCAATTTCAAACTTCTCCATCAGGGCCATGCCAATACTCCAGCACAAATTACTCTCNACTTGAGCGCGCAGCTGGCCCGGATTAACGGCCATACCGACGTCTTGCACGCAGCACATGCGCAAGACTTTGATCTGCTGAGTTTCGGCGTCGACATGCACATCAGCACTGATGGCCACAAAGCAGCGATGCTCGTAGATGCCACAGGCGTATCCCCGAGCGATACCCNGGCCTGCCGGCAACGCATATTTCTCTGCATTAGCGCGCNCGCGCTGCAGACANTTACGCAAACGCGGGTGCTGACCTTGCAACTGNGCCAATTTAAAGTCCACGGGGTCTTTGCCTTGCTGGAACGCCAACTCATCCATCGCAGATTCTATTGCGAAGATCGCAGGAGCCGCTGTTAACGAGCGCCAAACCCCGAGATCGATAGGAAAATCCACATCCTTACATTCCACCCGCTGATGGTTTGCACCGTAGGGCGCTATTGCCCCACGCACCACGCCCAAATCTTCCTCCAAACGGGCTACCGGCATTAGCCATCCTGGCAAACGGTCGCGGGCTAAAAACACATGGCCCGTGATATAGGCATGCCACCAATCNGTTAGGTTACCGTCGGNATCGGTAGCGATGCGCAAACGATGCGCNGATGCCGGACGACTGCGGCTGGTGGTAAATTCGTCTTGCCGTGTCCACTGCACTTTGACCGGTCTTTGCACCGCCAAGGCCAGACGGACAGCATCCAGTTCTACGTCGTAATGTTCGCGGCCGCCAAAACCTCCNCCCATGCGCATTGGNTACACTACNACTGCGTCTTCGGACATACCGGTATCCAGCGCGGCGAGNCGCTTGATCGCCCATGGATCTTGCGTACCGGTCCAAATTTCCAGTTGTTGACTCTCATTTAGACGCGCAATGGCCGCCCGTGGCTCCTGCATGGCGTGGGTTTGGGTCTGCACGTCAAAGCGCAAATCGATTGCCCAATCTGCGGTTTTACGATGGGCCTTGTCTTGTAACAGCTGCTCGAGATCGCCCTGAGCCATTTCGGCATCGACATCAATCAGTCGATCCACCTCGTCTTGATTGATCGGCTGTTGCAGCGCCCATTCCACTTTGATCTGGGCAATAGCCGCATCTACGGCGCTGGGGGTTTTGCACACTACTCCAACAAAATCGTCTTCGCGCACCAGTTTTATGAATCCNTTTACGTCCGCTACNGNCGAGGCGTCTAAGGTTGCAATAGCCGCATTGCGCACCGGCGGTTTTATCGCGCGTCCGAATAAAACGCCGGTCATAGGCACATCTGCGGCATAGACCGGCCCGCCGGTAACCATGGCGCGAATGTCCAATGGCTTTACCGCCCGGCCGATTTGGCGCTTGTTACGCTTCGCATCGAAGGTATACAACGGCGGCAACGGCTGGTCGCTGTTCAATTCCACCATCAGGTTGGTGTCGTTAACCAAATCCGCATAGGACAAGTTATCCCCTCCGGCGGTGCGAAAACCTCCGACATCGTCTAGTAGCGCCGCCGGGGGCAGTCCTAATTTCGTTGCCGCACGAACCCGTAGACTCTCGCGCAGCGCCGCTGCAGCAATCGCTGTAGGCCGAGAGAAAAGGGTCATGGAAAGACTACCGGCGGTAAACGCTATCGGTGGTACCTGACTGGTGTTAGGGGTTACGCCGTGAATATCTTCGGTCTGCAGGTTGAGCTCTTCGGCTACCACCTGGGCAAGACCCGTATTCACATTCTGCCCCATTTCCATACGCGGGAAGTACATTTGGCATACGCCGTCTGGGCGAATTTGCAGCCAAGCAGCAGCAGAATCCTGATTGGGGAAAATAATCGTAGGGCCTACCGCCGCAGCACGCTGGCGAAACAAATATACCGCCGTAGCACCACCTGCCACCCAGCCTGTTGCTAGTAAGAACCTGCGCCGTGTGAGTATCGCCATTACCGCGTCTCACGCATTACGGATGCGCCGCGCTTAATGGCTGTGCGAATACGATCGTAGGTACCGCAACGGCATAAGTTACCGCTCATAGCCTGATCAATATCTGGGTCTGTGGGCTCAGAATTTTTCTGCACCAAGGCCAGCGCCTGCATAATCTGGCCCGATTGACAGTAACCGCATTGCGGTACATTTGCGTCGATCCATGCTTGTTGCAGAGGGTGCAGACTGCCGTCAGCGGCCGCAAGCCCTTCAATGGTTAAAACGTCTTTGTCAGCTGCCTGGCCCACCGACACCATGCAACTGGCTACCGGCGCGCCGTCAACGTGAACAACACAGGCCCCACATTGGCCAATCCCGCAACCATAGCGAGAACCGGTAAGCCCCAGTTGCTCACGCAGTACCACCAACAGATTTTCGTTCTGCCAGTCCGGATCGACGCTGCGCTCGACCCCATTCACCCTCAACTTCATAGCATCTCCCCTATGCTGGGAAAAGCGTAAACGAGACGCTACGGGCTGTCTATAATCAGCGCGCGCCTCAACATAGCGCTATACCAATACGATAGCTGCAGGGATTGGCTAAATCACACCACTTGATCTTAGGCGCTCTAGGTCCTCTGAACTTAGATTCAGAGCACCGTAGATTTCGTCGTTATGGGCGCCAATCTCCGGGAAGAACTCCGGCTCGGTCAGGTCATAATCAGAGAAGCGGATGGGACTGGTAGGCAGCACGATCTCACCTAACAGCTCGTGGGTTCTATAACGCAACATACCCCGCTCGTGCAGATGCGGGTCGTCGCGCACCTCATCAATAGTGCGTATGGGGGCCACGGGCACACGGTTCTCGCGCAGCTCTTTGTATGCTTCGTCCCTAGTTCGCTCGACACTCCAAGCATTAATCATGGCGTCTACTAGATGCTCGCGTTTTTTGCGAGCCCTGGAATTACGAAAGTCATGATTGTCGGCTTGATCCGTACGACCCACCACTTTTAACACGCTGTGCCAGTGGGCTTCGGCAACACAGATAATAACGATCCACCCGTCTTTGCAGGGGTAACGTCCGTAGGGGCAAACATTGGACGGTGACCGAGCGCTATTACGCGGCGGTAGCTCACCAGTTTCGTGATGAATGCTCAGCTCTGAGCAAAGGGTAAAAAACATCGACTCCAGCATGGAGACTTCCACCCGAGTGCCTTGGCCGCTTACTGCGCGGCCCTGCAATGCTGCCAATACGCCTGCATATATGTGAATGCCGCCCATGATGTCGCAGGGCGCACCACCGGATCGACTTGGCGGTGCGTCAGCATCGCCGGTTGCACTCATAACCCCTGAGGCGGCCTGAATGGTGTGATCCATGGCGAGCAGGTCACGGTCCGGGCCAGACAGCCCATAGCCAGTTCCCGAGCCGTAAATGAGTCTCGGGTTAATTTCTTTTAGTGCCTCCCAGCCAACGCCTAGGCGATCCATTACGCCGGG
>NZEI01000108.1 GCA_002690405.1 Gammaproteobacteria bacterium
GGTTTACGAATGTAGTGGTTACGCCGCAATTGCTCCACTACGTTAATGCTGGTTCGTGGATGTTCGGCCAGCGGTTTGAGTGGTTGCCACTGCTCGCCATCCTGAGGCGCCGCGGACTTGCTTTGCGCTTGGTGTGTTTGCGCGTCGTCCACCGCCAACAACGAAGGTGCAACGGCCACCATAAATAGGAATGCAACAGCACTTACGAAGATGTAAAAAGGTGTGAGGCGGTGCGTTTTAGAAGTCATAACTTGATTCTACCTATAGGTTATCGCCAACAACCAGTTGGTTTATTCCCGACCACAGCGCGCTGCTGCCGCGGATCCGTATTGAAGAAACCTCAGTTGTTACCCACTTGCATTGCAGAGATCGGGATGCAAGACCTTGGCTAATGTGCCACTGCTCTCAAGGCTGTAAAAAATGCGTATGCATCTCTGTTATAGTCGCCGTGCAACTCAAGTACCACGTTAAAAGAGCGCAAACAAATTGTTGGTTGTTCGCAGTGTATACTTCTGGTGTAAACATAACTCGACGTCAGCAAATGTCAAAGCCCTTATTTGTGACCCTCTCTTTGACTAACAAGGGGGCGTTCACCAATTTATTGGTAGCTTATGGCTGTTGCCGACAAAAAAGGATCGTTAATGAAAAAGAATCTTATTCGCTCTATATGCTCGCTATTTTTGATGGCGTCTATTTTTGGGTGTCAAACTGAGGAAAAAGCGATGTCTGACCAAGCACTCGATCAAACATCAGATCTCGACAGCGCCAGTTATCTAATTGGCTATCAGCAAATGCGGACCATGCTCGAGCAGACTGGCGATGCCATCAATCTAGATGCATTCGCCTTGGGCACGGCTGACGCTATTGCGGGCAAAGAATCTCAGGTTGCATCGGATCGCGAGGAAGCGGTTCTGCAGGCTCTCAGACAGGCAATCAACTCAGACAAGAGCGTTGCGGGTGATCAGTTTCGTGCCACTAACGGTGCTCGACCCGAAGTAACAACGCTTCCATCAGGCCTACAGTACGAGGTTATTAAAACCGGTACCGGGCCGAAGCCAGGCCCCACCGATACAGTGTCTACTCATTATCATGGCACCTTGATTGATGGCACAGTATTCGACAGTTCTGTCGACCGCGGTGTGCCGGGGGAGTTTCCCGTGAATCGGGTAATTGCAGGTTGGACCGAGGCGCTGCAATTGATGGCGGTTGGTTCCAAATGGCGTTTAGTTATTCCACCTGAATTGGCCTACGGCGAGCGCGGTACTGGCGGTGTTATTCCCCCACAGGCGACGTTGGTTTTCGAAGTCGAATTATTAAGCATCGTTGACTGATCTATGGTGCTTTCGGCGCCGCAGCGTTTAGCGCTGCGGCCGCCAGCAACCGCCATACTCAGTGCAATTAAGATTGGCGGGAGAAATCGATTGCATACGCTATCAGTGATTTGTTACACAGAGTGCGAAGACATTCTGTTGTAGCGGCTATGCAGATCAACTTTTTAGATATTGTCGCCCGTGCCTGGGCGCACTATGACGATTCTAGAGCTGTGCAAAGTGTTGACGATATCAGCGTCTTGGTTTCGACTAATCACGTATTTCGCGTGCGCCTGAAAAATGGCGACATGGTCATCGGCAAGGTGTCGTATTTTGGTCGTTACGAAAGCTTTGTCGAAGACCACACTCTCATAAATGCCCTGGCAAACAACTTACCTACGCCATTTGATCAATTCTTGTCGCGGTCTTTGGTAAAAAAGAATCAGCTCTTCATCTACCGACATCAGGACGAACTGCTGGATGTATGGGTGGTTTTTTACAATCCAATTGCGATCGACACTCAATTGCCCAAACAGTTGCAGGCCCACCACATAGAGGCGCTGGGTCGTGAGTTGGCATTATTTCATCGGGCCTGCACCAGTCTTACCAATATCTTGCCGGACTGGTCAAAAACTCTGCGTCGCGATATGGCGGATCTAGCCGCTTGGTTAGATCAGCCGGAGGGCCAATTCTATTACCGCGGTCACATAGACGTTATCCAGAATCAAATGGCGTTGTTTGAGCAGAATACTGAAGCGCTTGGTGCCCATGCCTGGCAACCAGTGCCGGTCTTCGTGGATTGGAATATTGGAAACTTCTCTGTTACTCAGGATTTAAGATTTTTCTCCCGTTGGGACTACGATTGGTTCCGTATGAGCTCTCGTGTCTTTGATTTCTATTTTTTCAGTCGTGTCTGCTCTAAAGCCGGGGACCGCTCAGTGTTTAGCTATCAGCTGGATACCCTGTTGGAGGATGGATTCATGCGCTTTCTAAGTGCCTACCATGAGGTGTATCCGCTGACGCGCGAGGAGTTGCACTTCATACCTGAGGCTTACCGGTTCTTTATTTTGAATTACGTCATAAAGTACGGACGCTATTTTTTTCAGGACATCTATGCGAGTAAATTGGGCCTCGAAGCGTTCACTCAATATTTTCCAAGGTTGCAACAAGGCTTTGATGTTGAGCAGCTATGTCGTCGCCTCGGCGTATAAGCTGCAGCCTAATGTCAGCTAATCCAGCCAATTATCAGTATATCCTTTGGGATAACGACGGTGTTCTGGTGGACACTGAGCAGTGGTATTTTGCCGCCACCCGCGAGGCAATGGCGGAGCTCGGAGTCGACCTGCCTATAGACACCTATCAGCAGATCATGATTCAGGGGCGTTCAAGTTGGGAGTTGGCGTTGCAGGCGGGAGTCCACCCAGATCGAGTGCGGCATGGTCAGGAACGTCGTGATGTGCTCTACCAAGCCTATTTGCGCACCGAAGATCTGCGCATCGAGGGTGTTCTCGAGGTGCTCGCTGAGCTCGCCCCACGCTATCAAATGGCCATTGTGACGACCTGTAAGCGTCGAGATTTTGAGCTCATACACAGCAACCCAGACCTACTGCAATTCATGCAGTTTGTTCTCGCCCGTGAAGACTATGAAGAATCAAAGCCCCACCCAGAACCTTATTTGACCGCACTGCATAAGTTTTCAGCAACGCCCCAGCAGGCTCTAGTGATTGAAGATTCGGAGCGGGGACTACGTGCCGCTCGAGCGGCGGGCATAGATTGTGCGGTAGTGGACTATCACTTTACCCGCAGCCACGACTTCAGCGCTGCGCAATACAGATTGCACAAGCTCGCACAATTACCGCAATTGTTGACCACCTAATAAGTCAGGTGATGGTCCAATGCTGAATTTTTAGGCATTGCAACTGTCTGGATTAGCGTAGATTCTCCTAGCGTAGAGGGTTGGAGAAATTGTTTTGACAGTGACCAAATCGGTTTGGAGCGCCCCAGGCTTTGGTGCCTATCTAGGGTCTACGGGTTTCTCAGGCATGGCATTGGCCATGCAGCAGTTGCTGCTAAGCTGGATATTGATCGGGATTCTTAATCTTCCAGCCGACCAGGTTGGGGTAATCCAAGCAGTAATCGGCATTCCCGGCATAGTACTCATGCTTATGGGGGGAGCCAGTGCTGACCGTACGGACGCCCGTCGCTTACTGGCACAAATTTACTTGGTCGCGCCGATTTTCCCCGTGTTTTTGCTGCTGATGGAGCAGTGGCAATGGCTCGGGGTGGCCACCGTGACCCTATGGGGGCTCGGTATGAGCGTGGTGCAGTCCTACTCGATGCCGGGTCAGCAAGCGATTTTAAACCGCGTTAGCGGCGACTTGGTGCAGCAGGGTGTCACCATCGCAACTGCTATTGGCTATGTGGTGCAGGTTGTGGGTTTAGGTCTTGCGGGTCAGATTGACCGTTTAGGCATTACCCCGGTACTGGTCATGCAAGCCCTGAGTCTGCTGCTGGCAGGGATCATGATGCTGCGCATAGCACCGATGCCCGTGGCTCAGGCCACAACGTCTTCAGTATCGGCATTGCGCGGCATAGCGGATGGCCTGCGTGCAACCTATCGTAGCCCGGTTATTTTTGATGCACTGCTGATAAATTTTGTGTCGAGTATTTTCAATGCGGGATCCTTCGTCACCGCCTTCCCCTTTATCGTAAAAAGGGTATACGACGGCGATGCATGGATGTTGGCATGGCTCATGGCCGTATTCTTCGCTGCCGCTGCGCTCTCTAACATGCTGTTACTGCGCTATATGCCGCTCAAATTCCCAGGCAAGTTATTTCTTATCATGCAGCTCACGCGGATTCTGGTTTTGCTGCTTATTTGGATTAAGCCGGAGCTATGGCTACTGGTGGTCGCAACCATTGGCTGGGGCTTAAATATGGGCGTTACCACGACATTGGCGCGTACCATTGTGCAAGAGTCAGCGGAAGCCGAATACAGGGGGCGGGTGCTGTCGGTATTTAGCGTCGGCATGGTCGGTAGTGCGCCCATTGGCGCAATTTTGCTGGGTTGGATTATCGAAAATTTTGGCACCTTAAATGCCCTAGTGCCTGCCATGTTTGTATCGCTTTTGTTGTTTTTTTACGGCGTATTTTTTTCCAAGGTTTGGTCTTACCGCAGCGCAACAACGGATTGACTCGCCTCGATTGAGGCGAAGGGGTAGGCTATAGCGGCTGTATAGGACCCCTTGATAATGGATCAAACGCGCGACATCCGTAGAGAGTACGCTTACGCCGAACTAAGCAAAGCAGACTTAGCTAAGCAGCCCTTGGATCAGTTCAAGGGATGGTTCGATCATGCACTCACCAAGGCCGTACCCGATGCGACCGCCATGGCGTTGGCAACCGCAGACGCCCAAGGCCAGCCCTCGGTGCGTATTGTATTGCTGAAGGACTTTGATGCTGACGGCTTCGTCTGGTTTAGCGATCAGCGCAGCGAAAAAGGCCGCGCTCTGGCGGCTAATCCTAGTGCCGAACTGTTATTTCACTGGCGCGAGCTGGACCGGCAAGTGCGCATTCGTGGCCCAGTGCACTTGCTTAGCGCGCAGGCAGCAGACGATTATTTTTATTCCCGGCCTGAGGCGAGCCAGTGGGCCGCGGCAGCATCTGAGCAAAGCCAGCCTATTGAATCTCGTGCTGCTCTTGAGGCCCGTTATAGCGAACTTGCGGAATCTGCAGAGCATGCGATCCGGCGCCCAGAATCCTGGGTTGGCTTTTGCCTGCAGCCATTGGCTTATGAATTTTGGCAGGGTCGCGAGGGCCGACTGCATGATCGGTTTCGCTTTCACCGCGCATCTTTAGATGCTGATCAGTGGACGATAGAGCGGCTACAACCCTGATCTACAGCAAGCGCGGATCAGTCCGGTAGACCCAATACTCGCTTCGCGATGATATTTTTCTGTACCTCCATCGTGCCGCCGGCGATGGTCAGAGATTTTTGTTTTAACCAAGTGCGTGTGGCCGCCAATTCGCTGGCTAAGAAATCGCCGTCCCAGCCCACACCTTGGGTGCCCAGGGCATCGATAAGTAATTCATCGCCCGCCTGGGTGATCAGTGCATTGGACAGCTTAACTGCCGAAGAGGCGAAGCCTGGAGCGTTGGCAGCGGTTTCTTCTATCACCCGTTGCTGAGTTAGGCGCTGTGCGGCAAATGCCATCTGGTGTTTGACTAGGGCGCGGCGCAATGCAGGTTGATCGGATAGATAGGGCCGCAGTTGCTCAGGCAACATATTGCTGCTGGCGCGACCGCCCTGAGAGCCGGAGGTGTTTATGCCCGCATGAGTTGAGCGCTCAAATTGCAGTAGGCGTTTGCCTACTGTCCAACCATTATTGACGCCACCGATGACGTCATTAGCCGAGGCAATGGCATTCTCAAAAACGGTTTCGTTAAATGGCGAAGCCCCGCTAAGCAGGCGGATGGGACTGACCTGTACGCCTGACTGATGCATATCAACCAGTATTAAACTGATGCCAAGATGCTGGGGTGCGTCTGGGTCGGTTCGCGCCAAAATAAAGATATAGTCACAGTCCATGGCATCAGAGGTCCATACCTTGCGCCCATTGATCAGGTAATGGTCGCCATCGAGTTCGGCCCGGCAAGCAAGGCTGGCGAGGTCAGAACCCGCTCCAGGTTCGGAATAACCCATGGCCCAGCCGCCTTCGCCGCGCGCGATTCCAGGCAGCCAGCGCGCTTTTTGTTCATCGGTACCCAGTTCAAGAATGGTCGGCCCGATATAGTTGACACCGCGCCCGGTCAGCGGCGTACGTGCATTAATGCGTTTCAGCTCTTCTATCAGCACCGGATAGAGATCTCTGTCCAGTCCTGCGCCACCGTATTCCACCGGCCAGGTTGGCACGGTAAATCCCCGCCCAGCCATGCGTTCGAGCCAGATCCGACTATCGTCGTCCAGTTCAATGCTAGAGCTGCCCCATGGCGTGGTTTCTACATTGGGTTCAGCGCCATCGCGAACCCCCTCGGGGCAGTTTTCTGCTAACCAGTCGCGTAATTCGGCGCGAAATTCGGCAGCTTTTTTGGAATCTGGCATAACTTAGGTATCCATGGTGAACTTAACTGAAGGCCGCATATGAGCATTATGGACACAGGGTTGCTACTTTCTGGCCAATTAAAGCGAAACACATTTGGCTTGCACAACTGCTCGCCCGGCGGTTTATTTCGCCGGGGTCGGCGGCGCTGTGGTTGAATGCAGAGCCCAGCATTGTTGTGCTCGATACCCGAACGTCGTCGAGGCAGGGTGGGTAGGCATACAATTCCGAGTGGTTGTTAACCATTTCGTTATATACGGCTGATAAACGATCTTGCGCCTGCTCGGCGGCGGTCATTGACTGCTCGGCAGCCTCAGCGCGCTGTGTCAGCGTGGTGAACAAAAGATCCGAGCGATACCAGTACAACCGAAATTTACCGTCGTCGCGTTTAACCACAGCACCCTCCTTAATCGGCCGTCCGCGCCGATCTCGGCTTGCATACCAGATCTCCACAAATTCACCGCATGCGCGTTGACCACCGTCGCCAAAGCACTCGAGCGCTTTGATGCGCTCGCGTTTGCGACTCTCAGGCACCACTTGAGCGGCGTGTTCTTGCATGTCCGCACATGAGGCGGCTGGGAACATCAGCAAACCAAAGGCATGACAGGTTGCCGGCTGCGATGAATTGCTATTAGCTAACCACTGAACAAGAAAATTCTCTGCATCCAACAGTGTTTGCTGTTGCGTATTGCCGCACCCGCCTGCCAGGAGGCAGGCGACTGCGATAAACCCTAGGGCGCGGGTTTTAGACCCGTTCAATGATGATTGCGGGTGCCATGCCACCGCCCGTGCACATGGTGACCAGGCCAGTGTTCAGATCTCGCCGCTCCAACTCATCGAGTACCGTGCCGATTAAAATAGAGCCGGTCGCCGCAATTGGATGACCTAGAGCCATGGCTCCGCCATTGACGTTGACCTTGGCTGGATCCAATGCGAGGTCGCGTATGAACTTTGCCGCAACCACAGAGAATGCTTCGTTGATTTCAAACAAGTCGATATCGTTCGTAGTCATGCCTGCGCGCTCTAGCGCTTTCTTTGCCGCAGGTACAGGTTCATTCAGCATCAGTGTTGGGTCACCGCCAACTGTTGCCATGGCGACAATGCGCGCGCGGGGTTTCCAGCCGACTTTATCGGCGTAGGCCTTGTTGCTCAAAATCAGTGCGGCGGCGCCATCCACCACCCCTGAACTGTTGCCAGCATGGTGGACATGATTAATTGCCAGATCTGGGTAGCGCCGCGCCACCAATTGTGCAAAGGTTTCGCCGCCGTCATCGATTGGCGCATCCATAAATTGCGAAAATACCGTTGGCAGGCTCGCCAGTGTTTCGAGAGTCGTGCCTGGGCGCGGGAATTCTTCGCGGTCTAGGGCGGTTGTGCCGTCATCGTTGCTAACGGCAATCAAGCTGCGGTCAAAGTGGCCATTGGCCATGGCGTGTTGCGCTCGGTTCTGACTTTCGACAGCCAAAGCATCCAATTCTTCACGGCTGAAACCTTCAAGGGTGGCGATAATGTCAGCACAGACGCCTTGGTGCGGTTGCGGGTGCAAGTCGCGTAAGTGCAAATTGCCGCCGTCCACCGTGCGATTGTTGTTTTCCGGCATTAATGTTGCGGTATACGACATCATTTCTACGCCGCCCGCGACGCATAGGTCATCCATACCGCTCATGATGTTCGCCGCGGCTAGATTTACCGAAGTGATGCCTGACCCGCAAAAGCGGTCAAGGGTCACAGCCGAGGCAGAGGTATCCCAGCCGGCGTCCAATGCGGCCATGCGTCCGATGCAAGAACCCTGCTTACCCACTTGGGAACTGCAGCCCACAACGACGTCGTCGATTTCGGCAGTGTTGAGGTCATTGCGTTGTTCAATGCCCTCAAATACTTTGGCGAGCAAACGACTCGGGTGAAACTCGGACAGTGAACCCTTGCCGAGTTTGCCGATACCGCGGGGTGTACGTGCGGCGTCAATAATGTATGCGTCTGTCATAACAACTCCTTTTCGTAACTAGTCAGTAAATCAGTAGTGTGCCTATCGGCCCTTGAATTCGGCTTCGCGTTTTTCCATGAACGACGCCATACCTTCAGCAAAGTCTTTGGACTGAAACAGCGGTAACAGTTGTAAGAATACGTGATGTACGTGGTCGTTGAAGGTTTCGTTCATACCCATGCGCATCATGCGCTTTGATGCCTGAACCGCCAGCGGTGCGCGTCCCGCGATCTCCTTGGCCAGCATGCTCGCACGTTCGCCAACCTCGTTGTTGTTGACCACGTGGGACACTAAACCCATGTCCTCGCACTCGGCGGCACTGAGGGTTTTGCCAGTAAAGATAATTTCGCTGGCCCGCGACCAGCCGATCAGGCGTGGCAAGATCCAGGTGCCACCAGACTCCGGAACAACCCCGCGTGCTGTGAAAGCGGCAGCGAGTTTGGCGGTGTCGGCCATAATGCGAATATCGCAGCCCAGCGCCAGGTCCATACCATAGCCCGCGGCCGAACCATTAAGTGCAGCGATCGTCGGTGTGTCGAGATTGTGCAGTACTGTCGGCGGCGTATTCTTTAAATCTAGGGTTGTTGGTGTGGAGCGTTCTGACGAAAGATTGTCAGTGATATCACTGCCACGCAGATCAAGACCAGCGCAAAAGAACTTGCCGCTGCCAGTGATAATAATGGCGCGCACATCCGCATCCGCATCCGCTTGCAGCAGTAAATCGCTAAAACGCTTCAACATGCTTCCAGAGATCGTATTCTGTTGTTCGGGCCGGTTAAAGGTAATGGTCGCGACGTGGTCTTCCACGGTGTAGAGCATTTGGTTGTCGGTCATAGTTCCCTCGGATTCAGTTGGGCAAAAAAGCTGAGTTATGGCCTAAGCATTCCGCTCCGGCATCTTCTCCTCGCTGACAGCGTAACCGGCCTCTACCGGAATGCACAGATATTGGCCATCTTCTCGACGCTCTGTCCAAGGCAATACCGGAATAATGTCAGAGCGCTCAGCTTGCTCTAGGGCTTGGGTGACGCTGTTGGCGGTAGCCAGCTTTTCTAAATTGCGCAGGGTGGGAAATATCACTGTGCGCTTACCTGATTTAGCTTCCTCGACGGCGGCTCCCGGTGCGATCCATATTGAGTCGACTGATTCATAGCCGTCGTGCAAGGCCAAGTGATCCGCCGGAGCTATGGCAAGATAAAAATGCGTATCAAACCGCTTGGGCATCATCGGTGGTGTGATCCAATGAGCAAAGTGAACCAACTGATCGCACGCAAGCTGCAGTTGCTGTTGCTGCAGAAAATCTAGCAAGGTGATGTCGCCCTTGTTCATTGGCTCGCGGAATTCTTGCAATGTAGCAAGACGCTCGCCACTGATAATGTCTGTCGAGCCCTGTTCTCGAGCCAATAAGATGCCGCATTCTTCGAAAGCCTCGCGGATTGCGCTGACCTGCGCTGCGCGCATATCCGTGTCCGCATGTTCACCATGCAGGAATGGAATCAGCGCGCTGTCAAAGTCCTGCGGGTCCGCCTTACCGCCCGGGAAAACTAGGGCGCCCGAGGCGAAATCGATTTGATGGTGGCGTACCACCATAAAAACCTCCAAGCCAGCACTGCCGTCGCGCAGCAGTAAAATGGTCGCTGCGGGTTTCGGTTCTGGTGGTGTGGGTTTATCACTCATAATGTTGTCCTGTCGGATGCGAATGTTTTAGCGGGCCGGCTAGCGCCCCGCCACATGTTGAATAAATGTGTCCAGAGTTTTCAGCTTTGCCGCCGTAGCCCCCAGAGTAAAGTCCGGTACGATCAGTTCATCCACCCCAGCATCGGCGTAGGCTTGTACAATATCTCTGATCTCATCGGGTGTGCCGATAATTGAGGGCCTTGCCGCCGCGCCTGCTCGGGCTTGCTCGAGTATTTTGCTGTCCTCGCTCATAAACAGCAGGGCTACCGCAGAGCGCTGAATGCTCTTAGGATCGCGACCCAAGTCAGCGCAGTGCTGATCAAGTATCTGCATCTTATGCCGTAGCGTGTCCACCGTGCCCCAGACATTCCACTCATCCGCATGAGCGGCGGTTATTCGCAGCGTCACCTTTTCGCCACCGCCGCCGATCATCAGCGGTAGGTTTTTTTGTACTGGCTTTGGTTCTAAGGTCGCATTTTCCAGTTGATAGTATTTGCCTGAGAAGGTGCTCTCATGATTTGCAAATAGGGCCTTAATGACTTCGCAGGCCTCATCGAGTTTCTCTAAACGCTCGCCAACGCTGCCAAATTCAATTCCGTATTGTTGGTGTTCGTTTTCTTGCCAACCGCTGCCTAGGCCCAGAACCACACGTCCTTGGGTAATGTGATCCAAGGTTACCGCCATCTTCGCCAGTACCGCGGGGTGTCGATAAGTGTTGCCCGTTACTAATGTGCCTATGCGTAGCCGTGGTACCTCAGCGCCGATTGCTGCCAAGGTAATCCAGGCTTCTGGCCATGGCACATGAGTATCTGCAGCGTTTGGCATAAAGTGATCGGCATACCAAAAGCCGTCCCAACCGGTTTTTTCCACATGTTTCGCCAGTTCTTTAACGTCGGTATAAGACTGGCTCGGATTCGGCCAAAAGCTAAAGCGCATACCTTCTCCCATTCCCCCGTGAGCACGCGTAAGTTCTGATGCAGGCCATTGATGTTCGCTTATGTATCAGCCTATGGCAAACTGCGCCGCCAAGAGTATCCGTCGAACCGCCTGTCGCCTTATTGCTATGCCGTTAGTCGTAACAGCCCTAGTTATTGTTCTGGTGTTCCTTTACCTGCGAATGAACCGACAGGCGCGGCTGCGTTGGGTGCGGCAAATCGACCTGCCCGGTCTGTGGCGTGAGCAAGACTCCGGTGCTGCGCGAATACCGCGAGAACTGCGCTTATTGGGCGGCATCGCAGCCGGCGACTACCTACTAATCGAAGGTCAGCGCGAGCAGCGCGGCCAGTGGGTATTTCGTGGCGACCAATTGCTGTTGACGACAGACCAGGGCCAGACCGAAGTATATGTTTTGCGTTTATTTAAACCCGGCCAGATAAGCCTACAGGCAGGCGAAGGCGATACTCGTTTGTTTCAAAAACAAACCGATAACGTCATAAGCATGCAGCGTCCCCCCCGAGATTAGCGAGGTAACTGTGTGAGCAAAAGCGACCATCAAGCCAATGAGTCGGTTTTTCTTGAATTAGCTCAGCGCGCCCTTGCGCTGTTGCCAACCACCCAGCAAGTAGATTGGGCCGAGACTGCAGCGGCGGTCTGGCTGCCCGGACGCTGGCGCGGTCAGCTGCACAGTGTTGCAAGCATTGCTACCACTGGACTGGGCGATTTGTTGCACATAGACCGACAAAAACAGCAGTTAGTGGATAACACGCGACAATTCGTTGCAGGTTTCCCCGCCAATAATGCTCTGTTGTGGGGCGCGCGCGGGACTGGTAAGTCGTCGCTTATCTCGGCACTTGTGCAGGAATTTTTCGGCCATGGGTTGCGCGTCGTAGAGGTCGGTAAGGATGCCCTAGCAGACCTAAATACAGTGGTGCAGCAACTGGCAAATCAGCCCTATAAGTTCATTCTGTTTTGCGACGACTTATCCTTTGAGGCGACCGATCCGTCATACAAAGTATTAAAAAGTGCACTGGAAGGCTCGATTGTTGCGGGGGCTGCAAATGTGGTGATTTATGCAACCTCGAACCGTCGTCATTTGCTGCCAGAACGGATGAGTGATAACCAGCAGGCGCGGATGGTGGATGAAGAATTGCACCAGTCTGAGGCGACTGAAGAAAAGGTTTCGCTATCTGATCGCTTTGGATTGTGGCTGTCATTTTATCCGGTCAAACAAGAGGCCTATCTGGATATGGCGACACATTGGGTGATGACGCTCGCCAAGGCATTCGACGCCCAAGATCAGCCTTGGGCCAGTGATCTCGAGGAATATCGCGCTGCGGCCTTGCGCTGGGCGCTAGCACGCGGTGTGCGCAGTGGACGCACTGCCCAGCATTTTGCGCGGCACTGGGTGGGTCAACAGCTCACCCGCAGCACTGAAAACCAAAACAATTAACTAGGGCATCCGTTATGGCTCGAAGAATGATCTCAGCGCTGCGTTCGCGTTGCTGTATGCAATTGGCAGGACTCTTGGTATTAGCGTTGTGGGGTAATGCTCAGGCGGACACTCTGTTATTGCATAACGGCGATCGCCTGACTGGCACTTTGATTTCAATCGCCGACGAAAAGGTTGCCTTCGAAACGGTTTACGCGGGGGTGTTAAAGGTAGAGCAGCGCGTGGTTTCGCAAATAGAAACCAGCCGCAACTATATCTTTCGCGGTGCCGCCTTTGAGCAGCGAGGTCAGTTGCTGGTGATCGACGGTCAACAGAGCGTTGGTCAACCCGATGATTTCTCGCCCTTGGACATCAACTCCATTGAGTCTGCGGATCGAGTTCAACGGGTGGTCGCTATGCTGCCGTTGGACTGGGTATCGCGCGTTGACTTGTCCGCGGTGTTCTCGTCTGGCAACTCAAGTACCGAAAGTTTCAACACCCTCGCGGAATCGCGGTTGAAACGCACCAATGCAGAGCATTTGGCAACACTATTGCGTAACACAGAGAAAGCAGAAGGCGTGACCAGTAAGGATCAGGTAGACCTCTCTTATGGCTTCAAGCGTTTTATCTCGCCGCGTTGGTATGGCTCAGCTAACGGTAACTACTTTCGTGATGAACTGAAGGATATCGACCAGCGCCTATCTCTCGGTGCCGGCCTAGGTTTTCAATTGGCCAACAGTCGTTTGGGGGTATTGTCCACCGAAGTGGGTGTGAGTGCCGTACAGGAGCGTCTTGACGGCATCGATCGTACCAATCCAGCGGGGCGCTGGGCGATTGATTTTCAGCGTTATTTCTTCGACCGACGTATGGAGTTGTTTCATCGACAAACGGTACTGGCGATTGCGTCAGAGAATCGGGGCCAGGTGCTGACGTCGAGTACTGGTCTGCGCTTTGCGTTAAGCGAGCGCATAGACACTGCCTTACGTACAGACATTAACTACGAAACAGACCCGCCTCCTGGCAGTGAAAATACCGATACCACTTATACCCTTGGTATCGGCTTGAAGTTTTAAGTCAAGCGTGAATATTTTCCTGCGGGTGGCAAGAAACCGGTGGCTGGGCTTGACTGTACGCATGGCCATTCATAGAATGCGCGCCTTCTTGATCGTCTGTTGTGAATCAGCTGATTACAGCCGTCGCTTAAGATCCTGCGTCCCCTTCGTCTAGAGGCCTAGGACTCCGGGTTTTCATCCCGGCAACAGGGGTTCGAAACCCCTAGGGGACGCCACAATTGTATTAAGGCCCTTGCGGTAAACGCCGCAAGGGCTTTTTTTTGCCAGCGAGTATGGCGCGGCCTTTGCCAAACTCATCGAATCCTAATTGTTTGTGGTCGATAGGTTCCGGCGCGCTAACCCACGCACGATTCGGGCATGAAGTTGTGCGTCGAGTGGATAGAACAGAATAACCAAAACTGAAAGTGCGCTGGCTGCTGCGGGAATTAAAAATGCCGACGCGCGAATACCTTGCAACGTTGCTGCGGATTGTTCGATGCCGGCGGTATAACCAATGGCACTTAGCAGTAAGCCGATCATGCCCACTCCNAGGCCAGAGCCCGCCTTGCTGATCAATTGGCTCAGNCCGAATACGATGCCATCGTCNCGCACGCCGCTNCGCCACTGACCATATTCCACCGTATCCGGCAACATTGACCAGAACATAACCGCCACTGCGCCGCCAATGAGTCCATTGCAAAAAGCCAGCGCNGATAATGTGCTTACNTCTTTTANATCGAATAGGAATAGCGCCAGATTTAACAGCGAAGCGCCGCTCGCGCCGATTACCCATACCCATCTTTTAGAGAGATGTCTTGCTACCACGGTCCATATTGGAATACCGATGCCTGCGCCTAAAATGCCGATAGACATGACGTCNGAAACGCTTTCCGGATGCCCTGCATAATAGTTGATGTAGTAAACGATGGATTTCCCGCCTATGGCAGACCCGATAACTCCCACTAGCGAGGCACCGCATAAAATCCAAAAAGCGCGGTTGTGACGCAGAAAAGACAGGGTTTGCCGACTCGTTACAGTCTTGCTGCTAACTAAACTGACTTCCTGGGAAGTGGTCAGGAAGATGATGACCATCATCGCCGAAGACAGCAGCCCATAGACGATAGCGACTTGTACAAAGCCNTGGCGCATGTCGCCGTTGCCAAAATAGCGCGCCAACTCAAGCATGGTCGCGGCAGTGACAATGCCGCCGATCATAGCCGCTATCATTCGGATACCAGCCATAGTGCCGCGTTCCTGACTATCGTGGGTTAAGGCCGCGGCCAGTGAAGAGTAGGGCACTGAGGCCACGGTATAGGCTGTTCTGAAGATCGTATGCGTAANCAGACAAGCGACNACCACATGATCTGGGAACCAGATGGGTGCGGCAAACATGCCAACAAAACTGAGCCCCATAAACGGGGCGCCAAACAAAATATAGGGNCGGAATTTACCGAAGCGAGAGCGTGTTCGGGTAACGATCCATCCCATCAGCGGGTCAGAGATTCCGTCCCAGATGACCGGCAGCATGATGATCAGTCCAGCGACAGCTGGATCGATATTCAGAATATCAGTGTAGTAATAGAGNAGATATAAGTTCAGACCNGCGAAATATAGGTTGAAGCCAAAATCACCTGAGCCATAGCCAACAGTAGTGATCCAGCTCACTCTTTTGGCATCGTTCGGTGCGGGGTTTGCNTGCAGAGTAAGGTCTAGGGGTTTGGATTCACTCACTNATACTTNCCAGCCCGAANAAACATTGAACNGAGCATAAGGCGATTAAATTTAAATTTCCTGCGAATCGCCCACCTGNNTAGCCGCTCTCGGAGCTTTGATGGCAGGGCCGCACCGGCAACTTTGTAGATTGGCATCGTCCAACCCCGCCAATTTCCTAGCCTTGTTGATCTAAGGTACAGTGATCCAGGTAAGGGAGCTTGAGCAACGAGGAAACTATGTCGGAAANCAGTGAGTTGGCTACAGAAGCAGCCGAGGCGCAAACNGTTCGCTTTCACTTTCATGGACAGGGCAGCGAGTTTTTCCGAATTTGGATCGTTAATCTAGTTCTGACAATACTGACCCTGGGGATCTATTCCGCCTGGGCGAAAGTTCGAACTAAGCGCTATTTCTACGGCAATACCGAGCTTGCCGGCGATCGTTTTGACTACTTGGCCAGCCCAATCGCGATACTCAAGGGCCGGATAATCGCTGTGGTGTTTCTTGTTATATACACCTTAGTCAGTTATTTCGCCGCAACATGGTCTTTTATCTTGTTCATTGTGCTGATGTTAGTGATGCCATATGTGGTGATGCGGGCAATCCGCTTCAACGCGATCATGAGTAGTTGGCGCGGAGTTCGTTTCGGTTTCAACGGCGAATTGCTCGATGCCTACAAGACCGTCCTACTGTGGCCACTATTCGGCTTGGTTACTCTTGGTTTGGGTATGCCCTATGCTTGGTATAAACAGAATCAGTACCTCTACAATCATTACGCTTATGGCCAGACCACAGCGACGACTTCTGCTGCGGCCAAAGATTTTTATAGAGTACTTTTTGCTGTATTTGGTGTCAGCGTCGGTGGCGGATTACTCCTGTCAGGCATTGCTCTTATGTTGAGCGAATCGGTCGTCGCACTAATTATTGCCGGTGCTGGATATTTAGCCTTGTACGTATTGATTTATGCGGCGTTCCAAAGCACCTATTTTGCTGCCGTTTTCAACAACGTTCATATCAAGGGTAATCGTTTGCAAACAGACGTTACCATTACTGGCTTATTTGCGATCGTACTGCCGAACACCATTTTTACCATCATGACGCTGGGGCTCTATTACCCGTGGGCAGCGGTCAGGGTAGCGCGCTATATGCAGGAGCATCTGTGGGTTGAAGCAGTGGATCTGGATGGCTTCGTCGCGGCGCAACGCGACCAAGAGAATGCGCTAGGGGACGAGATCGGGGAAGCCTTTGATCTTGGCATAGGCATTTAAAGCGCAATGCAATTCCAAGGGACTTATTTCGACGGCATAACCAGCGCGGGACAAACTGCGCAACTGACTGCGGATGCTCGTTCTGTTTGCGTCTCTTGGTCTGGCGGTGAACAGGTCATAGGCACAGAAGATATCCGGGTTGAAGCTGCCCTAGGGTCGGTGCCGCGTAGAGTGTCTTGGGGCGCAGACGACTACTTTATCAGTGAGGATCATGCGGCCTTAGACGCCCTTGCGCAGTTCAGGGGTGACCGCGGTCTGTCTTTCTGGGTCTCGCGTTTAGAGGCGAATTTCAGCGGTGTCGCGGTGGCGGTAATGTTCACTCTGGCGACATTGGTGTTGTTTGGGCTCTACGGCATTCCGCGTATTACGGCGTCTATCGCCCACCAGTTGCCCTTGACCGTGAGTGCGCAAATGGCCCAGTCAACCATGACAAATTTAACCCCTTTATTGCAGGAATCTGAACTGACCGAGTCGCGTCAGCAGCAGTTGCGCTCATATTTTTCTGAGCATGAGCGCACTGATGCACCTGCTGTTGATGTGCACTTTCGGCGAGCACGTTCGTTTGTTGGGCCGAATGCACTCACCCTCAGTGGCACCACGGTAGTATTTACCGATGCCATTGTAGAGTTGCTGCAGAACGATCAGCAGCTCTTGGCAGTATTTCTGCACGAACTAGGGCATGCGCGTATGCGCCACGTGGAACAAACTTTGCTGCAGAGTGCTGGCTGGGCAGTACTGCTAACCTTTATTACCGGCGACATCGGTGGCGTCGGTGAATTGGCGCTGACACTGCCGTTTGCCATTGGCCAGTCAGCGTATACACGAGAATTCGAGCGTCAAGCCGACGCCTTTGCGGTTGCCGAACTGCAACGCCTTGGCATAGACCCTGAAGTATTTGCCCAGGCGCTAGAGGAATTAGAGCGCAGCCATGAAGGAGAGTTTGATGCTGAGTCCGGCGACACGGAACATAGCGATGCCTCTGAGACGGTGCACCGTAAGTTGTTAGAGTATCTCGCTTCACATCCGATTACCGCCGATCGCATTGCTGCAATTCGCGGAGTCCCAAGTTCATAGGCGCAAGGGCTATAAGTGCTTCTGCTACTGCACTCAGATACCTAGTGCATTATCTGTTCGATAAATGATCGTCGACTGAGCCTCGATGATCGAGGTGGGCTTGGGGCCGAAAAACGTCAGGGTTTTATACCCCTGATCACGTAACTTGGCGAGCAGGGTCTGATATTCGCTGCGGTGGGTGTCGTCTAAGATGATCACACCGTCAGGCATTAG
>NZEI01000109.1 GCA_002690405.1 Gammaproteobacteria bacterium
TTGTAAAGCAAAAGCAGCCGCGTACCCCGTTTGAATTGTCAGCGGGTGTAGGCGCGTATTGTGCCGCAGCGTGTCATGATGCGGGCGTTATTTTGCGTAATCTCGGTGACAGTGTCGCTTTCTGCCCGCCCCTAGTGATTACTGAAGATCAGATAGATGAGTTGATAAGTAAGTTTGCGATTGGCTTGGACGCGACACTAGAGTGGGCGAGCAAGAGCCATTTGATCTAAGGCCCAGCACAATCTGGAAGCCAACCGGCTCAACAGGATCAAGAATGACAATGTTTAGCAACGTCCGTATTGCCGTGATCACCCTACTGTTCAGTGGAAACGCTTGGGCATTAGAGTGCGCTAGTGTCCCCAATACAGAAAAATTTTTCCCGCCAAGCTGGGGTATTGATGTAGCGAATACCCGCTACGTGACCCCCGAAAATAGTCAAATAACCGCGGACAACGCGCACCAGTTGCAGCTTAAGTGGGCCTACGGACTGAACACCCAGGCACCAAGGTTTTATCCGCTGGTTACCGCAGATACGATTTATATCGGCGATGGTGAAAACGGTCTGGTGGCCCTAGACCGCGAGCGCGGCTGTGTGCGGTGGCGGAATACAGATGCTGCCGGCGGTGCTGCCAGCAGCATTGTTGCTGCGCGAACCCGTTTTGGACCTACTCTATTCTTTGCGCATAGAGAAAAAGGTGTTTTTGCGATTCATGCCGCAAGCGGTAAAACGCTCTGGCAGCGCGGCACCGACAGCGAGCCGCTGCCGTTGTACTCCGGATCACCGCTGGTTGCCGATGGGGTAATTTATGTCCCGATTTCCAGTCAGGAAATTGGTTTAAGTATGTTGCCCTTCTACGGGTGTTGTACCACCAGCGGCGGTATGGCTGCGCTTGATGCCGAAACCGGCGAGCAGCTTTGGTATCTCCCAACAATCGAAGAAGCGGCGCAAGTAACCGGTAGGCAGTTACTGTTCGTGCAAAAGTGGGGACCAAGCGGAGCGCCGGTGTGGAGCGCACCGACTTTGGATCGTCGGCGCGGCCTGCTTTTCTATGGCACTGGTGAAAATTATTCGGCTCCGGCGACCGCTACCAGCGACGCTATTTTTGCGATAGACGCAAGCACTGGTCAGCGACGCTGGGTTAATCAATTTACCGCCAACGACACATTTAATATGGCGTGTGTTGCTGGCGGTCTCAACTGTCCAGAACAAGAGGGCCCAGACCTAGACTTTGGTGCGCCGCCACTGTTGGCGCAAGATAGTCAGGGCCGCGAATTGCTCTTTGTTGCGCAAAAGTCAGGTGCTGTAAGCGCCCTTGACCCAGCAACCGGTGAGCGTGTCTGGAGCCAAAAGTTTGGTCGCGGTGGATATCTGGGCGGTATTCATTGGGGTCTGGCAGCGGATATCCAGCGGGGTTTACTTTATGTGCCAGTCAGCGACTACCCTGCAGGTCTAGATCTTACGGCTGCTCCGACCCCCGGATTGTATGCGCTAAGTCTTGATGACGGATCGGTACAGTGGTTTGCGGCCAAGGACTTTAGTGAGCAAGCCCAAGCTAAGCTAGGTTTTTGGCCTGGGCTGTCGGCCGGAATAGTTGCGGCTGACGGCGTTGTTATTGCCGGCGATCTCGCCGGGCAATTAGAAGCCTATGATGCGCTGACCGGCGCTGTCTTGTGGCGCTACACAACAGCCCAACCTTTCACTACGGTCAACGGACTCGAGGCCAAGGGCGGCAGTATTGACTCACATGGTCCGCTGCTCGTTGATGATTTATTACTGGTTAGCTCCGGTTATTCTGGGGTTGGCATGAAGAGCGGCAATGCGTTCTTAGTTTTTCAATTAACTAAGCCTGCGGATGCTGCAGGGCCGGGAGCACGGTGATATGAATGCTACTGTTTGGCGCCGGGTGACGGCCGCTGCTATAGATTTCGTTATCGTACCCAGCGCGGCGATGATCGTTATGCTGATCACGGGTGCGCTAGAAAATGCCGAAGCATGGACAGATGGATTTCCTTGGCTCCGGGTGGTTCTGCTCGGGGTGGTTGGCTATTTAATGGTTAATGGAGTACTGCTTTGGCGGTGCGGCCAAACCTTGGGCAAAAGGCTGGCAAAGATTAAAATCGTCGACCATGAATCAGGACAGGTGCCCGCCTTGTGGAAACTGATTGTTTTGCGAGCACCTTTTTTTCCACTTATGCATGCCACGTTGATTGGCTTTTGGTATCTGCTTGCGCTCGATCTGCTTATGGGTCTTCGCGGGGATCGACGATGCATCCACGACTGGGTCAGCGGTACCAAAGTAGTAGCGGTAGCGGGCGATAAAAACTAACGGATACGAAATATTATGAGCTTACCGGACTTTGATTTTGGTCTAGGCGAAACCATAGACGCGTTGCGCGACAGCGTGGCAGCCTTTTGTGCGCGTGAAATCTCACCGATGGCGGCGGAAATAGACCGCAGCAACAAGTTTCCCCGCGAGCTTTGGCCGAAGCTTGGCGAGTTAGGCGTTCTCGGCATGACGGTGGCCGAAACCTATGGAGGTGTGGATCTTGGATATCTGGCCCATACGGTAGTGATGGAAGAAATAAGCCGGGCTTCTGGCGCGGTTGGTTTGTCCTATGGTGCGCACTCGAACTTATGCGTTAACCAGTTGGCCCGTTTTGGTACGGATGCACAGAAACAAGCCTACCTACCAAGCTTGATCAGTGGCGAGTTTGTTGGCGCGCTTGCGATGAGCGAACACAATTCGGGTTCCGATGTGGTCAGCATGGGCTTGCGGGCCCAGCAAGACGGCGACGACTATATTTTGAATGGCGGCAAGATGTGGATCACTAACGGTCCCCAAGCCGACGTGCTTGTTGTCTATGCTACAGTCGATCCAAGCTTGGGGTCGAAAGGCATCACAGCGTTCCTGATCGAAAAGTCACAGGTAGGTTTCAGTACGGGCACCAAGCTGGACAAATTGGGTATGCGTGGCTCCGATACTGCAGAATTGATTTTTGCCGACTGTCGGGTGCCAAAAACACAAATTCTCGGCCGTGTTGGTGAAGGCGTGCGTATTTTGATGAGCGGTCTCGACTATGAGCGAGTAGTACTGGCTGGCGGTCCGTTGGGCATCATGCGCGGATGCTTAGATCTGGTGGCGCCCTACCTTAAAGAACGTAAACAATTTGGCCAGCCCATTGGCGAATTCCAACTTATGCAAGGCAAACTCGCTGACTTATACACTGAAACCAATGCAGCACGTGCCTATGTGTATGCGGTAGCCGGAGCCTGCGACAACGACAGAACCACCCGAATCGATGCAGCTGGCTGCATACTTTATGCTGCGGAGCGAGCTACTCAACACGCGCTCCAGGCCATTCAGGCACTGGGTGGTAATGGCTATATCAACGATTATCCTGCGGGCAGGCTGTTGCGGGATGCCAAGCTCTATGAAATCGGCGCCGGCACCAGTGAAATTCGGCGCATGTTAATCGGTCGCGAGTTATTCGACGCTTCGTGAGTCCGGGGGTATAATAACGAATCCGCTCGATGAAGTTGCTCAGTCTTTAGAGATTAGAAAAAAGCCGGTAAAAAACGCGCTCAGTGTCGCCTGTCAGGCTTAATCGTTTGNGAACTTCCTCAGCACACCACTAGATATAAATCAGCCAGGAGAACTTGATTGAGACGCCCATTATTTTTGGCCTCCGGAGTAGCCCTTTTTGTNGCGGGATTAGTCGTTAATGCTGCGCCTCCAGGGACCAATGCAGAAATTCGCCAGCGATTACAGCCCNTTGGCTCTGTTAGCAGGTCCGAAANTAGCGAGGTGGTCCCTATTGCCACCCCNGCGCCGACCTCTATGCAAATAGAGAAAGTAACTCTGTCCGAAGGTTCTGAACACGAGGTCAAGATGCTTAATTCTGGGGCTGGTGGCAGCATGGTCTTTGAACCGGCCGTTTTAAAGGTTTCTGTCGGTGACACAATACATTTTAGGGCGACGGACCTCGCTCACAACGCAGCTTCAATAGTGGGCATGATTCCCGCCGGAGCGGAGTCTTGGTCGGGGGAAATGAGCCAGGACATAAGCGTTACTCTGCAGACCGAAGGTGTTTATGTATATCAATGTGACCCTCACGTCGTTATGGCCATGGTCGGCGTTATCCAAGTTGGCGACGCAGTAAATATTGGGGAAATCGAGCAAGAGGCAGAGCGCATGAAATCCACATTCGCGATGAATGGCGAGCGTTTGGAACAATATCTATCAGCTCTGTAGATTTAAATGCTGCGCGGATCGGAAGCTGCGCTCGATTTAACCGAGCCGCTGCCGCGCACAAAAATTGTGCAAATATCTAAAAACCAAGCACTCAAACAGGGCAGCTACCGCAGGTGGTTCCCAGAGAATTGGCTTAAACCCTTGAAATAAAGAGAGATTCAAGAACTGGCATCGTATTTGCTTTGGGGTAGTGCGCGTGCTCTCGCTATGACAAAAAGGGGCACGCTTCGCGAAAATCCTTAGGAGAAACTATGAAAACAATGGCGAAAATCTTATCTGTAGCTACCGCAATGGCCGGTTCTGCTATGGTCCCCGTTGCTGCGCACGCAGACGTGTCCTACAACGTAGGCTTTGCATCGGAATACTACTACCGCGGCTTTTTCCAGAAGAGCTCATCAGCCAGCGCAGGCATCGACTTTGAAGAAGGCGGTTTTTATGCCGGCGCTTGGACCGCAGATGTGGGTGAGGGCCTCGAAGTAGACGGTTACTTGGGCTACGGCGTTGAAATGGGCGACGTATCTGCGAGCGTCGGCTTTACCGGTTATTACTACACCGGATCATTTGACAACACCTACGAAGAGATCAACTTTAACGTTGGTTACGGTCCACTCAGCCTTGAGTATTCTGTGGGTACTTATGACGACCCGGCTGCCGAGCAAGATTATAGCTTCACGGGTCTGTCTGCAGATCTCGGCGCTGGATTTTCCGCCACCTACGGCAGTTTCGGCCAAGACTTCGCAGGCGCCTACTTTCAAGCGGACTATGGTTTTTCAGTGGCGGAGCTCGACTTTGGCGTGTCTTTAATCTTTCCAGATGACGACATCGCTGCAGAAGACGGCGAAGCAATCGTTCTCTCTGTTGGTAAAAGCTTCTAGTCTCCCCCTTAGCTTGTACAACAGATCAAAAGGCCTCCTCGGAGGCCTTTTTTTATTGCAAAAATTCTTCGGATTATTTCAGACCTTGATCCCAAGGCAGGGATCCAAACCCCAGCGCCTCAGCCATGTGGGATTGGCTCATCTAATCTTGGGCCTCCAGATCAGCGATGGGGTGAGCGATCCGAGATACCTTTTGACAACTCCGCGCAGACGCTCAGCTTGCCTGAGCTTGCTCCAGGGCCGCTAGTCTTTCCTCTAAGTCTTTTAACTGGGCTCGCATATTCTCAAGTAGCGCTACTTGGGCTTCGTAGTCTGCTTTGGCAACCAGTTCGAACTTGTCGAGCAACCCTTCGCGGAGGGTTTCAATTGCATGGCCGATGCTGTCGTCAACAGTGGCACCTGTATTTGGCACACCGCCAATGCTCGAGTTGAGTTTGGTTTTAAGGTCCTCGCGCAACATGTCGAGCAATATTTTTAGGGATTGGGAAGATTGCATAACTACGCTACTCGCTATTCTTGAGTCCCAGTGTATGCGTTGCGCTTGTCGGTAGAAATATCAGAAATGCTGAAATGCCTGTCTTAGTCTGCTTACAGCTTGTAAGCAGGCACCCTCACCTAGCCCCAACCACGTTCCCGCCCGCGCTAATTTGACGCACCGAGCTAATACATGCGCACTATTTTAGCGCATATGTAATTTATGCCAGCAACTGACTTGTTTTAAGTGGCTGAAAAATATGTGTTTTTTATTTGGCATGCAATCTGCACTGGGAAGAGGCGACCAACTGGGTTCGGCGGTTAGAGCAAAGCCTGCGCGTACATCAGTTGGAACTGGTCAACCATGCTTAGCACGGTTGGAGTTAACGGGCTTTGCAGCTTAGATCGAGATGCCCTTCCGCATCTCATTGATGGAGAAAGAAGTTGGAAGATTTAGTTCAATTAGCCTATGCGGTAGACACGTTCTACTTCCTAGTTATGGGCGCCTTGGTCATGTTTATGGCCCCTGGGTTCGCTATGCTCGAGGCGGGCATGGTTCGAGCAAAAAATACGTCAGAAATTCTGACTAAGAACGTTGCGCTATTCTCAATAGCCTGCGTAATGTACCTGCTGATCGGGTACAACATAATGTACGACCCCGCGGGAACGTTCCTCATAGGAGCAGAAAATACCGTCGCAGAAGTTCTGGAGTCCGAAGGGGAAGTTTACTACTCCGCACGCTCAGACTTCTTCTTCCAAGTGGTCTTCGTAGCCACGGCGATGTCGATTATCTCGGGTGCGGTTGCTGAGCGCATCAAACTTTGGTCGTTCTTGCTGTTCGCGGTGGTCATGACCGGATTTATCTACCCTCTCCAAGGAAGCTGGAGCTGGGGCGGAGGCTTCCTTTCTGATGCTGGTTTCGTTGATTTCGCCGGTTCAGGCATTGTGCACATGTGCGGCGCAGCAGCGGCATTAGCCGGCGTTATTTTGCTTGGACCTCGTGCGGGTAAATACAGCGAAGACGGTACAATTAACCCGATCAAGGGCTCGAATATGCCGCTTGCGACACTCGGCACGTTCATTCTTTGGTTTGGATGGTTCGGCTTCAATGGTGGTTCGGAACTGAAACTGAGTAACATCGACGAAGCGAATGCAGTAGCTCAAGTGTTCGTAAACACGAATATGGCTGCAGCAGGTGGTTTGATAGCGGCCATGTTGGCGTCGAAACTATTCTTCGGCAAGGCTGATATTACAATGGCGCTCAATGGCGCTTTGGCCGGGCTCGTATCGATCACAGCGGAACCATTATCAGGCACCAACATCGAATCAATGTTAATTGGAGCCGTGGGTGGCGTAATAGTCGTCGGTTCAATCACATTCCTTGATAAGATCAAGATCGACGATCCTGTAGGTGCGATCTCAGTGCACGGCACTTGCGGCATTTGGGGCCTCTTAGCGGTATTAATAACCAGCTCAGACGCAACTCTTGTTGGTCAGTTGACAGGGCTCGGTGCGATTTTTGGATTCACATTCGTCGCGTCGCTTATCGTATGGTTGATTATCAAGGTCACTATGGGCATCCGCATCAGTGAAGATGAGGAGACCGTGGGTAGCGATATGACTGATATCGGTGTTGAAGCGTACCCAGAGTTCACTCGATAGCAGACAACTGGCAGTGTAGAGGCCTGTACCCCAGAGCCTGGCGGCGCTAAAGTAAAGCCTTTAGACATCGTCTCCCGGCTCTGGTCACCAGCGACAAGCGCGGTCTCTACATAAGCCGCTAGAAACAATAGGTTTGGAAGGAAAAAACATG
>NZEI01000110.1 GCA_002690405.1 Gammaproteobacteria bacterium
CTCAGGCACCGTACTTAACCAGCTGCAACTGGATCTAGCCGACCACACTGACCTGCATCAAATCGTCGCTAGCGTGCCCGGTATCTACTTCCGGCAAGAGGATGGCTATGGTCTGCGGCCTAACATCGGGATTCGCGGCGCCACNACAGATCGAAGCCAAAAAATCACGATGATGGAGGATGGCATCCTAATTGGNCCTGCCCCCTACTCAGCNCCTGCAGCCTATTACGTGCCTAATACCGCGCGANTTCATGCGGTGGAGATTTTGAAAGGACCTGCGGCNATCAAGTACGGNCCCCATACGGTGGGCGGCGCCATCAACTTCGTGACCACCCCAGTGCCTGATAACAANACNGNCACNCTTGATTTNAGCATGGGTAACGACGGCTACCTGAAGACCCAGGCCGAGCTGGGGCTGCGCTTGAATGACCAAATGGGTGTACTGATCGACGCGCTCGACTATCGCAGCGATGGTTTTAAGGAACTGNGCAACGGCGGCGGCACTGGCTTTGTGCGCAACGACTTTAACATTAAGTTTAAGTGGCAACCTGCATCGCGACTACCNAGTGTACTGACTATGAAGGTCGGCTTTGCCGCCGAGGATTCAGATGAAACTTACCTTGGTCTTTCCGATAGCGACTTTGCAGCGAATCCGGATCAGCGCTATGCCGCCTCTGAACATGACGGCTTCGAGTCAGAGCATTTGCAATGGCACCTNAACTACTCCGTGAAGCCGAACGCTAATAACGACCTAAACGTTAAGGCCTACCACAACCGTTTCACACGCGCGTGGACTAAGTTCGACGGCTTCCTTTCAGGTACGGCGCCGCAGAATATTTTGCAACGCACCAACTTATACCAACGACAATTCAATATCCTTAAAGGCTTGATTGACTCACGGCCAGTAGACTCGGAGATTGTCGACGTAACAAATAATGATCGGGACTTTTTCTCTACTGGACTACAGCTGTCAAGCCAAACCCGGCACGCGCTCCTTGGTATCNAGCAAAATTTCGGACTTAGCCTGCGTATCCACAAAGACCAGGTGCAACGGAACCATAAACAGCGCGGCTACCTAATGACCGCTGGNGCACTGGAATACGATGGNNTGACACGCGCCGCCAAAACCAATAATCGCGCCGAAACCACNGCCCTATCTCTTAGCGTACTAAATGANTTTAATCTGGGGCGGTTGACANTGAGTCCAGGCCTTAGAATCGAGAAGATCGACGGTGAAGTGGAGAATTTTCTCACAGATACGCTGTCATCAAATGACCAGACCGAAATCATGCCCGGCATCAGTGTGCTGTACGAAGCCACCGAGCTCGTTAACGTTTTTGCTGGCGTGCATAAAGGATTTTCACCCGCCGGACCTGGCGCGGACGGCCGTGACCCAGAGAAAAGCACCAATTACGAATTCGGCTTCCGTTTCAACAACGATAGCCTTGGCTTTGAGAGCGTGGCGTTTTACAGCGACTACAGCAATTTACTTGGTCGCTGTCGTGTCAGCGATTATGGATGCACTGTCGGTGAAGAATTTAGTGGCGGAGCCGTTGAAATACTCGGAGCTGAGTTCGCGGCAAATTTAACAACTGATGTAAGCGAGCTTGCCTCAATCACCACATCTGTAACCTACACCTATACCGAATCTTCATTCCAAGACAGCTTTCTCTCGACTTTCTCACAATTCGGCATTGTTAAAGCCGGCGACGAACTCCCTTATCTGCCAAAACATATCGCAGCGCTGAGCTTGGCGCTCACAGCGGGGCTGCTGGAAGGCACTGTGGATGTGAAATATCAGTCTGAGATGCGCGAAGAACCCGGCCAGGACAATATCAGTAACGGTTTATTTGCCGAGTCGANTACCACGATCGACCTNGGCTTGCGCTATCAGGTCAACGACGCGATCAGCACTCAANTACTGGTNCGCAATGCAGCAGATGAGCGCTCCATCGTGGCTCATCGACCGTTCGGTGCACGGCCGAGTCTGCCTAGAACCGTGATTCTTAGACTCTCTTATAAGATCTAATGACGGCAATGTCGTTCGAACAGTTTTTCGAACCACTGGGCTATTTGCTTGATCCGAGCAAGCGTGTCTTTTGGGGATACGTGATCGGCGCCCTAGTCGTCGCGAGCATAGTGACGGCGAAAAGCCAGGGTTATTTAGATCTGCGAGCACAGCTACGGTCGCTATTTTCCGCAAAGTACTGGTTCAATCGCTCAACGTCTCTGGATTACCTACTGCTCTTTGTCAACGGCAGCGTTAGGACATTGTTGATCATTCCCGTCCTGGGAAGTCATCTGGCGGGGGCATTTGTAGTAGCAAGCTTTCTACAGCGCAACGTTGCGGATCCGGCAGTTACCAGCTTATCTTGGCTCGCAGTCGCCGCCCTGTTTAGCGTCACGCTTTTTGTTGCCGATGATGCGAGTCGCTTCGCCTTGCACCGAATGATGCATCGGTGGGAACCGCTATGGCGATTGCATAAGGTCCATCACAGCGCTACTACGCTGACGCCCTTCACCGTTTTTCGCGTGCACCCCATCGAGAGTATCTGCTACTACACGCGCGGGCTTTTGGTATTTTCCATCGTCGCCGGCATTTTCATTTGGCTGTTTAAAGGTAAGTTGACAGCTTTGGAGATCATGGGCGTCGATGCTCTAGGCTTTGTTTTCAACATGGCCGCTGCAAACCTTCGCCATTCTCATATCTACGTGGGTTTCGGCAGATTTGAAGCCCACATCATCAGCCCCGCACAACACCAGTTGCACCATAGCCTGCACCACAACCACCCTAATTTTGGTTCCTGTTTGGCATGGTGGGATCGGATGGCAGATACGCTGACAGCATCGAAGGGTACAAGTGTGCACCAATTCGGCATCGCTGAATCCGCCAGCAGCGAGCGCCAACAACCGACCTCGCAAACTGCCTACCCGCAGCTTTAGTCACAGGCTGGAGCGGCCATCCCTTGTTGCCGCATTAGGGCGACAAGTTGCGCTAGATCATCGGATTCCGTCGCCAAGGGCTGCTGCGGCATGAGTGTTGGCCACAGGCGCAACGCCCCAGTAAAGGCGCGTGCCAGTTGCCCAGTCCCTAGCGCCGCCTCATCAACGACCTTACCTTTTGCTATGGTCACGAAGCCGTATGCGTCCTGATATTCCTGAATATCTGTGACACGCCCATCCTCAGCTACGCCCACTGCATATTCGACCGCCGCTTGGCTCACCAGGGCAAAAGCAATGTGCTGTTGTTGCCGGACCCCTAAAGGCAACCGGTCCTCAATAGCATTCATTGTCTGCATCAACTGAGCGTAACGGTTGCTAAATAATTCACGCCCTTGCTCACCCGCTGCCAGAACATCAGCAAACGCGCCCAATTCCGCAGCGAAGCCTGGCACCTCAAACTGCGCCAATCCTGGAAGTAATTCCTGATACACCTCCTCGGCCGGGTGCTTAGAGTGCCGCTGTGCAAGCTCGATATGCCCGGCCTCAAACAATTCGGCAGCCACTAAGAGGTGACCACGCATAAGACCCAGATTTGTCGCCAACGTAGTGGCCGCCCGACATGTTTCAGCCTGCGTGGCGGCGCCATGGGCAGCCCCCACAGAACCCATGAGCGTCGCGAATATTAGGACTGATAGCCACCCCTTACCCCAGAGAGGACTCATAAGTTTACCCCTTCAAAAAGTTCTAAATTCGGATGACCCAAGTAGGTGCCCTTGGGTGCTTTCGCCTGACCGTGGGCTTTACGGAAAGCTTCCGACTCGGTCCATGCTTCAAAAGCTTGTTTGGACTCCCAAATAGTATGGGACGCGTAGAGGGTGTGATCGTCAAATTCGCCGCCTTTGAGCAGCGAAAAGGACTTAAAGCCCTCTACCGTATGCAGATAAGAATCACGCTGCCGCCAAACCTCTTCAAATCCAGCTTCAAATCCTTTGGTTATCTTGAATCGATTCATTGCTATAAACATTGCTCCCCCTAGGTGTATACCAACAGTTTCGTTATTTTAGGATGTTTTTCCACGTGAATCCGTGTTTTATATATGTCACTTAGCAGATCGGAAGTAAGCACTTCGGCTGGCGTGCCCGTTTGCACACACATTCCCTGGTCAAGTAAAACGATTTGATCGGCGAATTTAGCCGCAAGGTTCAAGTCATGCAGCACGACTAAAAAACCAATGCCTTGGTGTGCCAAACTTGCACAACACGCTAACAATTGAAGTTCATAGGCGATATCTAAACTGGCGGTCGGTTCGTCCAGTAAAACAAACCGCCCCCTGCGCACTGTCGAATTGGCGGTAATTTGCAGAGCCGCTCGGGCGAATAAAACACGCTGCTTTTCACCACCAGAGAGCGAGCGAAACGATCGCTCTAAGAAAGGTGCTAAGCCCAATTCTTCGACTAGTGGACTCAACGAGTGCAGAAAATTTTCTCTAGGCCCCGACAGCCACGCCATCTGCAAAATTTCTAACACCGAAAAGTCGAACGCTATTTCAGTCGATTGCGTCATAACGCTACGCGCCCGCGCCAACTCCTTGAGCGAATAATCCGCCAAATTTCTGCCATTTAATAACACAGAACCTTGGCTACCCTTGGTTTCTCCAGCAAGGGTTCTCAGCAGCGTCGTCTTACCCGCTCCGTTCGGTCCCACCAGCGCCGTGATGCATCCGTCGGCCGCCTCTAAAGAAACTTTGGAAACGATATCCTTTCCGTTGAGCGCTACGCTAATGTCGACCGCCGCTAACGCCACAACCCACGGTCCCGCACAATTAACCAAAGAAAAAACGGCGCGCCAATCGCGCTGGTTATAAGACTCACCGGGATTTCCGCCGGCGGAATGGCAATCCTCGCTATGGTATCTGCCAACATGAGCAATGAAGCGCCCACCACCGCAGACCCATACATAAGGGCTCGGTGAGTAACTCCAAAAAGAAAACGCACGAGGTGAGGCACCACCAGCCCAATAAAGCCAATCATTCCCGCCAACGAAACAGCAGCACCCACGCCCAGTGCAGAAGCGAATACGATCTGCTTTTTCAAGTAAGCAACATCAACCCCCATAAATTCCGCTTCCGGCTCACCCAGCTGCAAAAGGTCCAACTGCCGATGGGTTTGAATCAATAAGCAAAACCCGGTCAGCATCAGCACGGTTCCAGGCACCAACGACGTCCAATCCGCTCGACCTAGACTTCCCATCATCCAGAACGTCAGCGTTCGTAGCTGGCTGTCGTCGCTTATGTACTGGAAAAAACCAATGCCGACTCCAGCCAGTGCGTTAATAGCAATCCCCACCAAAAGCACGGTGACGATGGACAAGCGGCCGCCTCCTTGGGCAATGGCGAACAATAGGCCGGTAACAGCTGTCGCGCCGAATATTGCAGCAATGGATATGGAATACGGCGCTAAGCTCGCGGGCATATTCACCGCACCACCAAGGACGATCATAAATATCGCGCCCAAGGCCGCGCCACTGGACACACCGATCAGTCCCGGATCAGCTAGTGGATTCCGAAACAAACCCTGAAGCGCAGCACCAGAAAGCGCAAGCGAGGCTCCAACCANNGCAGCTAANACCACACGGGGCAAGCGTATATTTACAAGCACCTTCTCTTGGACCGAACTTGCTTCCCCAAAAAATATCGACAGTACACCCACATCAAATGCGCCGAGGGTCATCGCTGACAGTGCGCACAGGAGAAAAACGGCNANTACAAAATACGCTTTCCAACCTAATGNAATATGTTGGAANCGGCGATTAAACAGCNTGGNATTAGCGGTCGTTAGCAAAGCTTCCCTGGAGACCGGTTTGCCGTCAGTCATTCGCTTGGGCTAGTGTCGATATCTGCAGCGCTGTAGTAATTGTCCTTGGACCAAAGCCCAGCAACGCCATGCCATCCACGGCGAAGACATTCCCAGAGCTGCCGGCATCCGTGAGTTCTATAATCGGATCAGCGATTACCGCCTCAATTCCTCCCGCGGCTTTGGCGCTACGCTCAGTGATAAAGATCACGTCCGGATTGCGCGTTATCATCGCCTCGGGCGCAATGGGCTTCCACCCCTCAAAGTCGGCAAAGACATTCGTCAGACCCGCCATCTCTAGGACACCATGCCCCGATGTTTCACTGCCTGCTGCNGTGGGCACACCGTCGCGCAGGGCTAACAGCAAAGCCACTCTGATCGGTTTATCTATACGCGATCGCTGGATGCTCAAATCATCCATATGGTTTTGCAACTTTTCGATCAGAGCATCACGAGCACTTTGACCGACGCCGACGATACTCGAGATGCAGCGTACTTTTTCGACAATTCCCTGACCGTGCCAGCGCTCGGGAATAACAGCGAGCTCGATACCCAGCGAGCTCAGTTGCGACAAGACTTCGGGCGGACCCATGTCATCTTCACCCAATATTAAAGTCGGCCGGGTGGACAACATGCCCTCGGTCGAGAGCGCCCGCACATAACCTACAGAAGGCAAGTCCGCTGCCGAACTGGGGAAATTAGATGTGGTGTCTACAGCTACCAATCTGGACTCAGCGCCGAGTGCATAAATGATCTCGGTGACGGAACCTCCCGCACTGACGATACGCGAAGCGTCCATGGCCGGCTCAGGGCAGACGGCGTGCGTCTGCCCTAGCCCTGCAGCCATAATAGCCGCTCCGACCAACCATCCTTTCAAAGCGTTATCCGAATGTTTGCGCCATAGTGCAAACCTGGCTGAGTAAAACGCTGCACCGCGTCTGAGCCAATCGCTGCGGTATCAACCCAGCGAATGTACTCTTTGTCCGTTATGTTGAACACGCCGACGTTGACAGCAACATTAGTTCCAAATTTTCTCTGACCGATAAGGTCTAGCTGTACATAGCCGTCACTTAGATGCCGGTTCGACGACGCTACATCCTCGGCTTGCTTGCCGCTTGCAAAGGTGGCCGTAAGCTCGGTAGACCATAGTTCGTTAGGCGCGTCATAGCGCAACCCAACTACACCGTTGATCGGCTCTATGCTGTCGATTGGCTGATCGGCCAATTCGTCCTGCCCATCCGCATAGGCAAACGCAAACATAAGGCTGAAATTATCCTGCCATCTGCTGTCGGTGGTGCCGCGGCTGTTGGTCAAATAACTCAGACTCATTTCGCCCGACATTTCAAAACCGTTTATCGATACTTCGCCGCGGTTTACCGACGTAAATGCAAGCAAACCATCGGAAGGATCAACGCCACCAGAGGCGAGGAATGCCGGTGCAATAACGTTTTCTTCGATAAAGTCTTCGTAGTTGTTCTGGAAAACCGTCGCATCAAGGTAGATGCCGTCCCCTGAAAACCGCAGCCCAACCTCCGTTCCCGTACTGGTTTCAGATTGCAGATCCGGGTTGCTAATCACCTTGTAACCGCCCCTGAGATTTTGAAAGCCAGCGTTTACGGCATTGGCCGGCGGCGCCCTAAAACCTTGGCCATATCGAGCGTAGACTCGAACCGCGTCTGAGATTTTATATACGGCGCTAATGCTTGCCGTGGTGTCGCTGTCAGAAAATTCTTCTGGCAGAGCTTCATTTCGATGGCCGGCCACCCAGACCACATCCGGCGCCACCTTAGCGTCGTACTCATCGTATCGGATCGCCGGTGTCACCCTGAGCCGGCCATCTAACAATGCGATTTCGTCCTGTAGAAAAACACCTGTCTCGGTAATATCCGTAGTTGGAAAATCCCGCGTTGGGAAGGCGGAGTACTCAGGAAGGCTAATACCGGCGGCGCTGAACGTTGCTCCCGTTCGCATTGTCTCGTAGGTATCCTCACTGTAATCGACCCCAACTGTAATCACGTGATCACTGGCGCCAAGCTGTGCGCGCGTAGTCGCCAACCCCGTATAACCCACAGCATTGTGATCGTACTCAGAGTAGCGAGTCCTGTTTTGTGGCCCCATAAACGAGGTACGCGACTCGCTGGTGAGCTGCTCGTTAGTACCATCCTGGGTGTAAGCCGTAAATTCAGCCGAATCAAAGATCCATAACTTGTCATTCAAACTTAAACGCAGGGCAGATTTAGTACGTTCGCGAGTATCCAAAGCACTGCGTGAGTTTATGAGGGTGCCGTAAACCACAGCTCCGGAATCAGAAAGCACATCCGCGTCTGTTTCACTGGAAAAATTTTCATAATCCACCGTGACATTAACCAGATCGAACACGTCGAACCCGAGAGCAACACGAAGATTGGAGTTTTCGATATCTGCAGGATCAGCTTCCTGTCGCGCGCTGGCGGTATAACCAGAAGCACCTTGAGTTTCGGTTTCGCTGGCTCGAGTATCGGTATACTCAAGTAGTCCGCTGATACCAGATATCTGGCCTGCGAGGCTTAGCGTATTTACCAATCCTTGATCTTCGCTGGAATATCCACCCTTATACCCAACATACAACGGGTTATCCGAATCAACATAATCTTGGGGCCTTCGAGTTTTTATCGCGACCACACCGCCAACGGCATCACTGCCGTAAAGTGAGGATCCAGACCCTTTGGCGATTTCGATATTCGCCATGCTTTCGATAGCGACAAAATCGCGCCGAGCGTTGAGGAACGGGCCAAAGCTAAATGCCTCAGGGACCTGCACGCCATCAACCAAGGTAAGAACTCGGTTACCACCAATGCCCCGGATAGAAAAGCCGGAAAGCCCCCATCGCTCACCAGAACCCGCAACCGAAACACCTGGTTCGTACTTTATTAGATCCGCTATGTCGCGCATCATGCGTCGGTCTATCTCGTCCTCGGAGATGATAGTGAGCGCTCCTGCCACTTCGCCTATCTCCCTCTCGGTTTTTGTGCCAATTACCGTAACCGTCTCAATATATTCTTGCGCTTCTGTCGGGGCCGCGAATGCTGAGCTCGCGACTGCACAAACAAGCAATCCCAGAGCAAGCGTCCTGGGGCTATGATTGGGTTTCTGATTCGGTTTCATTGCGAATTTTTCTCCTTCGTTAATGATAATCGTTCTCACACATCAATGCTAAAAAAAGCCCCATGGCCTGGATCTACGTTCGGCGCTTTTGGGGAGCAGGAAACGAGACCAGACCAGGGACTTTTTGATCGGCAACCCTAGAGAGAATGCACCTTGCTATTCAAGGTTGCTTGATCTCCCTCGAGTTGAAAAACAGTGAGCTCTCCATTGTGCAATTGCGGGTCGAAGACTTCGCCGCGCTCGGCCGCAAGATGGGTTAACCATCCGATAGCCTGTTTTTCCGTAAGGTGATGGGCCCTGAAGACACCAGTGGCAGTAACCTGATCGCCGGCCATTGCCGCTGTGAACACCAACTCACCATCCGGCACCTTAAAACGCACCGAACCGCCATCGTTATCCATAACATCCGCCCAGCAGCCTCTGGCGGGACATACATCGCCCACCGCGCCCACGATGGTGACGGCTTTGTCGACATAGGAATATGGGTCGTTGATCAACTGGGAAATCTTTACCGCGAGCGGCCTTGATGACTCAGAAGTGGACTGCACTTGCTTACCAGCAGCTGCAGCCGTAGCAGACTGCACCAGCAAGATGGCAGAGAATACAACTGCGGGCCAACCTATTGCGCTGTAAGTGCGTGCTAAATAACTCATACCCTTGAGAACTCCTTCAGCCCTATCCGTCTAACTGGTTTATTTCTAGGGGCTCGTTTCCATAACCTCCGTTACTCAGCGCATCAGCGATCCGCCACAAGATGGTCGCGCTCCCCTGACTGCCTTCGATAGCAACAAATCGGTTCACTGCTATGTTGAGTANAGCGTTGTTNAAATTGGTAATCGTGCGGAGATTTAACTCAAGATCAATTTCCTGCATTTTCTCCTCGATTTCCTGCATCCAACCAGCGACCGCCTGGAGATCTTTATCCATTTATACAGTCCGTGCCGAAACTTGCAGANCACCTTACATGAGAATGATTATCATTACCATATTGAAATCAAGTTTATTTCGCTCACACTGAACAAAGTCAAAGCTCGGCTATTCGAGTAGCAACGCTTAGCTAAGATAAGGATAAGAGCCCAATGAAAATAGAAACCGTNGACCAGCTTCGCGAAGTTGTCGGACACCCGAATCCAGCTACCGAACAAAAAAAATCTACCGGTCTCACAAAAGATGCGATCGAATTTATCGGTAATTCGCCGCTCTTACTTCTCGCAACCGCCTCAGATGCCGGAGCAATGGATGTTTCACCAAAGGGCGATGCACCAGGGTTTGTGCAAATAGACGAGCACAACAACCTACTGATCCCGGATCGGCGCGGTAATCGATTAGTCGATGGCCATCTTAATATTTTGCAGAATCCAGCAGTCGGATTGATATTTATCGTCCCCAATACCCGCGAAACTTTGCGCGTGAATGGATCAGCCGAGCTAGTTGTGGACGAGCAGTTGCAAAAAGCAATGTCGAATCAGAATCACCCTGCAGTACTGATTACCCGCGTACATGTGCGCGAGTGTTTCTTCCACTGCGGCAAGGCGCTNATTCGATCTCACCTTTGGCAGCCCGATACCTGGCCTGATAAAGCTCGGGTTTCGTTTGGTCGTCAGTACGTGGAGCGGTCCGGAGCCGATGAAGCGTTAGCCGAGGTNATAGATGCAAACATCGAACTCGACTACAGAGACAATCTGTAAACGAAGATTTAACCGAGCTTTAGGAGTCCAAGCTGGTTTGAGGNATAGGCGGCACCGTGCGCACAACGGCTTTCGCTACCGCCAAAGCATTAGCGCTAGCTATTAAGTACCGTCAAATCAACAGGCGCCCCCGGGGTAGGCTTCGCACCATTGGCAATCGCATCGGCTAGACGCCATAAGATTCCGGCAGTGAATTTCCCCCCCTCTACGGCGACTATCCGGTTCACCGCCAGATTAAGCAAAGCGTTGTTGAAGCGTGTTTGCGCCGACAAAGGCGCTTCGCTGACAATCGGCTCGATTCGACGCTCTAGAGTTTCCATGGCCAGTTCAACTGCCCATGCGTCATATTCGGCTCGTCCAAGCTTATTCATCGCCACAGTGCCCCCATTGAGAAATAACCCATAACTTGCCCCTCGCTATTGTATTGATAATCATTCTCATTTAGATTTACGNTGAATTCAATACCTAATTAGGTTTTCCCATGCACGAGGTCAGTTCCGATAAACCATCCGCACAGGCAAATGCCGTAGAAATTGAAACACTGGCTGCTGCAGGTCAGTTTTCGATCTTCGCAATCCGCGTGTGGTCCTCGGCAGCAAAGCAAAGAATGCCCATCGAACATGCACTGGGACGGTTCTTTAACGACTTCAGGTGCAGCCCTGCATTACCGTTATTCGATGAATGTATGGCTCTGCTCGCAGTATCCGCGATTAGAAAAGTCGAAATAGGTTGCTGTCCGTCGAATATGTACGTTGTTGCGGACGAGGACATTTTATTGCGTTGCTTTGCCGCCCTAGAGCGCGGGACCACCGATAAGGCTGAGAAGATCATCGGCGAGNTAATTATATCGCCGCTAACAAAAACCTTTTGTCGCTCCGCTCTACTCTATGTTCAACATCTCAGCGATGCGGGACTCGCCTTTACACGCCCGGTTAATCTATCGGTGGTTAATACATGAGACGCAATAGGCGACTTGAAGACGCCATACAACTGGGGAAACTCACCGCTGTCTGCTTAACGGCATTGCTCCTCTACGGACTAAGTTGGGTNCCGTTCTTTTAACTGCGCAAAAGCGAAAAAGACAATCGGNATCAGCAACCCCTNATAAACCTCGACGATCCGGCTTATTGATTAGGCAAGCTCCCGCAGCTCCCGNACAAGATCTGGCGGCGCGTCNGCAGGTAGCGATATAACATTGATCGGCCCGGAGAATCGGCTTTGCACAGCGTCTCGAATTTCGCTGTATCGACCTACCGCGCAAAATTGGTGAACCACGTCGTCGGGGATTTCCTTGGTCATCTCCTGCCATTGACCTTTTTTCGACATGTCATTGAGCTTGTGCCCAAGATCCTGCCAACCGTGGGCTTCAAAAACAGGCCAATACGACGGGGTCGAGCCATAAAAACCAACCCGCATACGCACCCACTCAAACATTTTATTTACGGCCTCGTCGTCTTCGCCTGTGACCACAAATCCACCACCAGAGATTTCGAAGTCATCACGGTTCTTACCTTTGGCGTCCAATCCCGCTTCAAGCTTAGGCAGCACCACCGCGTCTAAATATTTGCGCGTACAAAAGGCGTGCAGCATCACACCATCGCACTCTTCGGCGGCCACTTTCATCATCGCCGGCCCGACCGCCGCAATTTGGATTTTCGGCACATCGCTATGTAACGGCTCTGGAGTAAAATTAGGCGTCATCAAACTGAATTGATAATGCTCGCCTTGATAATCCAACTGGGTGCCGTTTTTCCAACAATCCCAAATTGCACGAACGGCCTGCACGTATTCCCGCATACGCGGCGCCGGCGCACTCCAAGGTACGCTGAAGCGCCGGATATTATGGCCCTTAACTTGGCTGCCTAGCCCGAGCGTAAAATTGCCGTTGGAAGCTCGCTGCAAATCCCACGACATATTCGCCGCCACCATCGGGCTGCGCGCAAAGGCAATGGCGATACTGGTGCGTAGCTCCAAGGTCGAGGTATGTGCCGCGGCCACAGCCAACGGCATAAAAGCATCTTGCCGATTTTCCTGGGTGGATATGCCACTGAAACCATTCGCTTCCGCTGCTTGGGCTGCCGCTCCCACCGCATTGAGGTCATGGGCCGGAATTCCAGTATTGATCTTCATTGGCCGTTCTCCAGAGACTTGGATTTATTACTGCTGCTTTTCTTGGGCGCGTTTAAAGCCATCGCGCTCCATCATGCTCGCTAGGTAACGCTGGCAATTCGGCTTATAGCGCTCATCAAGACCAAGGGAGCGACCTAGAAACAGCGCATAATGCACAGCAATATCCGCCATGGTGAACTTATCGCCTACTAAAAATTCTTTACCCTCTAATGCCATTTCTACCGAGCGCAAGCGCGATAGATACCAAATTGAATAATCCTCTACCACCTGAGGAATACGCCGCTCTTCTGGCTCCAAACGGGTGTATCGCAGCACTAGGGTTTGCGGAAAAGTTAGGGTGGCATCACTGCGATATAACCAATTTAAGTACTCGCCATAGCCAGGCTCATCGACCCGTATACCCAACGGCGAGGGGCCATACTTATCGACAAGATATTGGCAGATACCAGACGACTCAGTCATGGTCACATCGCCATCAATAAAGGTGGGTACCGTGCCCAGA
>NZEI01000111.1 GCA_002690405.1 Gammaproteobacteria bacterium
TCATACGACCACTCCGCCTTAGCTCAGTTGGTAGAGCAGCTGACTGTTAATCAGCGGGTCGCTGGTTCGAGCCCAGCAGGCGGAGCCATTTCTAGTATGTAATCCCGGTATTGGATGCGCGTGCGCGAGTTAATCAGCGTGCGAACGCCTGCCGTCGTCCGCCTGGTTCGAGCCCAGCAGGCGGAGCCATTTCTAGTTTGCAAATCCCGGTATTGGATGCGCGTGCGCGAGTTAATCAGCGTGCGAACGCCTGCCGTCGTTCGCCTAGTTCGAGCCCAGCAGGCGGAGCCATTAAGAATCAAAAGCCTCAAGGCGGCTTGGGTTATCTCGGCAGCGCCTCCTGCCAACCTGCATTCAGGCGCTCTGACAAAAGCGCCGCCAGTGTTGCGTGCTGTGGGGTACCTGCCAAGTTGTGAAATTCCGATGGGTCGTCAACCAGATCATATAGCTCTGTCAGGGTGCGGCCGTTGCCCTCCAGCGGCGCCCATTCGGTATAGCGATGAGTTGGGGTGCGCAGGGTGCGCCCGTGGTAGCCCTCGCGTTTGGATTCGGCAAATGCTGCTGTTTTCCAGTCACGGCTTGGTGTTTTCAGTAGTGGCACAAAACTGCTGCCTTCCAGCGCATGGTCCGGCTGAGGCAGTCCGCTCAGCTCGACGAGAGTGGGATAAAGGTCCACTAGCTCGACTAGGCCCTTGGCGGCTGAGCCGGCGTTGGTTGCTTTGGGTAAGCGTACGATCAACGGCACACGAATTGATTCGTCAAACTGCGAGCGTTTGCGCCACATACCGCCGTGCTCGCCCAGATGGAACCCATGATCGCTGGTAAAAATAACTATGGTTGAGTCGGATAAGGAAAGTCCATCCAGTGCGTCCAATAANTGACCCACGTATGTGTCGGTCATGGTCACCATGGCATGGTAGGCGGCAATGGCTTGTCTGTGTTGCTGCTCGGTGTGGGCGGTNTCGTCTGCGGTGATTTCTGCTGCTGGTGCTGGAATGTCATCAGTGTCGCCTNTAGCAGTGGGTGGTAACTTTNTTCTGTCTAAAGGGTGTCTATCGAAAAACGCGGCTGGCCCGACCCAGGGTTGGTGCGGTTTGTGGAATCCTGCTGCGATGAAAAATGGCCTGTCCCGATTTTGTGCCATTAANTGAACAATGCGATTGGCAGTGGTGCCGTCGGGTGTCATACGTGGTGATTCATGTGTNGCTCGCCAAGATAATGGCAAGCCCGACGGACGGCCCGTTGCCGCTAAGACTTGGGCGCGTGACATGCCCTGTGCAGATTCCTTAGTCCAGGTATTGTCGCGAACTTCGGACAGATCGTGGCCTGGCAAGTAGCCGGGNAAGTGTAAGAGCAACGAGGGTTCGCGAGACGCAGCAAAGCCTGAGAAATCCCAGCTTATGGCGTGTTCATAGNGATTGTGNCCGATCTTGCCGACTCTGGCGGTAAAGTAGCCATGGTCATTAAAGTGCTCCGGGAGCATACGTAATTCGTCACCGATCTTTTGACGGGGCCATGTCGCGCCGTCATAGACATCGAGGGTCGCTGGTCGAAGCCCGCTCAGTAATGAAGCGCGGGATGGATTGCACAGTGGCGTTTGNACAAAGGCATGTTCGAAGCGCACACCTTGGCCGGCCAACTGGTCGATGTTAGGGGTTATGGCCCCCGCNTAATGGGGTCGCAGATTTGATTGGTTGTAGGCACCCAATGCCAGATTGAGGTCGTCGACGATAATAAACAGAACGTTGGGCCGGTCACCCGGTGCGAACTCTCGGGTGGGCACCGCGCTCGCTTTGAGCAAGTCAAAAGAGAGATCCTTGGACTGTGGNGTTGCNGAGTGTGCGGTGGTGAAGATCAGTANCGCCCCGCTCAGGATTATCCACATACCTGTGTGTTTCATACACGACTTCCAAAACTAATGTCGGGCAGTCAGGAAAGACTGCCTGTTAGTGGTNTGTTTGGCAACGGCGCTAAGGCTTGTTTGCCGCGTCAGCTGTTTTNGCCGAATTTTTGTGCTCTATTTAGGCTGATGTTATTGAACAAGNNTGGGAGGAAATGATTTTGTCATTGCAAGACTTAGGGGCTTTGGGAGAGTTTTTGGCTGCGATTGCCACGGTGATTACGCTTATTTATTTGGCAAAGCAGATCAAAACCAACAGTTTGGTGGCCAGGTCTACTTTGGAGCACCATATTAACTCGAGAGAGTTGGATCGGCGATTTAAGATTTCCCAGGATCCGGCGTTTGCCTATTTTCTTGCGCGGGATTGGGCTCGGGANGCCCTAGATCAAGGTGAGCGCACCCAAGCCGCCCAATACATAACCATGCTGGTAATCGAGGTTCGGGAAATCTTTATTCAAAATAAGATGGGTTTAGTCTCTGGCGCCCTGCTAGAGAGTCGCATGGTGCGTTTGAATATGGGCATTATGGGAAGTGATNTCGCCAGATCTGTATGGGCAACTTATCGTCAAATTGTAGANGCTGATTTTGCTGAATATTTCGAAACGCGGATCTTCCCGGATGGTATTGATGAGGGTTTAAGCGCTCAGCACCCGCAATTCAAAAGTAAACCNGAANCAGGCGAGAGCTAATGGCTGAAAGAATACTCGAGAGNTGTTTGCGCTTGGACGTGGCTGGGGGTAATACGCNGCTAAAGACGAANCGTCAGTGAATATCGTAAGATCACNGNTTTGAAATATAAGCAGTAACTACCTTGGAACTTATTCTTATCCGGCATGGCCTACCCGAGCGCGTTGAAACTGAAGACGGCACACCGGCCGACCCGCCCTTGTCTGAAACCGGGCACGAGCAGGCTCGACGTATGGCGGAGTGGCTAAAGGACACCGCTATCGATGTTCTGTATTCAAGCCCAATGCGGCGTGCGGTAGAGACTGCAGCACCGCTTGCCCAAAGTAAGGCGTTAACCCCACAGTTGCGCGAGGGGGTTGCGGAATTCGACCGCAAGGCCAGCCACTACATTCCGGTGGAGCAACTTAAACGCGATGACTATGAGAGCTGGCAGCGGCTTATGCGGGGCGAAACCAGAGGNGTGGACTTTGAAAAGTTCCATGCCGGGGTGGTCAGTACGTTAAATGACATCATTTCCGCGCATCCTGGCCAAACTGTTGCTGTGACCTGTCACGGCGGTGTGATTAATGCCTGGACCGCCCACGTGCTGGGTATGGAAGCGCGCATGTTCTTCAATCCCAATTACACCAGTATCAGCCGTTATATGGCGGCTAGCTCGGGCGAGCGTTCNATTATTACCATTAACGAACATACCCACTTACGGGGTCTGGGATCGAATCGGGGGTAAACCCTATCCAGTGCTGTTTAGCCTGGGCTTTNTCAACGAAGGCCTAGCTGTTGGCGTGCCGGCTTTGCGCCAGCGCAGCTTCAAAGGCGCGTACCGCCGGGGTCGGGGCATTTCTTGCCACGGTCACTAACGCCATCGCAACCTCTACTCCGGTATCAAAGTCGGCGACCTGCAANCCCGTGGGTCGNTGGGGGCTGATCGTTTGGGCCATAAATGAGTGGGGCGCTAGGGCGATGGCATCACTGTTGGCCGCGAGCGTNAGACATGCCGACAAGCTATTTAATTTATAACGCGGGAACAGGCTCGGGTCACTGTCGCGGGTCAGGGTGTCGAACAGTTTGTTGTCGTTAAAGTAGCGGCTTGGTACTGCCAGTGGGTAGCTCAACAGCTCTGCCTTTTGCTTAACGCCTGCCGCGGGGTGGTCGCTGCGATGCACGTATACCAGCTGTTCTTTGTGCAGCGGCTGCAGTCGCAGTGACGGCGCATACACTGAGGTCTGAAAGTTGGCTTCGTCGCCGATGGCTACATCGCATCGGCCGGTAACCAGCTCTTTGTATATGTCTGAGCTGCCAACAATAACCTCGACCTCTAAGTCCGGATGGGTCTGGGCGAGGCGTGCCAAGCCGCTGACCACTAGGGTTTCCGCTGCCAGAGCCATGGCGCAAACCCTTATGGCGCCCAGCTTCCCGCCGGCTAGCAGTTGTGCCTCTTTAGCGAATGCATCGTGGGCGTGTAGCGCATTTTCCGCAGCGTTAAGCAGTTCACGGGCGCTGTCGGTAGCATCTACTGCGCGGGTGGTGCGATTAAATAGCCTTAGTCCAAGCTCGTTTTCCAATAGTTGAATACGTTTGGTCACCGAGCTTTGGCTGACGCCTAGCTCGTCTGCAGCNGCGCGAAAGCTGCGACTGTGGAATACCGCCACAAAGTTCTGTAGCAGGCGTAGATCACTCATAACGGTTGCTCGGTTATTAATTCCNAAATGTAAACAATAAACTAAAACTATTTCTGTAGCATGGTGGTTTTAATTTTGGGTGGGAACNGGTGAGTACACAGGTTGAACACAGTCGTATGTTCAGGCGCGGCCGCGCACTGGGCTATTTAGAGGAGCACGACCGTCACCTCACAGCTAAGCACGATCCGCAGTTTAGCTTTGGTTTTATCGGTTGCGGCATGATGGGCCAAGAGCATATTTACAACACGCTGCTGTTGGGGCGNGCACGAGTGGGTGGCCTCTATGANCCTGCAACCAAGAGCATTGAAACTGCGTCCCAGTTGATTGCAAAAAACGGCCAGCAAGATGCACCGAAAATTTATGCGTCTATAGANGAAGCCTGTGCCGATCCAGATACCGACGCGTTGATTATCGCGACGCCAAACTATACCCATTTGGATGTTATGCGCGCGGTAGCCGGCTGCAATAAAGCGCTGTTTGTGGAGAAACCGATTGCCACCACAGTGGCAGACGCCTTTGAAGTCTGTCAGCTTGCCGCTGCTCATAGCCGCCCCGTGCGCTTTGGTCTGCAATACCGGTTTAAGTCGGTCTACGCNGAGGCCCTCACCGAAGTTTTTGAGCGTCAAAGTGTTGGGCGAGTGCACAGCGTTAATATGCTGGAGCATCGCTTCCCATTTTTAGACAAGGTTGGGCAGTGGAATAAATTTAGCGCCTACACCGGCGGTACGTTAGTGGAAAAGTGCTGCCACTATTTTGACTTAATGAATTTGTTTGCCGGCGCTAATCCACAGCGGGTATTCGCGGTAGGTAACCAGGCGGTGAATTTCCATAATTTTGTCTACGACAATAAAAAAGCNGATGGCCTGGATCAGGCGCAAATGTCTATTCAATACGACAACGGTGTGATCGGTGGNTTCTCGCTATGCATGTTTACACCCGGCACCCGGGAAGAATTAGTGGTCTGTGGTGATGCTGGTCGTGTGCACGCCAGCGAAAGTGCGCGGCTGGGTGAGGCTAACGAAAATCGGCTTGAGGTCTGGTGTGGCGAGAACGGAGCGTCTTCTGTGCGTGCTCCAGAATATCCGTCGTACATTACTGCAGCCGGTCATCACGGTTCGACGTTTTTTGAACACTTAAGTTTTGTGGACGAATTGTCCGGCGGCGCGGTGTCTGGCCCGAATTTGGCTGACGGCCTTTGGTCGGTAGCTGTCGGTGCCGCAGCGCAATTGTCTATTGAGCGCGGCGTAGCGGTGGACGTGGCAGAAGTACTGCCCGCGGACTTTGATGCTGCGCAATGGGTTAAAACGAGTTATCAAGAAGGGTAGGTTATGACAAATTTAGTGGATCAATCCNAGCGCGCATTAGGCAGTGACTTAAATGTCGGGCCGCTAGGCTATGGCTGTTGGCGTTTAGTNAATATGCCCGTGGCCGAGGCTCAGGCACGGATCGAGCATGTGCTAGCTCAGGGTATGAACTTGATCGACACCGCAGACGTATACGGTTTGGACTGGGGCGGTACGGCTTTCGGTTCTGCCGAAGAATTGCTNGGCCANGTGCTCAAGGCTGCTCCAGGTTTACGCGAGCAGATGGTTCTGGCCTCCAAGGGNGGCATTATTCCNGGTGTACCCTACGACTCCGCGTATTTAGAACAAGCCTGCAATGACTCTCTGCAGCGCCTTGGGGTGGAGTACCTTGACCTGTATCAGATTCATCGCCCGGATATGCTCACCCATCCCCAAGAGACCGCTCGGGTGCTGCAACGCTTAAAGGANAGCGGCAAAGTGCGCACATTTGGCGTATCTAACTACACCACCAGCCAAACCAGTGCGCTGATGGCCTATCTGCCGGGTGAGATCATCAGTCAGCAACCCCAGTATTCGGCACTGCACCTAGATCCGTTATTCGACGGCACCTTCGATCAATGCATGCAGCACCAACAGACGCCATTGGTCTGGAGTCCCCTGGCTGGTGGACGATTAGGCGATTCCAGTGCCATGCCCGATGCCCTNGCTACGGTGCTGCAGACTCTGGCNGAGCGCGAAGGGGTCGATGTGCCGACCATTGGCTTGGCTTTTGTGCTGGCGCATCCAGCACGACCGGTGGCGTTACTGGGCAGTTTGAATTTAGAGCGCCTGACCCAAGCGCAACAAGCGCTAAGTGTGCAGCTCGACCGCACGGACGTTTATCAAATTATCCAAGCATCTATGGGGGAGGCGTTGCCATGAGTGTAGAAGTCAGCTGGTTTTCGGCGCTATGTGATGACGATTATCGTTATCTGGGCGTGCATGATCCGGATCTTAAATCGTCTTGGGCCCATTGCAGTTCTATTACCACCACAGCTGACCGCTTGGGCTATGACAGCATATTGNTACCGTCCGGGTATCAGTTAGGGATCGACTCTGTAGCCTTTGCCGGAGGGATTGCGCCAATTACCGAGCAAATCCGCCTCTTGGTTGCAGTGCGTTGCGGTGAATTGTGGGTGCCACAACTCGCGCGACAGTTAGCCACGTTGGATCAAATGCTTGCGGGGCGGCTGTCGATTAACATCATCTCGTCTGACATTCCGGGCGAAACCATGGCTTCTGAACCCCGCTACCAGCGCACCCGCGAAACCATGATGGCCTTGCGACAGTTATTAAATGGCGAAGCTGTGGCAATGCAGGGTGAATTTCTCAATCTTGAAATTGATCCGCCCAATGCGCGCACCGTCAGTGGNAATAGTCCGCTATTTTATTTTGGTGGTTTGTCAGAACCGGCCAGAGATGTGGCTGCGGAATGCTCAGATGTATTTTTGATGTGGCCCGGCACNCTGCCGGAGGTCGATGCAATTTTGACGGATATGCGTAAGCGAGCGGCTGATTACAACAGAACGCTTAAGTACGGCTATCGTGTTCATGTGATCGTGCGAGAAACGGAAAATGCGGCCATTGATGCGTCTCGCGAGTTGATCTCCAAGTTAGACGCCGCTGAAGGCGAGCGTATTCGTGCCCAGTCCTTAGACAGCACCTCGGTGGGTGTGCGCGCTCAGGGTATGCTGCGCGAGGGCGCCGACGCCGATGGCTTNGCTGAGGAAAATTTGTGGACTGGTATTGGCCGGGCGCGCAGTGGTTGTGGTGCTGCCATCGTTGGTGATCCTGATCAGGTGCTGAANAAACTNAAGCAATATATGGATCNNGGCATCGAGGCCTTTATTTTGTCTGGCTACCCCCACGCTCAGGAATGTGACTTGTTTGCGCGCTATGTACTGCCCGAGCTCGANCATGGTGTTTTGAGTTAGCGGTGGTGTTATGGCCATTGTAGGAACAGACCATACGGTNATGCTGGTACAGGATATCGATGCGGCCATTGTCACCTATCGAGATCGACTGGGCCTAGACGTGAGTCATCGGGTAGACCACATGGAGGCCGGCATCCGCCAAGCTTTTTTTTCGCTGCCTGATCGCACCTTTATCGAACTTATTGCTCCNGCTGGCGAGAATTCCCGCTTTGAGAGCGTACTGAAGGAGCATGGCGAAGGCGTGCATGTGCTCGCTTTGGCGGTCGATGACTTGGAGGCCAGCGTTGCCGAGTTGCAGGCCCAGGGTGTGCAACTGGTTGGTGCCGGCACGCCTCAGGTGTTTATCCATCCAAAGTCAGCCCACGGTGTGATGATTCAGNTGTGGCCCAAAGACCGACCTCATCGCTGGCGCGACGGCGATAGCTGAACAGCTGTGTCACTTAACGTCTTATTTATTGGNGGCAGCGGCGAAATTTCTGCCGCCTGTGTACAAGAGGCCATAGCCTGTGGCCATCAGGTCACTGTATTTAACCGGGGTATGCGCAGTGACGGGTTAACAGGTGTAAATCATGTAGCAGGGGATTTACGTCAGCCCAATGCTTATGCAGCGCTGGGCAGCGAGCATTTCGATGTTGTCTGTCAATTCCTCGGATTTCAGGTGGCGGATGTCGAGCGTGATATCGACTTCTTTGCTGGCCGTTGCGGGCACTACATATTTATTTCTTCTGCATCCTGCTATGAAAAACCCTGGCATACAGGGCGTATTACTGAAACGGTACCGCTGCATAATCCGTTTATGGCCTACAGCCGCAATAAAGCGGCTTGCGAACAGCGCTTGCATCAGGCGCATACCAATGGACAGCTGCCAGTTACCATAGTGCGTCCCAGCCACACTTATTNTCAGCGACTGCCCAGTACCGTCATTGATGGCACNCATCTGCTGTGGCGGCTGCGNGCNGGCAAGCCNGTGTTANTGCACGACGGCGGCGCTACCCAGTGGACGCTNACTCGTTCCGAAGACTTCGCCCGTGGCTTTGTGCAATTGTTTGGTCTTCCACGAGCCTTGGGTGAGGCTTATCACATCACCGATAACGTAGCCCATTCTTGGCAGCATATTTTTGCCAGCATTGCCCAGTTGGCTGGAACCGATTTACAAACCTGTTCGGTGCCGTCCACTACGCTGGTTGAGCANATAGAACTGCTGCGCGGACCTTTGCTGGGCGATAAAGCCAATAGCCTATTGTTCGACAATNCAAAAATTGCTGAGGCTACCGGTGGATGGCGCTGTGAGATTGGATTGAACGACGGTCTCGCGAAGGCTCTGACTCATACCCAGCAGCAACTGGACGCAGGATACGCGCCGCCGCAACCCCTTGATGGGCAGATCGATCAGATTATCGCTGCGCATACATCAGGTGCGACCCAATGAAATCTAGGCGTAGAAGGTTCTGGTACTGGTTGATAACGTGATTAATTATTGGCTACCGATGGCATAAGGAGTGTGCGATGAAACTGGCCTCTGTAAGTACTTTTGTTGTTCAAACACCACCCCCACATTCTGGCGGTGCGCTGTGGTTTTTTGTCAAGCTGGAAACCGAGGATGGCTTGGTTGGTTGGGGTGAAACNGCCATTTTGGCGGCTTTGCACACCCTTGAGGACAGCTACGAGAAGCTGGTGCAGCAAGTTTTTGAGGCCTATTTGAAAGGCCGCGATCCCATGGACCGCGAAGCGCTCTACCACAAAATGTATGAAGGCATGATGGCCCAGCATCCAGATTATGTTGGTATGGGTGTTGTCAGCGCTTTTGATATCGCNTTATGGGACATCGTTGGCAAGCATTTTAATACGCCCGTATATAATTTGTTAGGNGGCAAGTATCGTGAACGCATCCGTACATATACCTACGTATATGACAACGATGGTCCTGGCGGAACAGTGGGTACCTGGACGGGTAACCCTGAGCGTTTGGGTATGCGTGCAGCGGAGCTTGCTGACGAGGGTTTTACCGGCTTGAAGTTTGATCCNTTGCCCCAGTCGGCACCGCGACGGCTACCCACGCCTCCTTGGGAAGTCAGTCTCGCGGAGTACGAAGCAGCTGTGAATGCGGTGGCCGCAGTGCGCGCAGCTGTGGGTACGCGGGCAGATATATTGATTGGTACNCATGGCCAAATTACGCCTTCGGCCGCGCGGCGCTTTGCTGCCCAAGTTGAGCAATACGATCCACTTTGGCTGGAGGAGCCGTGTCCGCCGGAAAACTATAAACAAATGGGCGAAATTGCGCGCCGCACGAGTATTCCAATCGCCACCGGCGAGCGGCTGGTGGGGATTCATGAATTTCAGAACCTGTTTGAACATGGAGGCTGCGCTTTTGCCCAACCGGATCTGGGCAGTTGTGGTGGTATAACTGCGTGTAAGAAGATCGCCGCCATGGCTGAAGCAAACTATGTGCTCATGGCCCCGCATATTTGGGGTGGCCCGATCATTACTGCGGCGGCAGTGCAAATTGACGCCAATATCCCTAACTTTCTGATTCAGGAAAGTATTTACAAATCGCGGGACTTCTTTGATGAGATCGTGGTGGAGCCTTTTGAGTGGGATAAGGGCGATTTAATTCCATCAACACGNCCGGGTATTGGCATTGAGTTGAATGAAGAAAAGTTAGAAGCCCATCGCGGTTCGCTGGAAAATATCCGACGTCAGCGCCGGCGATGAGTTCTGAGACTGCGGATGTACTGATTATTGGTGCTGGAGCGTCTGCTTCGGCATTCGCCTGGAGTTTGGCTGATACGCGTATGCGTATTGTCTGTTTAGAACAGGGCGATTGGGTCAATCCGGCAGATTATCCAAGTCATGACAAAGACTGGGAGTCGGATCCACGTTTCAACAGTAATCCTAATCAGCGCGCTAATGCCGCCGACTACCCNATCAACTGCGATGATTCGCCCATCAGCATCGCCAACTACAATGGNGTTGGTGGTGGCACGATTCTGTTTGCCGGCCACTTTCCACGGTTTCATCCGTCGGATTTCAAAGTCCGACAATTAGATGGCGTGGCGGTAGATTGGCCCATTGACTATGCCACGCTCGAGCCGTTCTACGACGTCAATGACAAAATGATGGGGGTTTCGGGATTGGCCGGCGACCCAGCGTACCCGCCGAAGTCGGCGCCCATGCCGCCGATACCTCTNGGTCGCTCNGGTGAGACGCTGGCGCAGGGCTTTAATCAATTAGGCTGGCATTGGTGGCCCTCGGATATGGCCATCGCCACACAAACTTATGATGGCCGAGATCGTTGCATTAACTTAGGCGCCTGTGGTCAGGGCTGTGCGCAAGGTGCCAAGGGCAGCACNGATATTACGTACTGGCCCCATGCTCAGCGCGCTGGGGTAGAGCTGCGNACGCAGTGTCGGGTGCGGGAGATCACGGTAGATAAAGATGGTCGTGCAACCGGAGCGGTCTATTACGACTCCGAGGGNAAGGAACAGTTTCAGGCNGCCGAAATGGTGGTGATGGCCTGTAATGGCATCGGCACACCGCGGATTTTATTGAACTCGACCTCGGCGCAATTCCCCGATGGCTTAGCGAACTCCAGCGGCGAGNTGGGCCGTAACTTGATGTTGCATCCATACGCTACCGTGGACGGTATCTTTGACCAGCCGGTAGATGGGGCGAAGGGGCCGCTGAAATGNGTCGCCAGCCATGAGTTCTATGAAACTGATTTAAGCCGAGGNTTTGTGCGTGGATTTAGTTTTGAAACCCAGCGCGGTTATGGCCCTGTAGCAACCGGCTTACTGGGCGTGGCTGCGGGCCGAATTCCCAAGGGTCGCGGTCACCATGCAGCCTATCGCAAACTGAGCGAGCGCATGCTTAGTTTGGTGGCAGTCTGTGAGGATTTACCGGAGCCACACAATACAGTCACCCTGGATCCGAGCCGGTGCGACGCGCACGGCATACCTGCAGCAAAGGTGGATTATCGGCTCAGCGATAACAGCCATAAGATGCTGAACTTCGCTGTGGCCCGAGGCGCGGAAGTAATGCGCGCGGCAGGTGCCGTGGANGTTATTGAAACCAAACTGTTGAAAAACGCGGGTTGGCACAATATGGGTACCGCGCGCATGGGCACGGATCCGAATACTTCGGTGGTNAANGAGTGGGGGCGTTGCCACGACGTTAANAATCTATTTGTTATCGATGGCAGCATCTTTGTTACCAGTGCTGGNGTTAATCCAACTCGAACGATTCAGGCTCTGGCCCTGTATATTGCCGAGCAGATTAAGCACAGACTGGCGTCTGCCACATTATTCGACTGATGCGAGGAATCGAGAAATGACGGATCGCATTATCGCTACNGATAGCTGGTATAGCGCCCATGAGTCGGCGGTGATTGCCGCAATAGCGAACGCGGTNATCACGGCAGACGACCATCATGGTGTTCCGGGGGCTGGGGATGCGCCAATTTTGGCCAAGGTGCTGGCCCGTATCGAGCCCCATCAAGTCCGGATGCGCTCCGGAATAGAACAGCTTTGCGCGGATTCTGATCCACTGGCCATGACCAGTGATGGATTGCTTGAGTTACTCGAGGGCGACGGCCGCTACCGCTCTTTTTACCGACTGCTGAGCGTTTATATTGTTCAGGCCTACTATCAGGACAGCCGAGTTCTGGACTCTTTAGGACTGCCGGATCGTGCACCCTTCCCAGACGGNTATGCAGTCGCCGAGGGTGATTGGTCGTTACTCGACCAGGTTAAGACACGCCGTCCCTTTTATCGCCCTGTTGGCGACACATAACTTATCAATCACGCGNCGCGGCTAAAGCNGCCTNAAGCCGCTAGCNTGGGCTANGCTTCAACAACTGCAGTGGCTTCGATTTCTACCAGCAGTGCTTTCATAACCAGAGCCGAGACGCCGACCATGGTCGAAGCAGGCTGATGTTCNTGGCTGAAATACTTTGCCTTTGCAGCCTGCACAGCCTTACTGCGGGTGCTGTCCAGGTCTACCACATAGGTATTAATTTTAATTAAATCTGCAGCGGTGGCGCCGGCGCTCTCTAACTCGCGGATGACATTTTGATGGGCGATCTCTGCCTGTTCTTCAAAAGTCTCGCCAACCTTACCATCGGCGTAACCGACCTGACCTGAAATCACGATGGTCTTAACACCGCCAATGCTATAGGTCACCGTGTTGGTGAAACCCATTGGGTGCGGGTTTATGAATTCTTTTTCCAGCATGNCTGTCCTCTCGATTAAATATTGCTATCTCGCGTTTGGGTAATATTGCTAATGTTTCTGATCGAAAGCTATAACTTTGCGCAGCAGTAGGACGCCTGCTAAGTTTCAAAAATCAACTCCCGCGGTGCGGCGGTCTAGCAGACTTTTGGAGTAAATATGAAAGTTCTTGCGATTGGTGGCAGTGGTGGCATGGGCCAGTTTGCCGTTGGCGCTGCTCAGTATTTTCAGCATGTTGAACAAATTGTGGTTGCTGACCTGAATGTGGACGGCGCTCGTGGTTTTGCTGACCAACTCAACGAGAAGGTTAGCGCTATGCCTTTAGATGTTAGTGATCGCGCTGCGTTGCACAGTGCCATGCATGGTATGGACCTAGTGGTAAACACCTGTGGGCCATTTTTTCGTTTCGGTGTGCCGATATTGCAGGCGGCGATTGCCAACGGCTGCCATTATTTAGATATCTGTGATGACTGGGAGCCCACGGTTGCAATGCTCCAGCTCGATCAAGCCGCCAAGACTGCCGGGATATGTGCCACGGTAGGATTGGGTGCAAGTCCAGGCATATCGAATTTACTGGCTTTGCTGGCTATGCAGGAGTTAGATCAGGTTTCTAATGTATACACCGGTTGGGATGTAGGTGGTGCTAAGCCTGAGGAGCATTCATCTCAGCAGGGAACGAATGCGGCCATGTTGCATGGCATTGAACAGATGACCGGCAAGGTAAAGATTTTTCGTGGGGGAGAGTACGAACTGATTAAACCCTTGGAGTCGGTGACGGTGGCGTACCCGGGTCTTCGGNCTTTTAAAGCAAGTATTTTTGGTCACCCTGAGGCCATCACCTTTCCTCATAACTTTCCGCAGTTGCAAGAGTCTATGAATTTGGCCCACGGTGGGGGTATAGATTCATGGCTGCTTAGAGCGATCATGCGTTTTGTGGATTGGGGTTTACTCAGTAGGGTGCGAGCCGCCAGCTTGCTGACCTGGGTTGAACGTAATTCCGAGGTTGCACTCCTAGAGCAGGGATCGGATGAGCCGCCGGTAATGTACGGCCTAGCGATAGGCTCGAAGAATGGTCAACCAGCCTCTGTGGGTGTGTCGTTTATGGGCAACGCGACAGAGGAGTCCAAAGATTCCGCAATCGGGATGGGCGCCATCACGGGCATACCTCTGGCGTGTGGGATTAAATTGCTTGCAGACGGCAGCTGGGGTGAACCTGGGGTATTTTCTCCAGAGGCAGGACACATAGAACCTCGGCAATTTTTGTCCGATGTTCTCGAGCAGTTAGGCGAGTTGGCAGAATTAGACTCCGTCGCTTTCAACGACCATGTTGCGATCTCGCGCTCTTGGTGATTGAGTAGAGGGTGGGAGAGCAAAGACACGATCTAGCTTGAAAACGGCGCAGCAGACACAGCGGCCAAGGTAGTNAACCTAGGCAAGCNTTATTAGAAACAATAGACACAGTTTTGGGAGTAATCGTATGGCCATTCATCCTCTGAGCCCACTCACGGTAGCCGAGATAGAACAGGGTGCGGCGCTGGTTGCCGCGCAGCTTGGCGAGCAGGCGACGTTTTCAGCAGTGAACTTAGTGGAGCCAAAAAAAGCCGAGGTNCTGGGCTATACGCCTGGGGNTGCGGTNGTGCGCCAACTGCGCTTTGTCGGATACGACTACCCAGCGGAGGGGCAGCGCGACGGTGGTTTCGAAGGCATCGTTAATCTGCAGACCGAAGCTGTAGTCATTAATCGTATAGAGACGGGTCAGGCAGCCATTGGTCTTGCTGATTTTGTCGCNGCGGTAACGATCACTAAGGCCGATGCAGGCTGGCAAGAGGCCATGCGCGCGCGCGGAGTTACCGATTTTGATCTGGTTCAGATCGACCCCTGGCCAACTGGGGGGTACCAGCACCCGAGTATNCCAGAAGGGCATCGCGTGCATCGGGCAATCAGCTTCGTCAAGGAAGACCCAACTGACAATGCCTATGCACGCCCAGTCCAAGGTCTGATTGCTCACGTGGACATAACCGCGGGTAAGGTTGCTTATCTGGAAGATCATGGGGTAGTGCCTCTGCCAACTCAGAGCGGACGNTATGATGCCGCTAGCCAGCCCGAATTTCGTNACAGTTTGCGACCTATTGATATAACTCAGCCCGAAGGTGCTTCGTTTCAGGTAGATGGCCATGCAGTGCAGTGGGAGGGTTTTAACTTTCGAGTTTCGATCCACCCGACGAATGGCTTGGTGTTACACCAACTGAGTTATCAGGACGGTGACGAAAACCGCTCAATTTTGTATCGCGCAGCGCTATCAGAGATGGTGGTGCCCTACGGTGATACAGACCCGATGCATAACTGGAAGCACGTATTTGATGCGGGTGAGGCAAATATTGGTTCGTTGACCAATTCTTTGACCCTAGGTTGCGACTGTCTCGGCGAAATCCATTACTTCGATCACAACGTTGTGAACTGGAACGGCACGGCCCGCACCATCGAAAATGCTATCTGCATGCATGAGGAAGATTACGGCATCTTGTGGAAGCACCATGATTCACTGACCCAATCCACTGAGGTGCGTCGATCGCGACGTTTGGTCGTAAGCGCCGTGCATACGGTTGGCAACTATGAATATGGTTTTTTCTGGTACCTGTATTTGGACGGTACCATCCAAATGGAAGTTAAATTGACCGGTATTATTGGCGTCAGTGCGGTGGCCGAGGGCGACGAGCGACCCGATATAGCACCCCTTGTTGCGCCTAACGTGACGTCGCCGATTCATCAGCATCTGTTTTGTTTCCGTTTGGATTTTAATATCGACGGTACCAACAACAGTGTTTATGAGGTGGAAGCGGAGCCTCTGCCTATCGGTGAGGATAACCCTCAGGGTACGGCGTTTCGTGCCAAAAGCACTTTGCTAGAAAGTGAGCAGCAGGCGCAGCGGGACTGCTATCCGCAACGCTCTCGGTATTGGAAGGTTGTAAATCCTGAGCGCAAAAACGGCCTTGGCAAAGCTGTAGCGTGGAAGTTATTGCCCTCTGCGACGCCAACGCTACTAGCACACGAAGATTCGACCATTGCAAAGCGAGCAGGTTTTGCGCGACACAACCTTTGGGTGACAAAGTTCGAAGAAGGCGCATTCAATGCTGCTGGAGACTATCCAAATCTGTTGAATAGCGGTGGTGAGGGATTGCCGAAGTGGGCTGAGCAGAATCGGAACCTCGAGGCAGAAGATGTGGTGGTTTGGCATACCACAGGGGTCACACATATGCCGCGACCGGAGGATTGGCCGGTTATGCCGGTAGAGTACTGTGGTTTTTCGTTAATGCCAGTGGGTTTCTTTGACCGCAATCCAACCTTAGATGTGCCGCCCTCCAAGGCCTGCGCCAAGGACTAACTAGAGCCTGATCTAGCTCAGAACAGGTTAAACCTTGGGCCTCGCCGTTGCGGGGTCTGATGTTCTGGTGGCAGCGTGCATAGGCGTTCCATACGGGTGATGCTGCCGTCAGCGTACTCCCAAACGAGGTGCTCGTTATCCATATATCTGCGCACCACGACTGGGCCCCAGCCGAAAACACGAAAATCTAATATGCCGTCATTCCAGAACATGCCCGCAGAAGTGCGTGGGCAATATTCCCTTTCACCAATGGTAAATACCACTTGGCCCTCGGTGTCGTTACTGTTGTAACCACCGGTGCTGTTGGGACCAGAGTCATGAATGAGGCCGCTACTGGTTACCACAACTCTCGAGCCACATTGCTCAACCCGCTCTACATGCCCTACCTTACCGCTAATACCGCGCCACAAGCCCCNNATGTCNGCNGCGTNNGGCGCAAGTGGCTCCGTGCATTCCCTAAGGATTGGTAAGGGGAAGTGATCGTAGCTGCATCCNGGGGTATTGCCCTTGGCAATGTCGACGGCCTTTTTGCCCCTGCCATCGAGTGCCGGNAGTTCGCAATAATTGAGACTGCTGCCGTCCCCGGCAAGAGTTGCGGGGTCGGTAGTGAGTGGCGGTCTAGNNGAAAAAAACGCCAGCCAAACCCCCGCCANNAGCAATACNGCCATGGCTAACGCGGTGCGTATAAGAATCTTTCTTAATGTCTGCATAGNTGCATGGTCGCTGGCTCAGTGGCTCGTACCGTAACAGTTTAATGATTTTAATGTAAATCATTATGAAGGCCGGGGTTAGGCCTTCTTTGCGGCCGCCTTACTTTGCTCTGATACCGGTCCGGACATTAGGCCTACGATAGCGTCCACAAGGCCGTGTAAAAAACCCTCGGCTTGGNCCCCCTTAAACCCCTCAGGCTGTCGGGCTTGGTAATACATCGACGCCGAGCACAGTCGCACTGCCGCCTCCATGCGTTGCTGGTAGTGNGCTGGTGTTAGATGGGGTAATGCTGTCTTGAGCAGTTCTGCGGTCTTTTCGCCGCTGGCACCGCCGCCGCCGCGACGTTTTACGATGGGTAGTAACGAAGCTTCTGACAATACCAGTTGGTGTCCAAAGGCTCTTACGTAGTCGTGGTACTCGCTGCTTTCCTGTGCCAGAGAAAACGCCGGATATACCATTAACATGCAAATTTCCCGCAGGCTCGGTTGGCTGCTGCGGGCCAGCAATACGTCGATGAGCTCGGCGCGTCGGATATGGGTTTCCTCCGAACGGNTTTCCAATACTGCGTCGATTAGACCGCCTAGATTGCTGAAATGATACTGCAGGGCGGACTGATTTTTTTGCTCAGCGGCGGCAACGATGTCGCTAATGGAGACGTTGCCGATGCCTCGCTCGGCGATTAACTTNTCCGCTGCGCGCATCAGCGCGTTCTTGGTGGCATCGCTGCGTGCCTGGCGGCTATCGGTGGTTCTTTCTGCTGCAGTCATTGCTTGTTGCCTTCTGCTTGACGCTCTATTAGCGGGCTAATTTTCGTCCCGCTGACACTGTGTTGACTTGAAGTATACTCAAGGGTCNGAACTCTTGGTCGTATGTATTTTACCTCAGGGGGTAAGCAGCTGATGAAATTTTCGTTAACGTTCGCCGCATGGGTTGTTGCGCTGATGTTTATGGGGCCGGCTCGTGGTGACTCAATGGAGCCTATCCTTACGGTGCTGAAATCACCGACCTGTGGCTGTTGTGTGAAATGGATGGAGCACCTTCACGACAACGGATTTTCGACGGCAGTAGAGGAACCGGAAAATCTTGAGCAGCAGAAAGCGCAGTTGGGCATCGGTCCACGTTATCGATCCTGTCATACGGCGGTGTCTGCCCAAGGCTTTGTTTTTGAGGGGCATGTGCCGAGTAANTTTATCCATGCATTCTTGGCCGCTCCGCCCGAAGGCAGCATTGGCCTTAGTGTGCCAGGTATGCCTGTGGGCAGTCCGGGTATGGAGGTNGGCGATCGGTTTATGCCCTATCAAATATTGCTTCTGCAAAAGGATGGGTCGACTGAGATTTTTGCTGAAATTAATTCAGCGTTGGACCAATAGCTGTGAGTACGCTGGATTGTCGGCGCCGGTAGCAGAGCATAAGATCCGTAGGCGGCNAGAAAAATAAAACCAGAATACCAATAAAAAAACTGCAAGAAATTTTTGGGGGGAAAGAGCGATGAATACCACAGTCCATAACTTTGATCCGCAAGCCCTAGCGCNTAAATACCAAGAGGAGCGTGATAAGCGTATTCGTGCCGATGGCAATGACCAGTACCAAGAGGTTACCGGTGACTTTGCCTACTTTGTCGAGGACCCATACATTGAAAGCATTCTTGAGCGTGATGCCATAGAAGAAGAGGTAGAGGTCGTCATTATCGGTGGCGGCTTCGGTGGCATGCTGGCTGCAGTGAGATTGCACGAAGCGGGNTTTGAGGATTTTCGTATTATCGAAAAAGGTGGCGACTTCGGCGGCACATGGTANTGGAATCGNTATCCGGGAGCGTCATGTGATATTGAGTCATATGTTTATCTGCCTTTGCTTGAGAAAACTGGCTTTGTACCGCAGCAGAAATATACCAACGCATCNGAAACGTTAGATTACTGCAANATCATTGCAGAAAAATATCGTCTGCATGAGCGTTCTATGTTGCAGACCTTGGTGACATCTACTGATTGGGACGAGGATCTTGGTCGTTGGATGGTCTCCACTAATCGTCAGGATCGAATTAAAGCGCGTTATGTCGTGCATTCGAATGGACCATTGAATCGCCCGAAGTTGCCGGCCATCAGGGGTATAAATGACTTTACTGGCCACACCTTTCATACCAGTCGCTGGGATTACAGTTACACCGGCGGTGATGCCCAAGGGGGGTTGTCCGGCTTGGCGGACAAGCGGGTAGCCATTATTGGTACCGGCGCTACTGCCGTACAGTGCGTGCCTCACGTTGGCGCTGCTGCGCAACAACTTTATGTTTTTCAGCGTACGCCGTCGTCCATCGACGTCAGAAATAACCAAGCGACAGACCCTAACTGGATGAATACTCAAGCGCCCGGTTGGCAGAACGAACGCCGGCGCAATTTTGAGTCCATTATGACCGGTGCCCCGGTAAAGGAGGATTTGGTCGCTGATGGTTGGACCGAGGCGTTTCGTTTGTTATTTGGCAGCCTGCGTGACAAAGCACCGTCCAAATGGCGCATGGCAATGTGGGCGATCACTGGTGTGGCATCGAAGCAACTTTATCAGCAGGGTTTAAAGACCTACCTTACGAATAAAGCCACCCAATATATGAATCTGGCGGAGGAGATGGAGCTTGCCGACTACCAGAAGATGGAGCAGGTAAGGGCGCGCGCAGATCAAGTAGTCGAAGACCCGGATACAGCAGAAGCGCTAAAGCCATATTACCGACAGTTTTGTAAGCGACCGTGTTTTCATGATGAATACCTGCCGACCTTTAACCTGCCGAATGTAACTTTGGTCAATACCGATGGTAAGGGTGTGGATCTGATTACCAAGGACGGCATTGTATTCGACGGCAAAGAATATGCGGTGGACTGCATTATTTTTGCTACTGGATTTGAGGTCGGGACGGATTATTCCCGACGCGCCGGCTATCAAATCAACGGCGTAGATGGGTTGTCGATTTCCGATAAGTGGGCAGACGGTTTATCCACGTTTCATGGCATGCATGTGCGCGGCTTTCCTAATGCGTTCTTTTTTGGCCCGGCACAGTCGGGCTTTACAGCCACCTACACCTACTCATTGGATGAGCAGAGTGTGCATCTAGCTCACATCATGGAAGGGCTTAAACAACGCGGTGCTCAGCGGATAGAGGCGAGTGAAGCGGCGGAGCAAAAGTGGGTGCAAACGATTATTGAGAAGGCGCGGCTGACAGCGGATTTCCAGGAAAAATGCACGCCGGGTTATTACAACAATGAAGGGCAGGTAAATACCCAGCCGCAAAATAACACCTATGGCGGCGGTCCAATTGAATTCTTTTCGCTGATGGAGAAATGGCGAGACAAAGGCGACTTGTCTGGTCTAGAGCTGCGCTAGCTGTGTTGCCCANGGGCCGAGNATTGCNCTCGGCATCCTAGGCGGCTTTTGCNATTAGATCCCGTGCGATNACCTTGAGGGCGAGGGTTTCCTCGGCGCCTTCAAAAATAGATAAGACACGTGCGTCTACAAAATAGCGGCTGACGCTGGTTTCTTCGGCATAACCCATACCGCCATGTATCTGCANCGCCTCGCGGCTTACCCACTCAGCGGCGCGGCAACTAAATAGCTTAACNAGGCTGGCTTCCATTTGACCGCTGCCGCTGTCCATCAGCTTAGCCACTGCGTAACTAAACTGTCTTGAGGCGGTGAGTGCTGCAAGCATCCGAGCAAGTTTGACTTGGGTAAGTTGGTATTCCCCCACGGTAGCCCCAAAGACTTTGCGGTCATTACTGTAGCTCACGGCTTTTTCTAATGCGGCTTGCATTACGCCGGATGCGCGCGCGGCGGTTTGAATGCGCCCGCCAGATAGCCCGGCCATGGTGAGATAAAAACCTTGACCCTGACCCGCAGTGCCGCCCACCAGTGCGGAATTTGGTACGACGTAATCTTCAAAGGACAGGTCAAANGAATGCATACCGCGATAGCCAATTGTAGGAATTGCGCGACCCACCAAGCGTCCGCCTGCGGGATTCTCGTGGCTGAATTCATGGCCGGCAAAACGCGGTTTTTCCACCATGAACATGCTCAAACCCTTATGACCCTTGGAGCGATCTGTATCAGTNCGGGCGATGACCACGATCACGTCAGCTTTGCCGGCGAAGGTGCACCATGTTTTAGCGCCGTTTAACATCCACCCGCTGTCCGTTTGGCTGGCTTTTAGCGATAACGACGCTACATCAGAGCCATAGTCTGGTTCCGTTATTGAAATGGCAGCAAGCATCTCCCCNGCGGCTAGGCGNGGCAAAAAATATTGTTTTTGCTCGTCGGTGCCGCCATGCAGTAGTGCTCTAGCGGCGATTTCCGGTCGGGTGATCAAACTACCAGCAGCGCCTAAAGAGNCACGGGACAATTCCTCGGTGACTACTAGCATGCCTAGACTGTCGTGCTTATCGTTCGGCATAAGGCCGCCAAACTGCTCCGGAATACAGGTGCCAAAGCAGCCCATTTGCGCTGCGGCCTCAATCAGTGAATCCGGAATATCCGTATCAAACCGATGAATCGATTCCGCTTGCGGCACCACGACATCGTCGGCAAAACGGGCAAAGCTCTCACGCACGAGGTCTTTTTCCTCACCGAGACCNGTGGGCAGNCGTACATTGCCTCGATCCAGTAACGCTGCGCCAATTTNGGCCAATTGGCTACTGCTGCCGTGCTGCCGAAGAAAATCCGCCAGCGGAGNACTGCCCATTAACTGAAGCAGTTGGGCGTCGTCNAATCCGAGTTCNTGTGCATGGTTGAACAATCTCTGCCAGACGGTGCGAATGCTCTCAGCGCAAAAAGTAAAGGCGATGGATTGACATAGATCAGCTTCAGCTTGGGTCTCAGTCGCATAGTTCAGCATTGCCATTGAGGCCTCGATTTCAGCAACGCAAAACGCCAGCTCGTAACTGACCTTTTGTTGCTCATCAAGCAATTTAGGGGATAGTCGCCCNTCTTCTGAGCACAGTGCTTTAAGGTGCGAAAAAGCGGCATTCACTTCTNAGCGTAAACACTCTAAGCACTGGCGTGCTTGGTTAGTCGTGTCAGTAGACATTGTGCTCCTTAGTGTAGGTACAGGTTGCTNATGCTCAACCGGGCTATGGTAGCGACCAGCGCGGATTGTCACCAGTCGTGTTGGTTGGACTTAAGATGACAAATTGTGAGGTGGTACGGCGATGTCCAAATGTCTTTCGATCCATTTTTGAAAGCCTGCGAAAAATAAATCTCGGCGTTCGTGCCAAAACTCTCGACCACCTGGGCTGTCGAGAAAAAATTCGGCAATGGATATCCAGGTTGGCCCGTCTGGGTCGGTGTCTGCGTCNTCAGAAAGGCGAAAGGCAAACTCCACGGTATTGATTCCCAGTGAGCAAAACATATCAAATTGCATTTGCTCCGCCTCAGTCAGCGCCGATCGAGACTTTTGACCTCGGCAAAATAGGTCAGCAAGTTGTGGCGAGTCTGCCATTATTTTTGCTGGGGTCTGCCACTGCTCGTACAGGCTCTGTTCGATCTGAGATTGAGTTTGGGTGCGATTCTGTTTGATCTGNACGGCCAAATATCCGAGCGTAATAACCACCCCCACGGCGCCGACAAATTCGCCGTAGTTGCCCAGTAGCTGCGCAAAAATTTGATGATCCATAGAACTAACTTCCTCCTCGCCAGCATTAAGACTGGCGTAATCGCTGACATTTGCCCAGTAAAAATTGGCTGTGAACTAGGCCGGCAAAGCGATATTTGCTAATCAAACACGTATCATCAAAGACTTGAGCATTACATGAGAGGGGAAGGTGATGGCCGATATTGCTGGGATCTGCGATCCGAAGTTTGCCGAAGTGCGCGACATACTCAGTGCTAGCATTGATTCCGGTGACGATGTTGGGGNGTCGTTTGCGGTAACCATTGGTGGTGAAATGGTNGTGGATTTNTGGGGTGGTCATTTAGATGAAGCGGCCAGCGCCCCCTGGCAGGAAGACACNCTGGTTAATGTTTATAGCACCACTAAAACTATGTCGTTCCTCTGTGCCTTGGTGCTAGCCGATCGTGATCAGCTGGATTTTGAGCGCAATGTGGCCGATTACTGGCCAGAGTTTGCACAAAACGGCAAAGAGCAGGTTAAGGTTTGGCATTTGATGAGCCATGCNGCTGGTTTGTCCGGTATGGACCAAATGNTGTCGCCTGACGACATGTACGATTGGGACAAAATTGTCGCATTGCTGGCGGCCCAAGCNCCTTGGTGGGAACCTGGCAGCGCACCTGGTTACCACGCCATTACGCAGGGTTATCTGATCGGCGAGGTCGTGCGACGAATTACTGGAAAATCGCTCGGTACTTATTTCCGAGAAGAAATNGCTGGGCCACTGGGTGCCGATTTCTTTATTGGCGTCCCGGCCAACGAATTTCATCGGATTAGCCGTCTTATCCCATTTGGCCAAGGCGNAGCGCCGGATGGCGGCGATGCGAATTCTATTCCCGCACGTACCTTCCGTAGTCCCTTCGCTGGTGTCGAGCATTCTTGGACTGATGGTTGGCGGCAGGCCGAAATACCTGCAGCAAACGGCCATGGTAATGCGCGATCTGTGGCTAAATTACAGGCGCCCCTGGCATGTAAAGGATCCGCCTTTGGTGTGGATTTAATGTCTGCTGAGACGGCAACATCGGTAATGAAGCCNAGAATTTCTGGTACCGATTTAGTATTAGGAGTGCCCATTTCTTATGGACTCGGTTTTGGTCTTATGTCCGAATTGCTGCCGTTATCACCAAATAAGAATGCGTGTTTTTGGGGCGGCTGGGGCGGATCCAATATTTTGGTCGACCAAGATGCGCAGATGAGCGTTGCTTTTGTTATGAACAAAATGCATGACGGAGTTTTGGGCGATCCGCGCTCATTAACGCTCCTTCAGGCCATATATCGGGCGCTATAGCTGGCNTAGCCCTTGGGCAGATTTGCGAGGGCTGCGCCGAGGGCGGTTTCCATAAGTTCGATCTCCGGCTCATCGATAATAAAGGGCGCGCCGATGCAAATGACATCGCGGTATTCGCCAGTGCCGCCGGGGTAGAAAAATACCCCAGCATCCAGCGCCGCTCCAGCGATGTGCTCNGTGACGCGCGCGCTTTCANCAAAGCGTTCAAGGGTATTGCGGTCTTTTACGATNTCTATGCCTATGAGCATGCCAGCACCGCGAATCTCGGCGACGTTTGGGTGTTGACCGAAGCTTGCCTGCAGGCGCTCGAGGGTATGTTGGCCAATAACCCCTGCGCGCTGGACTAAATTTTCCTCGCGTAAGATTTTCAGTACTGCGGTGGCGGCNGCACANGATTGNGGTAGCGCGCCAAAGGTATGGAACATAACGTTGAAACCGGCCGCGCTGATGGCATTNGCTATNTCTTCACGACCAAANACGCCAGCAATAGCNGCGTAGCCGCCCGCTANCCCTTTACCCGCAACCAATAGATCNGGNTGGACANTGTAGAGTTGCGATCCNAAGGCGACGCCGGTNCGACCAAATCCGGTCATNACCTCATCCATAATGAGCAAAATTCCGTGTCGTTGCAGAATTNCTTGCGCGCCCTGCCAATAGCCGTCGGGGGGAGTGATGGCGCCACCCGATGAGCCGTTTATTGGTTCAGCGACAAGGGCTGCGATGTTCTCAGAACCGAGTCGTTGAATGGTGTCCTCCAGATCCTGCAGATAGAACTGACAGGCATCTGGGTGGTGGGGGCCCAGAGGACAGCGCAGGGGGTAGGGGGTTTGTATATAGGGGTGATCATTAAGAAGGGGTTCAATTCCCCGTTTTCTTGACGCGTGACCGGATAACCCAGCCATGCTTATAGTCGTGCCGTGATATGACAAGTTACGGGCAAGAATCAGTCTGCGCTGGGTTTGCCCGATCGCGGCCTGATACTGCACAGCGATTTTAATTGCAGATTCGTTGGCCTCGGAGCCACCGCTGCACAGATGTACACATGGCAGATGCTCTGGCAGCCAATGGTCGCGGAGTTCCTCTACCAGCCCTTGACGCTCTGGGGTTAGCCAGGGCGGAACTACGTAAGTCGCGTTCAGAGTTGCAGCGTGAATTGCATCTGCAACCTCGCGTCGTCCATGACCAATGTTTGCTACTACCGCTCCACCAGCGGCATCGAGTATCTTTTTGTCGCCCTGCAGATAAAGGTAAGCACCCTCTGCGCGAGACAATTTGGGGGTCGCGCTTGATGCCATGAAAGGCCAGGTTTCGACCATGTTTTATCCACTTAGATTAGTTGTTGAAAGAATATCGAAATTTTATGCATAGATCAGCGAGGCTCGATTCCTATTTTACACGACCGCTGCATTTGAATTATCGACGCTACTAGCGGATAAAAAAGTAATTTCGATGTGTGTAGCAGCTCAGTAAAAGCTGTATCCTAAGAAAAAAAAGGAACCGCTTTATTGATGCGTTTTATTCTTGGCGCTCTGAAAATTTGCAGGTTTTAATGGCGGCAAACGCTAATACGCCGATTTTGGACGCCATGCTCGAGTCGCTGCAGCAACAGCATCCTGAAATATTTGCCGGGCCCTGTCATCAGATGTTTGCTGATCGGCTAATGCCTGGTAAGTGCGCCCGCGCAGTCGCGCAAGCTGCTCAAGATTGTATGCAGGCAGTAACGCCGAGCGAGAAATAGCTTAGCTTCAGCGGAGTAGAATATGAGCACTGCAAATTCAACACCTCCCTCTAGTGGCATTGCTAGGTTGTTATTTTACGCTCTACAGCCCGCATTACTGACTTGTGTGATAGGCATTTGGCTGATGGATCCCAGCAATCTTAATACCTATATTTGGGTCTTACTGTCGGTGCAAATTATTCTTGGCTTGGCTGAATATTTTTTCCCGGCACGGACTGAGTGGTTGTCCCCCGCGCGCGTGAAAATGCGCAACATAGTGATCGTAACTCTATTGCTGTTTGTCTCCGGTGCAGTGAACGCTTTGTATCACCTATGGTTGGCTGCACCGTTGGCGCAGTTGAGAGCAGAGCTGAATCTGGATATCTGGCCTCACAGCTGGCCGCTAGTGGTGCAGTTGTTTTTTATGTTCTTACTCAGCGAATTTCTCTGGTACTGGATTCACCGAGCGGAGCACCGCTGGAATATAATCTGGCGTGTCTCAGGCCACGGGGCTCATCATTCCTTTAAAACCCTCAGCGCGCTGAATTTTGGGTTGAACCACCCTTTGGAACTGTTCTTTTTGTTACTGCCGTCGATTCTGCTTGAGTTGATTTTTGGTATTGGCGCCGTAGCAGCAGGTGCGGCATTGTTGTTGGTTACGCAAGCGTCGATTGCGCATGCCAATCTGGCTATGAATACCCGCTGGGTTGGTCTGGTCTTTACTACCAATACGCACCACATCTGCCATCACTCGGCGGATCTGACGCAAAGCAATACTAACTATGGATGTGCCGCTATCCTTTGGGATCGGGTGTTTGGTACATTTCTCGATCAACCCATTTTGGAAGCGGGTACAGGACCGACCGAGCCAACGATGTGGCAGAAATTTTTGATGCCGGTTCGAGAGCCGGAAGATACGGCAGTCGCACCGGGCTCCTAGAATGATGGCGTGCCGGTAGTGGAAATTACAGAAGGATAAAATATAGGGGGAAAGGTTATGGCGCTAACAACTTTGACAGCGGATGCGACAGCGGCCGATGTAGTGCAACTGCTACGTCAGGATGGCGCACTTATTATTAAAGATCTGCTCAGCACAGAATTGGTGGATCAACTGGTCGCAGAAGTGCA
>NZEI01000112.1 GCA_002690405.1 Gammaproteobacteria bacterium
TCGCCCCGAGAAAAAAGATTTATTGTTTCATCCAGTTTGTGTTCTGGAGCGTGTCGAGCAATCATTTTCTGGCCTGCAGTATTTTTGACATCAAGATTATTGATTGCAGCTTTCATGCCACTATTTTGGTGCTAGCCCCAGATTTGGGTGGCCGACCCCAATGTTGGAAATCACTGCCCTGTGTTTTGTTCCGCTGCGAGCGTTCTCCAGGCATCCCTGAGTTCACAAAGCGCGCTGTGGATTTTCGTCAAACTTACCGTGTCTTGTGACTTAGAGGCGGACCAGATGTTGTTAGCGATAATGGTGTAAGTCTCTGCTAATTGAGTACTTGTTCCGCCACCGCTCTCCATATCGAGCATTTCTCTCAAAGCCACGACAATTTGCATCGCTTTAGACGTAGCCTTGTGGAACTGCTCTATGGCGGCAAGCCGGTCCGTAAGATCTAGCGCGTCGGTATCATTGATCGGAATAAGCGCTGCTGTTTTCAAGCACGAACATGCTTTTTCGAACAGTAGTACGACTAACTCCGCTGGACTTCGGTCTTCGGTACGTCCTGAGGCGTCGAGATTAGAGTAGGCCCGAGTCGCATATTGTGCTCGCATTTGGAGTCCTTATTTTTTGGCCACATAAACCGCTGGTAACACTGTAAATATCGGCTACACAGCCGATTTCTTTAACTCTTACCAATCGTCTTTGGGCCTCTCCGGTACCTCCTGAGAACAGCGAAAAATCCGGTTCTACGCTAGCCCATCCGTAAAAATTTAATCTTCACCAGCACCGATAAACTCCGTCGATCTAGTCACTTTCAATAAGCTTGATAACCAGCTCGGAGCTTGCGTTGGCCTGAGCAAGCAGGGCGGTGTTTATTTGTTGCAAAACCATTGTTTTGGCAAGTGCTGCTGACTCCATCGCGTAGTCAGCATCTTGTAATTCTCCGAGCCGCGAAGAGGCGTTAAGCGTTTGGGTCGACAGTAAAGAATCCGCAAAACCCAGCCGGCTTTGTGTGGCCCCGATTCTCCCGCGATTCATTGATAATTGTTCTATCGCCCCGTCTACCGTCGATAGGCTATTGCCCGCAGAGACAGCAGAGCTGAGATCAATCGATGCCAGTGACGATAACGAGGGTGTTTCCGTAGTCGCATAGCCCAGACTTGTGTTGCCGCTTTGGCTTACGCTAAACGAAGCATGGGAAAAAAGGCGCAAAGTACCAATCACCCGCGTGGCGTCATTGTTTGACGACGCGCCAACACCCAAGCTAACAGCGCTGCCTTGAGTAGTTGAGCCGTCGCTTTGTATGGCTTGGACATCTAGGTCACTGCCGGCACCCGCGTTCTCTATTGTGATGTCGTCGCCAGTTGCATCCTGCAGCAGCACCTTGTTCGCTGCAGTAGCCGAGGCGGTGACGCCTGTGGTTGCAGAGATTAAGTTTATTTTGCTGACCGCGTCGGTGACGTCGGAACTGCTGATCGCGAAGGCGCTGGTGCTGGTGCCATTAATCGAAACCGTATAATTCGCGCTGCTCGCGTTCGTTGAAAAAAGCGAAGCGAATGTTACGGCTTCCGCGCTCACAAGTGTGCTATCGCTTATAGCATTTACTTTTGCAGCTACTGTTTTTGCGGAGTCGTTCGCGGCCACGTCGATAGTGGTGGAGGCTTGATTGGCGGTTAAAACAATATCCTCGGAGGTGGTGGTCGTGTTGGCTGTTGCCGTTTGGGCGGCGGTTAGCGCATCACGGGTCGGCCCCGTCGACAGATAGGTTCCGATTGAGCTCGGTGAGGCGGAAGAGATCGACATCGAAATTGTTTCAAAGGCTTGGGTGCCAACGTGGGCAACGATTCCGCCATAACTGCCATCCAGAAGTGTTCGGCCGTTAGATTTAACGCGGGTGCTTATAGATTCGATCTCGCTGGTTAAAAGAGCGGCCTCGTCCACGAAAGCTGTTCGGTCCGTTGTTGTGATTGCTGCGCTGGAGGCCTGAATAGCCAGGTCTTTGATTCTTAGAATCATCTCAGATACCTCGCTAAGCGCAGAGTCAGCGGCAGTCAATTGTGCCATTGCGGCGCTGGCGTTTTTTGAGGCAGCGGACAGACTAGATATTTGCGAAGCAGCCCTGCTGATGTTTGGTATGGAAGATGGGTCGTCCCGGTTGGAATTAACTCGCAAACCGGTGCTAAGCCTCTCAAAGGACCGGTCTAGCTGGTTCTGTGTTTCATTAATTCCACGAATAAGCGAACTGGCAAGTGTGTTTGTTGAATAAATTGATGAAGTCATACTTTATCTGCCCCTTGATTAATGTATCGGCAAATTTTTGCCATCGAGCGGCAACTTTTTGCCGTTTTGTACGATGGGTCGGCAGGTCAGACGGAAACTTGAGCCAAATAGACAAAAAAATTTCCGAGATGTGGTTTTCACACGGAGGTCGCGCGAACTAGTTCACGGAGGCGTTATTTGAAAACTGATCAGAAAAGAGGTCGGCGCAGTGCTTGATAATGCGAGTGCTGTCCTAATCGGCGTGCGCTCTTGGTGATNTTANAGGCGCTTACAGGAGGGGATACNAAAGAAAAGCGATGTTTGGTCGCAAGAAATTTCAGGCAAAAAAAAGCGCAAAGAGAACTTTGCGCTTTTTGGATGGTCTAAGAACTTACTGAATAAGTTGTAGAACCAGCTGAGGCGATGCATTAGCCTGGGCTAACATAGCCGTTCCAGCTTGCATCAACACTTGAGCTTTCGCTAAGTTCGCAGATTCTGCAGAGTAATCTGCATCTTCCAAGAGACTCTTCGCAGCTGAAGTATTGTCGGATACGGCCATCAGGTTAGAGACAGAGTGCAGTAGCCGGTTATCAATGGCACCAAGACCAGATCGCATGCTCGCTACCTTCTCAATTGCTCCATCAATTATTGCCAGAGCATTTGTCGCGGCAGTTGCTGTCGTCAGAGTTGCTGAGTCAATTCCTGAAATAGCTACTGTCTCCGAGACATAGCCCAAGTTTACCGTACCTTCGTTGTCTACAGTAAACACGGAGCTAGAGGACAACTGTATGCTACCCATTACTCGAGTTGCGTCGTTGCCGTTAGCGGCAGCCAGAGCCACGCTTCCGCCCGACGTTGTGCCGTCCTGGTCGATCGAGTGAACAGACGCGGTTGTAAGCGCGGTTCCATTTTCAACAGTGATGTCATCGCCATCAGCATCAGTCAAAATAATAGCAGTGTTCCCGCTGGCGGTAGCCACGACACCGGTAGTGCCTGAAATGTCGTTTATGGCGTCTACCATCGCGGTAACATTAGTCGCTCCCATGGTAGCCGCTCCTGTAGCAGTACCATTAATAGTGAAATTATGGCTACCTGAACCAGTTACTACTATTTTAGCGAGTGTTTTGGCGGTCGCGGTCACACCAGTGTTGCCGGTCTCTACATTGATTGCAGCGGCTACGGTTTTGGCTGAGTCTTGAGCAGCCGGTGTAAACGATTTGCTGACACCATTACCGACAATAGTAATCACCTCTGATGTTGTAACTTCGTTATTGCCCGCTGCAGTGGCTGCCGCAATTGGATCTTGTTGCGCTTCGCCCGCTGCTACGTATGCACCAAGTGAAGACGTTGCTATGGAGTCAACAGCGACAGCTACAGTTTCCTGAGCTTTCGTTCCAACTTGCAAAGAAGAGTTAAACGTTCCATCTAATACTTTGTTTCCGTTGTAGGTTGTTGTATCAGCGATTCGTTGAATTTCTGCTTTGAGTGCAGCCATCTCATCGTTTAGAGCGACCCTATCTTGGCCGGTGTTTGTGCCGTTGGCAGATTGAACCGCAAGCTCCCGCATGCGTTGAAGCATAGAAGAAACTTCCTGTAGAGCGCCTTCGATTGACTTCGTCATGGCCATGCCATCGTTAGCATTTTTNACGGCNGTATCTAGGCCGCGAATCTGGGCTTCCATTCGCTGGGCGATTGCCAAGCCCGCAGCGTCNTCGCCNGCACGGTTGATTTGCTTACCTGTGCTTAAGCGTTCCATTGATGTTTCTAGCTCTTTGCTCGCNGNGTGCAGAGCGCGCGTCGCTGACATCGAGCTAACGTTTGTATGTATGCCAAGGGACATTTGTTTTTCCTCAATTGATTTTAAATCTACGCCAGCGTTTAGGCGCGTACNTCGCNAAAAAGCGACAGAGNTGNTGTCGGGTAGNTGCCGAAAANATTTAGGAGANTCAATCAAAAAAATATAACTCTTTNTCTAAGCGGCAAAATTCNGCCGTNAAGGCGGAATAANTCTGCCGGTNGCTGCCGTNAAANAGNGGTGGCTNGCTAGTCTGNNAGAGNTTTTTGTTTGTCGAGAANAGNGNGNCTGTCGCTATAGCAAATAAAANGCTATTCCCNCNAACGNAGCCATCAGCGCCAGCCTTCTCACCGATCGGCAAACAGGGCAATCGGTTCGAGCGAATTTTAAGAGAGCTGCTATTTTCTTNGACGTCACTTGTTCTTAGATGTGAAAGGCAGNTTTTCGAAAGANGAAATTAGGTTATCACGCGTGTTGTTCATCTCATTAACAACATTGTTCATCGCAGCAAATTGTTTAGTATAGCGCGCTTGTAAGGCCTCCATTCTTTCTTCGAGAGCAGTCATTTCCTCTCTGTAGTCTGCAATATCGTCGCCAAGAGCGGCCGTTTTGGTCGTTAAATAACCAGAAGAACCTTTCAGATCTGCTATGGCTTTCACGATGTCTCCGGCGATACCACGAGATGCATCGCCGATATTTGTTTGCTGCTCTGTATCGGCTGAGAACAATTTTCGGACGTCGGGGAGGCTGTTGGACAACGCGGTTGTGAGCGTTGAGTCTGAAACCTCAAGAGTACCGGTCTTCGTGATGCTAACCCCGATATCGGATAAGCGNGTGATGGTTGTTCCAGGAGTGGAAGAGACGCCGATCANCGTATCTCTAATCTGATCTACNGAGCGTTTAAATATAGAGTCCCCNTTNAGNTCGCCCTCTAATTCCGCGTCTGTGAGACCGTTCAACACAGTCATAGTATTGTTGTAGGTGGAAACCAGAGATTCGATCTTAGTCTTNACCTCCGCTGTGTCTTGCGTGATGGTTACAGATGCATCCGAGGAGGTGGTGCTATTAATCGAAAGCGTCACGCCGGGGATTACGTCCTCTATTTTGTTGGTCGATCTAGTGAATTGAATCCCATTAACGGTNATGGTTGCGTCTGATGCGGCCTGTGCGCTNGGGGTNGACGCNGAAAGCATNCTGNTTACGGATGGCGTGAANGAAAACTGATTTGCNGTTCCGCTTTTGCCGACTAACTGNATCACATAATTCGTTCCAGCGGTNCCNTGGTCTATCAGCTGCGCGGATACGTCTAGGCCTTGGGCATTTATGGCGTCAACGATTCCTTGAGGCGTCGCGGTAGAGACAGCGACGGAGTGAGTCGTTGCGCTTGGTGATCCTATGGCGATGTCGATGCTAAAGGTGTTGCCGCTATTTAATAATTGATTAGAGCTAGTAAAGACGCTAGCACCGTCAGGGGTTATGGTGGTTCGCTGCTCCTTTGCGATTGACGAAATGCCGACACTATGCGCTCCCGTGCTAGCGCCGCTGCTCGCGCTAACGGTCATAGCTGTAGTGGCACTATTGGAAGTAGTGAAGTTGCTAAAATCAGACAGATCGTCCAAGGTCTTCGCAGCTTCCTGAAGTTCATTAAACGCTGATATAGCTTGGCCGATAGCACTTATTTGCGCTTCGCTCGTGTCAATCTTGCGTTGAATACGATTTTCAGAGGGCGCCTTTTCCGCATTTACGAGGGCCGCGACAATGCTTTTGCTATCAAAGCCGGCGCCAGCGCCAAGCGTGTTGATATAATCTATTTCTGCCATGTCATTCCTCGTAGCTGCGTGTTTTATTTGCGCTGTTGACTCGAACTAAGCAAAATCAGTGCCAGAAAACGGTTATCTGAACTTTGCTCGCTATTGTTGCAGCACAGTCAAGGATAAAATCATAAAGCCTGATCCGGTCTGTGTTTTTGCTCCAATCTTCCTGTTATGCCCAATCGGCTGCAGCCTCGCCAAATTTAGTGGTTTTGGCTAGAGTAAGTAGTCAACTTAAAGGTTACGACT
>NZEI01000113.1 GCA_002690405.1 Gammaproteobacteria bacterium
CTCGAGGGCGGTGCCTTCGGATCTCCGTCATCGGTTTAAGAAGAAAAAGATCGAGGTCTCCCTTCGGACAAAGTCAGAGGCAAAAGCGGCCAAGTCCGCGGCGGCACTCTCTGACAGGCTTGCTTGGCGTAAATTATGCACGAAGTAGGTTGTTTTGGTCTAGCATATACTCTTCTGATATGAGTGCTGCAGCTGCACCAAGTGTGCGTCCAAGTCGTCCGACTTGCCCTTCTTCAATGGCTGGTTTTACGATACCTTGCATATCTGTTTTTTTCAGGTTTGTCTCAACTTGCTGAACAATTTGCAGTCTTACCTCTTCCGGCATAGCCCCATCTATGACAACAGCCTCAAAATCCAAGACGGATAGGGAAGATACAATCGCCTTCGAAAGTGCATCTGAGCATCGTTTTACCCAATTTGATAAATGAGGTTCAAAACAAGACCAATCTGATATGTGCTGATTGAGCGCGTGCAATCCAAAACCGTCATTCGATATCATGCGTTCAAGCACAACGAGAGAAGCATGATCTACAAGCCTATTGCCACCCTCTATTCCAGGCACACGCATTGGGCCAAAACCACCAGCATTGCCTCGTCTACCAGTAAAAACGCTCCCATTTAAAACAATACCCCCACCTATGAAAGTGCCTATATAAAAATAAATCCAATCTTGTTTATCTCGATGATTACCAAACACAGCTTCTGCACGACAAGCGGCCGTACCATCATTTTCAATTAATATTTTCCAAGGTGCTATATCTCTGATTGCGTTATGAAGATCAAACATCTTCCAAGCTGCCAGCTCATCTTTCGGCGCACCAAAATCATCTGCCCAGCTCCACAACTCAAAGGGCATTGCAATTGCCATATGAGATACATCTCCTTTTGAGAGGTGAGAGGCTGCGAATAGCTCATCCAGATTTTCCTCTAAAAAGGCAATAAATTTTGAAGGTGTTGGGTAATTTTGCAACTCCTCTTTATGCGCAATGACATTGCCGACAAAATCAATCAAACAGAGCTCAAAGCTACGACGCCCAATTTTCATGGCAACGTAATAATTTGCATCTGGGTTAAGGCGTAACGGCGTGGAAGGCTGACCAACTTTTCCTCGAATCGGCTCCCCTTTCAAAATAAGACCGTTATTTTCCAAAGAGCGAAAAATTGTTGAAATGGCGTTAGCTGATAATCCGGTTGCATGGGTTGCCTCAACCTTCGAAAGTTCGCCATGTTCTCGAATGAGTTGTAAAACAAGCAATTCATTAAAGCTCCCCATGGCAACTTGGTTGGTGCCTTTTAAATTATGGTAACGCTTTGTTTTTGTTTCACCTTTGCTGCTCTTCATCTCGCCTTACACCTGCTACTATAGCTGCCATTCTACATGAATTTGAATAATTACTTTCTGATGAAATATCATATAAGCATAATTGGATCGAGATTTCAAAATACATAAATAATTATTAATTCATAAGGAATTATTTATTGACAGGATGAAATTTCTTCGATTAGCCTACCGTTATTGGCAATTGTTTTGCTGGTGAGAAAGAGCGTCTTTCATGACACCTGTGTGTCATATCCTCCAGAAATCCAGGTGTCGTTAATAAAGAGAAATCGGTGAAATAAACCGATTACCAAATTGAAAGGGAGTAGAAAAATGAACCTTATAAAATCAAGCGTTGCCGCATTGGCTGCAACATTCATGATGGCAGCCGTACCTGCTAAAGCAGCAGATACAAGTGTCTGCCTGATTACCAAAGATGCCACAAACCCATTTTTTGTTAAAATGGCGCAAGGTGCTTTCGCGAAAGCAGCAGAAATGGGTGTTGAATTGCGCTCATATGCTGGCAAATATGATGGTGACCATGAAACGCAAGTCGCTGCGATTGAAACATGCATCGCCTCAGGAGCTGGCGGCATCCTTCTAGTGGCCTCTGACACCAAAGCTATTACATCTTCTGTAAAGCAAGCGCGTGATGCTGGCCTTGTTGTATTAGCATTGGATACACCACTTGATCCAATTAATGCCGCAGACATGACGTTTGCGACAGATAACTTCCTTGCAGGCGAATTGATCGGTGCATGGGCAGCTAAAACAATGGGCGACACATCAAAAGCAAAAATTGGNTTATTGAATATTAACGTCTCTCAGCCAACCGTTGGTGTTCTCCGCAACCAAGGTTTCCTTAAAGGCTTTGGCGTTGAATTAGGTGACCCAAATAAATGGGGTGATGAAACAGATTCCCGCATTGTTGGACACGAATTATCAAACGGTAACGCAGAAGGTGGTCGTAAAGGTATGGAAAACCTCCTAGCAATCGATCCAGGCATAAATGTCGTTTACACTATTAACGAACCTGCAGCAGCAGGTGCCTATGAGGCACTGAAATCAGTTGGTCGTCAAAATGATGTAATCATCGTGTCTGTCGATGGTGGCTGCCCAGGTGTTGCTGATGTTGGTGCGGGCGTAATCGGCGCCACAGCGCAGCAATACCCACTTGATATGGCCGGCCTTGGTGTTGAAGCTATCGTCAAAGCTGTTCAGACTGGNGAAATGCCGGCAGCTACACCAGGCAAAGCATTCTTTGATACAGGTGTAGGCCTCATCACAGATGCGCCAGTATCAGGCTTGGATCAACTTTCTGTGGCAGAAGGTGAAGCCCTTTGCTGGGGTTAATTNCTCCTAAAAATTATGAGAGCGTCTTGTGCGCTCTCATANNTTTTCCTNAANATATTTATAAACATCAAACNTTTCGGTCGAGGCCCTTATGGCTGAATCAAACGATTTTTCTCAGACGCAAGATGCAACAAATGATGCGATTGCTAACTTCGCTCACGATGAGCAGTCTTTAAAACGTAAAATANCAAATTTGNTTCATAACTACCCTGCTATCGTGCCGTTTGTTGTGCTTCTTGGTGCTGTTATTGTCTTCAGTCTTGTGGTTGGCGAGCGTTTTTTCTCGCCATTTACCTTAACATTAATCCTTCAGCAAGTGGCCATTGTTGGAATTGTTGCGAGTGCCCAATCCTTAATTATTCTAACAGCAGGCATTGACCTGTCAGTGGGCGCCATCATGGTCTTGTCATCTGTTATCATGGGCAAGCTATCCTTTGATTACGGGATACCTGCAGAATTTGCTATCGTCACAGGCTTGCTGGTTGGCTTACTTATTGGCACAGTGAACGGCATTTTAGTTGCTAAAGTGAAATTGCCGCCTTTCATCGTAACTTTGGGTATGTGGCAAATCGCATTAGCAATCAATTTTCTGTATTCTGGAAGTGAGGTTATTCGCAGCCAAGACATTGCTCGTGACGCCCCTCTCCTGCAATATTTTGGCAACACGATCCAGCTTGGTGGGGCGGTATTCACCTATGGCGTTATTCTGCTTCTTATTTTGTTTGTAATTTTATCTTATGTGCTTACACAGACAGCATGGGGAAGGCATGTTTATGCTGTTGGCGATGACCCTGATGCAGCGGAATTATCTGGTGTTAATGTTTCCAAAACTCTTATCTCTGTTTATGCGCTAGCAGGACTGATTTGTGCACTTGCTGGTTGGGTGCTAATTGGGCGCCTCGGGTCTGTTTCCCCACAAGCTGGTCAATTGGCCAACATTGAATCTATCACAGCAGTTGTAATTGGCGGAATTTCACTATTTGGTGGTCGAGGGTCAATCGCAGGCTCGCTTTTCGGCGCGTTGATTGTAGGTGTATTCACGCTTGGATTGCGTTTGATGGGCGCTGATGTCCAATGGACATATCTGTTAATTGGCATCTTGATTATAGCTGCCGTTTCTGCCGATCAATACATCAGAAAGGCAAGTGCATAATGTCCACGCCTATTTTACAAGCCCGAAATCTGACAAAGCGTTACGGCCGTGTAACAGCAATGGAGAATTGCAACTTTGAGCTTATGCCTGGCGAAATCTTGGCTGTTATAGGCGACAATGGCGCAGGTAAATCAACTTTAATTAAAGCCCTATCAGGCGCAATTACTCCAGATAGTGGGACGATAGAGTTAAACGGCAAAGAAGTGTTTTTCACCTCGCCTCTTAATGCCAGAGACTATGGCATTGAAACGGTCTATCAGACACTCGCCATGTCACCGGCTCTGTCCATTGCAGATAATATGTTTATGGGACGCGAAATACGAAAAAAAGGTGTGCTCGGCACTATTTTCCGGCAACTCGATAAAAAGAAAATGAATGAATTAGCGCGCCAAAAGCTCTCCGAATTGGGGTTGCTGACTATTCAAAATATTGAGCAAAAAGTAGAAACACTATCTGGTGGCCAGAGACAAGGTGTCGCTGTCGCGCGCGCTGTTGCTTTTGGTTCTAATGTTGTGATTCTCGATGAGCCCACAGCAGCTTTAGGTGTAAAGGAAGGCAGACGTGTACTTGACCTCATTCTAGAAGTCAAATCGCGCGGCATTCCTATAATTCTTATCAGCCATAATATGCCTCATGTCTTTGAGGTGGCAGATAGAATCCACATTCACCGCCTTGGCAAACGCCTAGGGGTAATTAAGCCAAAAGACTATTCAATGTCAGATGCAGTCGCATTAATGACAGGGGCATTGGCGCCAGAAGAAGCAGGGTTGAGATAATGGCAAAGTCTACATTAGTAGAAAATGTTAAAGCGTCTCATGAGTTGCTAAGGACGTGTAATGGGCAAAAAAAGCGCATTCTGATTGCGATATCTGGACCTCCTGGGTCTGGTAAAACCACTTTGGCTGAAACTCTTGTTGATAAGCTTAATCAGAACAGTAAAAATTTTATACCGCATGCGGCACTCATACCCATGGATGGGTTTCATCTTGATAATGATTTGCTGAGAGATCAGGGATTGTTAGAACGAAAAGGATCACCTGAAACTTTCGACACGTCAGGATTTTGTGAGGCTATTGAAAAGGCTACTCATTGTGATGAAATATCCTTTTATCCTCAGTTTGATAGGGGCCAAGATAAGGTCATTGATAATGCTATAGAAATACACCCAAAAACGCCTGTTATTGTAATTGAAGGCAATTATTTGTTGCTTAATTACGAGCCATGGGCGCAGCTACAGAGGCATTTCGATGCTACTATTTTCATCTCTCCAGAAATAGAAACACTTCAAAAGCGATTACTCAATCGCTGGATTGATAATGGATTATCACATGAACAGGCCTCGTTGAGGGTTCAGCACAATGATCTCACAAATGCGCATCACGTGTTCAATCATTCAAGACGGGCAGATTTACTTTTAAAATAAATTTGCTCCTCACAAACCATAAAGGCAAAGAGAAGGGAGATTATTTATGAAATTTTTTATGGATACAGCTGAGGTAGCCGATATCACGCAAATGATTGACCTAGGTTTTGTTGATGGCGTGACAACCAACCCATCATTGATTGCAAAATCAGGCAGAGATTTTAAAGATGTTATTGCTGAAATTTGTCACCTAACTTATACACCTGTTTCAGCAGAGGTCGCCTCTACCGAAGTTGATATGATGATTAAAGAAGGCGAAGCCTTAGCTAATATTGCTGATAATGTGGTGGTTAAATTGCCATTAACACAGGATGGTTTGATTGCTTGCGCATATTTTAAAAATCGTGGGATCAAGACAAATGTTACTTTATGCTTCACTGCTATGCAGGCTTTACTAGCTGCAAAATCTGGCGCCACCTACATCTCACCTTTTGTTGGCAGGCTCGANGATATTGGCCTTGATGGCGCCCAATTACTTCGTGATATTCGGACCATCTATGATAATTATGGCTTTGAAACACAAATCATTGCNGCCTCGTTGCGCACAGTGAATCATGTCATGGATGCAGCCCTAGCAGGATCGCATATTGGAACCATTCCACCCTCTATTGCAAAAAAACTAATTGAGCATCCTTTAACCACAAATGGTTTATCGCAATTTATCAAAGATTGGGAAAATACTGGTCAGACCATATTGTAAGATNCGGGAATAATTTTCGTGGCATCAACAAACAAACATTATTCAATTTTGGCCAAATCTTTCCATTGGTTCACGGTCATTATTTTCGCCTATGGTATAACCAAACAGGTAAATGAAATTAGTGACTTACATAGTCGAGCTCTTCTCAAATTTGAGATGCAATTTGCACTCATATTTCTAGCACTCATATTGTTCCGATATATATACATGTCAAAGACGCAAATATCCGCTTTGCAAAAAGAAGCTCCAAAATGGCAAATTTGGATTTCAGCGATTGTTCATAAAGCAATGTATGTAGCTTTATCTGCCATTGCACTAACTGGGCTAACTATCGGTCAATTGTTTTACATGGGTTTTACTGAAGGGATGATTATAGGGGTGGTTACAGAATTACATGGGATATCTGTATCAATCTCTTATTTTTTGATAGCATTACANATTGNTGCTGCGATCTATCATCGATTGAAGAAGGATGGTGTTTGGAGTGCTATGGTTCCTTATCTATTCAAAGAATAACCAGCGTAATAACTCTATCAACCCATCNNANGACCNCGGTCCNAGAGCCGCAGACCTGGCTCTTTTAACCCCCACCCCCTTGAACAAGACCCAAAGCTGATAGCCAAACAGCATCAGTAACCCCGTTTCGAGGTTCGAGGAGTGCGATTGTTGGAACTTAAACCCAGGGACTTGGACCTAGGTTCAGGTAAGGTTGCAGGTAAGGTTTTGATAGTTGACCATATCTACTGATATGATAAGCTATTGATATAACTGGAAACAGCCTTGAAATGGTGCAGTGTATAGGCTTCGAACCCCTCTTCGCCCGCTCCAATTCTCATATAAAATGTGCCGTGGACAGTCGTCCATTTATCTGATTATAAACGTTTATATTTTTTTGATAAGGACTTGGTTTATTATATATGTGTATCAATCAGTGTAACGAGAGATTGATAATAAAACCCTAAAATAGTATCTC